>JAFXTM010000076.1 GCA_017535865.1 Oscillospiraceae bacterium
AGCTCCTCGGCGCGGCCGATCATGGCGTCGAGCTTGCCCTCGCGGGCACGCTTTGTCAGGTCGATGCAGTAGCTGTCCAGGAATTTATGTTTGGCGCTTTTTGGCGGGGCGGCGTTCTCCGGGCGGGGCGGCTCCTCGCTCTTTCCGTTTCCCTGCCCGGCAGGGCCGCCGAAAAGCCGGTTGAGAAAGGGGAATGTCGCGGTCTTGCCGTCGTCGTCACCCGTATTCTCACCGTCGGAGATGGCCATCAGATCCTCCGCGCCGCCGAGCGCGCTCATCATCTCGCCCGAGAGTTCGTCGAGATCCTCGTCCGAGATGCCCATTTTGTTTATGATATCGTCCACGGGCTTGATGTGAAGCTCACGGGCGCAGGGCAGGCACAGACCCTCGTTGCGTGCCTGTCCGGCTTCGATCTTGGTTATGAACACCACCGCGACACGTTTGCCGCAGCGGCTGCACATGGTAGGCTGCATGGATTTCCTCCTGTGGGATTAGGATAAAATAGGATCAGTAAATGCGCGACGGCTCACAGGAGCCCACCTGTGAGGAACTTGAAGGAGAGGAAGAAACGCGCCAGTGTGGTATGGATCAGCGTGTTCTTGCCAATGATGAGGCCGAAGAAGCTCAGCAGCCAGCTCAGCAGCACACAGTAGAGCATGCCTTTCACGAAGCCGAGCGTCGCACCGCCGATCTCGTCGAGCAGTTCCAGATTCGGGAGCCGGAAAGAGAGGTTGCCGACATTGGCGATCGCCGTCAGGAAGATCAGGATCAGCAGGAAGCCGAGCGCCAGTCCCGCGACATAGGTCGCCGTATCGCAGAGAACGGCCACCACCGCCTCGGTCATGCCGGTCATGTTCTCGTCCGCATAGGCCACCGAGCGTTCGGCCAGCTCCTCGGCCCGTTCCGGGTAGATCCCGACCGAGAGCAGGCACTCATAGGCATAGTCGTAGCGCAGGGAACTGTCCTGGGCCAGAATATCTTCTACGGACAGGTCGCTGTTGGCGTAGCCCATCTTCTCGAGCAGGGCGTCGCGCGTGTTCTGGGAGTCCACATAGCCGTCCACAAAGGGCTCGAGCGCGGGGACGACCTCATGCGCGTAGGCGGAGGAGACCAGGCTGCCGCCGAAGAGGGCGATGACGATGGCGAGGATCCCGGCGATTCCGCCGATCAGCCCGCGTTTATAGCCGCCCCAGGTGCACAGGGCCACGATTACCAGAAGAACGATATCCAAAATCAGTTTCATGGTTCCTTCTCTTCCTTACATATGTAGTCGCAACGGCAGGCGTGGTGGATACGAACCACGCTTAGTTTACCACCAATTTATGAACAAATAAATCCCGGCAGTTCTTAGGAATTATAAAGAAAGCGCATCCGTCTCGAACAGCGCGTTCACCGGTTCCGGGTACCAGACGCGGTTCAGATACAGCCCCTGCGGGGGCATCGTGGGCCCGGTCAGGCGCCGGTCGCCCTTTTCGAGCAGAGCCGGGATCTCTTCCGGCTCCAGCTTTCCATAGGACGCGTAGACCAGCGTGCCAACGATGGCGCGGCACATGTTGTAGAGGAATCCGTCTGCGCAGACGGAGACGGTGATGAGCGGACCATCCTTTTCCACGCGGCACCAGTGAACCGTGCGGACCGTGGTCTTCGTCTCGGTCCCGACGCTGCGCACGGCCCGGAAATCGTGCGTCCCCTCGAAGGCTGCGGCCGCGCGCGCCATCCGTCCAAGGTCGAGGCGCTGCGGATAAAAACAGGCGCGCCGGTCCAGAAAGGGGTCGCGGATCGGGCTGTTGAATAGTTTGTAGATATATTCCTTTTTTATGCAGGAACCGATGGCGTTGAAATCCTCGGGCGCCTCGATCGCCGCGGAAACGGCGATGTCCGCCGGCAGGCGCGCGTTCACCGCCAGGGGCAGGCGATCCAGCGGGATCCGGCAGTCGGTGCGGAAATTCGCGCAGTAGCGCAGGGCGTGAACGCCCGCGTCGGTCCTGCCGCAGCCGACAGTCCGCACCGGATGCTCACAGACCTTTGTGAGCGCCCGGTCGAGAGTCTCCGCGACGCTGATCTCGTTTTTCTGCACCTGCCAGCCGTGATAGTTCGAGCCGTCGTAGCTCAGACGCAGCGCAATGTTCTTCATAGTCCGAAATGCTTCAGCACGATCACGCCCGCGAGGAACAGCACGCTCAGCGCCAGAGCGATATAATCACGGTGCGCGTAGCGGAGCTGTTTCATGCGGGTGCGGCCCTCGCCGCCGTGGTAGCAGCGGCTCTCCATCGCGACGGCGAGCTCATCCGCCCGGCGGAATGCCGAGACGAAAAGCGGCACCAGAATCGGCAGCAGCGCTTTGGCACGCTGGATCAGGCTGCCGTTTTCGAAATCCGCGCCGCGCGCCTTCTGCGCCGACATGATCTTGTCCGTCTCCTCGATGAGCGTGGGGATAAAGCGCAGCGCCATGCTCATCATGATCGTCATCTCGTGAACGGGTACCTTGATCTTTTTGAGCGGGTTCATCAGCCGCTCCAGTCCGTCGGTCAGCGCCATGGGGCTCGTCGTGTAGGTCAGGAGGAAGGTACCGGTGATGAGAAGCATGATGCGCAGCATCATCTTTACAGCGCGCTCGAGACCTTCCCAGGTCACGATCCAGCCCTCGACGATCGGTGTACCCTGGGTATAAAAGATATTCAGCAGGGCTGTGAGCGCGATGATGAAGAGCATCGGCTTGAGTCCCTTGAAAATGTTGGAAAAGGAAATGTGGGAGATCCCCATGCACACGATCGTCGCGAGCAGCACCGCGGCGTAGCCGATCCAGCCCTTTGCCTGGAAGATCGCCACGATATAGAGCACTACGGCGATCAGCTTCGTGCGCGGGTCCAGGCGGTGGACGACGGTATCGCCCGGAAAATACTGGCCGAGTGTGACGTCCTTCAGCATGCCGCCGCCTCCTTTGCCTTCAGCACGGCCGCCAGCAGCTGCTCATGCGTATAGACCGCGCCGTCCAGCTTCAGGCCGCGCTCGCGCAGCGCCATCGCGACGGTGGTCGCCTGCGGCACCGCAAGGCCGATCGCGATCAGTTCCTCCGGGCGGGCAAAGACCTCCTCCGGCGAGCCGTCCATGACGATATGGCCATGGTCGAAGACGATCAGGCGCTCACACAGGCGGGCAGCGTCGTCCATGTTGTGGCTCACGATCAGCACCGTGGCCCCGCTCTCCCGCTTGTAGCGGCCGATGTTGTCCATGATCTGACGGCAGCCGGCCGGATCAAGTCCCGCCGTCGGCTCGTCGAGGATCAGCACGCCCGGACGCATGGCGATCACGC
>JAFXTM010000077.1 GCA_017535865.1 Oscillospiraceae bacterium
GTGGTATAGCGGCTGCCCTCGTAATAGGTGTTGGTTTCGATGATCGTCGCGTTCTTCAGGCGGGAAGCAAAGAGCTCTTTCACCCAGGGACGGGGGATGATGTTCGGCCCCTCGGCCTCGCCGGTATGCAGCTTTACCGCGACCCTGCCCTCCAGCACGGAGCAGACCCGGTCATAGATCTTTTTCAGGCCCTCTTCGGACAGGTCGCGCGTGAAAAACACGACCGAGTTCTCACCCGTTCGCTCCTCAAAGGGGACATACCTGTTGCCGTCTTTTCCGGCGACGGGATCCTTTACGCTCATGGAAACCCCTCCTTTTCCATTTTATGCAAACAAATTATACCAGATGCCGTCCGGTTTGGCAAGCGATTCTCCGCTTTACGAAATCGGCAGCGCGCGGTATAATGGGCAAAAAGGCAAAAGGAACGAGGGCCATGCCGAACATTATCGAGATCACGGATTATCAGGCTCCGGAGCTGGACGTCTACGCCCGACTCACGGAGAACCAGCTCGTGAACCGGGCTGATCCGCCGAACGCGCTCTTCATCGCGGAGAGCCCCAACGTCATCGACCGCGCGTTGGACGCCGGGTGCGTACCGGTCTCCCTGCTGCTCGAGCGCAAGCACATCGAGGGGCAGGCCGCCGGGATCATCCGACGCTGTGGAGACGTGCCCGTGTATACGGCGCCGCTGCCCGTGCTGACGCAGCTCACCGGTTTTCCGCTCACGCGCGGCGTGCTCTGCGCCATGCGGCGGCCGGCGCTGCCCGCCGCGGAGACGATCTGTGCCGGCGCAAGACGAATAGCGGTGCTCGAGAACATCATGAACCCCACGAATCTAGGGGCGATTTTCCGTTCCGCCGCCGCGCTCAACATGGACGCCGTGCTGCTCACGCCGGCCTGCTGCGACGCGCTGTACCGCCGCTGTGTGCGTGTCAGCATGGGGACGGTTTTTCAGGTCCCCTGGACCTATCTGGACGACGGCTGGCCCGAGCCGGGGCTTGAACGGCTGCGGAGCTGGGGCTTTCAGACCGCGGCCATGGCTCTGACGGAACGCTCGATCAGCATTCGGGATCCGCGTTTGCTCAAAGCGGACAGGCTCGCCATCGTCCTGGGTACGGAGGGCGACGGGCTTGCGCCGGAGACGATCGCACGCTGCGATCATACCGTAAAGATCCCCATGTCACACGGCGTGGATTCGCTGAACGTCGCAGCGGCGAGTGCCGTGGCCTTCTGGGTACTGGGAAACGAGTGAGGGAAATACGATGGAAATGAACTATTGCACGCTGTGCGGCGCGAAGCTGCACGGGAAATACCATGAGACAGAGGGCCGGGAGATCCCCTGGTGCGATAGCTGTCAGGCTTTTCGCTATCCAATCTTCAACACGGCAGTCAGCATGATCGTTCGCAGCCGCGACGGCTCCCGCGTCATCCTCATCCAGCAGTACGGGCGCCCGTTCTATGTGCTGGTAGCAGGTTATGTAAACCAAGGTGAGGACGCGGAGGCTGCCGTCGTCCGGGAGGTCCGTGAGGAGCTCGGCCTCACCGTGGAGACGCTTCACTTCAATCGCAGCCACTACTTTTCACCCAGCAACACCCTCATGCTGAACTTTACCGTCACCGTGGCGGAGGACGACCCCCATCCGAACTGGGAGATCGACTCCTGGCGCTGGTTCAGCATCGAGGAGGCTCGCCGGAACATCAAGCCCGGCAGTCTGGCCGCAGCCTTCCTCAACGGGTATTTTGACGGCGGCGTCTATCCTTTTTAGGCCTCGTCCTCGCTCAGCATTTCGAAATAGTCGCTCTCCGAAGCGAAGAGCCGGTAGCGCCCGTTCACCAGGCCGTAGTATCCGTTTGCCGTAAAGTATCCGCGCACAGCACATTCTCCTTTCCCCGCCGCGTTGGTCTTCTGCATCTTTCTGTGTACAGAATAACAAAGCCGCTGTCCGATATAACGGACAGTCCTCACAGCGGCAAGTCTGGACGAAAGACGCGTTTTGTCTACTTTACAAGACATCCGGTTTTCGATATAATACATTCACAATCAGTCGGGAGGGATCCGTATGAAACGCTCGCTCATGAAAGACGGGAAAATGCTCCGCGAGTGTATCGAGCAATATAAATACTACAGCAGCGGCAACAACCAGATGGTCGTCTATACCTGTCTGCGCGACAGCCGCGTTTTCGTCCCCTGGCGCGCGGGGCGCGTGAACGACATGGCCTTTCTCAGGGAGAACGGAAAGCGCTATCTGCCCGCTTTTTCCAACGTGGCGCAAATGGGCGACAAGGCCGGCAACCTTGAGGTCGAGGAAAAGGATTTCCTCGATGTCATCACCGCCGCCCGCTTTGCCAACGTCGACGGTATTCTCGTCGATCCCTACACGATTCCCTTCCTCGTCGAGCCGGGCGAGTATGACACGATCAGCCGGATGATCACGCGTATCACCTCGGAGAACTGAATCGTACCCGGAAAACAGCAAGCGCCGCGGATACTCCGCGGCGTCATTTTTTATGTAAATTATATTATGTAATCTATATTATGTTAATATGAAAGAGCAAAAAAGAAGTAACCCCTGACTCTCATCACACACACAAACTTGAAAGTCAGGGGTTACTCGTAATTCTTGATATCTAACATCTTTTGACCTCTCTTTCCCGGATTTCTCGCTCAGGGTCTCCTTTGAGTCTCCGCCTTCCTGTGCAATTCATTTCTTTTCGTATCTCTTAAGTGAGACTGACTTTTGCTTTGAGGCTGATCTCCTGCCGTACCCTGAAGCAGGCCTGTTCAAAAAACTACCGGATGAGACTCTTTCGTTTTCTGAAACTCGGTCTATGTTGTAAGGTCTTGACCTTTTGTGATTTAAAGATAACAGATGCACAGCGGTCTGTCAAGCAGCGTTTCGGCCAAAGATCTCACTCTGTTTTTGTGTCTTTTGCTGAATTGATCTATTTTTTCAAGGAACTATTGACAAATCTTTTGTATATTTTATATAATGTCTGTGTTGGGCGTTTTGGCGGCGGGGGCATTCCCGCCGCTTTGTGTTGCTTTTGGCTGTGCTTTGTGCTAAGGTAGACCCATGAAAAAGCTGTTTTCTCTCCTCCTTCTCGCCTCGCTCTGCCTTGCGCTCTGCGCCTGCGGCAAGAGCAAGGCGCCGCCCGCTGAGGCGGGTCGAACAAGTGAATACCCGCTGCCGACGGAGTCGATCACGCAGGCCACGCCGGAGCCGGTCAATTCCGGCCATTACGACAGCATCGTGATCACGCCGGATAACTGGAGCCTGTATTTTGAGATCTGCGAGGTCCCGCTCTTTATTCTCAACCCCAACGGCGGCATCCGTGAGGCGGTGCAGAACTACTGCGTTGCGCTTCGTGAGGAGTTCGCCCACCGGATGCGGACCATCGGCGCGTACGAGGTGGATTTCACGATCGGCTTCGACGTCTATGTGGACACGCTGGATATCGACCTGGACGCGCGCACCTACGCCCACACGAGCGACATGCTCTACGCGCTGCGTGCCGAGCACACCTGCGCCTTTACCTCCCGTGCGCTTCCGAAAAACGCGGCCGGCGGCACCTACTCAGACTATCTGGTGAATCTGGCGCCGGCCTACCGCAACGCCTTTTTCTCCGGCAGCGCCCATTATACCGACGGCGTCTGGGCCGGATTCTACGTCGATCTGGACACGATTCAGGTCGTCGCGGTGGAAGGGACGCTGGAACTGAATTATTGATACGCTATATAGAACCAGCCCAAAGCGACATGCTTCGGGCTGGTTTTTTATATGTTGCCACAGCAGTAGTTAATTGAAATTCACGATTATAGTATCTAAAGTCGAAATGCGCTCCCACTCGGCACTGTCGTATAAGTAAAGATTAAAAATTATCTCTTCGACTTCTTCGAAGCTTGTAATGTCTGCATCAGTGAGACAGAATTCGAAGTCGCCTTTCTTCTTGTGGTGTGCAGTAACTTCATAAATGCCAGAGTTGTAAACGTCCCAACCGTTAATAGTGGCAGAATCAAAAGAAACGCTGATGTCATGGTCGCTGTCGTTTATAGCAACAGCGTAAAGCTCTAAATAAACATTGTCAGAACCATAACATTTATAATCTCCGGTAAGGTAAACAGTTACCCCATCCTGTTCGAAGAGAATCATTTTTTCTTCGAAGTTCAGTTCGCGTTTTTTTAATTCGTTTCTCGCAAGATCAATCAGCTCGTGAATTTCTTCTTCGCTCATTGCTGCGAAGTCTGGCATTTCAGCAAACACTTCGACAGGGATAGAAAGAAGCATTATTGCAACAAGTAGAATCACAAAAGCTTTTTTCATACAGATCACTCCTTAAAAGAAAAAGTTAACTGAAAGATTCTTGTGTACATACCAACAGATCGCTAACTTCATAAAGTCTTCTGTTACTCTTAAAAACTCAGCAAGCTCATAGATTTCAGTATAACCAGCTTGCACAGCTCGTTCTAACGCTTCTGCGGGGACGAGCCTTTTTATTGCCCATTTCGTATTATCGGGTTTTACTTCTTGCCGCTGAGGCTGCCGAGCAGATCCATCAGGTCCATTTTGCCCGAGAGGCCCGAGAGCAGGCCCGAGAGAATGTCGTCGCTCTTCTCCCCCTTCAGCAGGCTCAAAGCAGCCTTCTGCGTCTCGGCGTCCGCCTTGCGGTATGCGTTAATCAGGGTCTTCTCCGCTGCCGTCAGCTCGACTGCGGTCGTCTTCTTGGCCGCGGTCGTCTTTTTTGCGGCGGTGGTCGTCGTCGTTTTCTTGGCGGTGTCGGTCTTCTTGGCGGTCGTCGTCTTTTTGGCCGTCGTCGTCTTCTTCGCGGCCTCGGTCTTGGCGGTATCCGCTTTCTTTGTCGTCGTCTTCTTCGCCGTTTCCGTCTTGGCGTCGGCCTTCTTTGCGGCGCTTGCGCCGCCCTTCGGCGCTTCCAGCAGGGACTTCTGGGTCACGCCGGTCGCTTTGGCGATCGCCTTCAGCGCAGCCTGCGTCAGTTCCTTCTCGCCGCGCTCGGCCTTACCGATATCCGAAGCAGAGACGCCGTCGATGAGTTTGGCCAGAGCCTCCTGGCTGAGGCCGGCCTTGGTACGGGCTTCCTTGATGAGCTCGCCAACTTTTTTTGCTGCCATGGTTCGTCCTCCTTTTTTACTTGCCCGAAAGCAGCGCATTCAAAAGCGCCGTGCCGTTCAGGCTCTCGTCTTTTTCTTCCGTGTTCTGCCCAAACAGGGAGCCGAGCAGGCCGCCCCCGGAGGACGAGCCGCCCAGGAGACCGCCGAGCAGGCCTCCGCCCGACTGGGTGCCGCTGCCAAAAATGGCCATCACATCGCCCATATCCAGTCCGTCGCTCAGATCAAAGCCGGGCTTGGCATTGGAAGCCGTTGCCGCGGACAGGCCGCTCAGCAGAGCCGGGGCAATGCTGCTCAGCGCCGAGCCGACCTCCTGCTGACTCATCTCGGTCTGCTGCGCCAGGCTGCCGAGCGCATTTTCGGTGTTCCCGCCAAAGATATGGCCGAGGATCTTGCCGCCGTCATCGGTATCCGCCTCCTGGATCTGCTCGGGAAGCGCCTTCGTGCTGGTATGCTGCGTCAGCGCGCCGAGCAGCGACTGCAGGCCGGTCTGAGACGAAGCGTTGTTCGTCAACGCCTTCAGCAGCATGGGTATCGCAAGCGGTACAAGCTTTTTCAGCTTGGCGGAGGAGAGGCCGGTTTTCTTTGCCAGGGCTTTGAGCGCCACGTCGGACAGCAGGGATTTTGTCAGAATACTCAGTAAACTCATATCATACCTCCTGGAAATGGATTGGGGACGTTCTGTGAGACCAGTATACACCAACACAGACGACTTTTCACGCTTTTTTTCAAAACCAGACGACTTTTTCGAAGCTCAAAGGAACAGCTCGATCTCGTTGTGCTCCCCGAGCAGCGTTTCCGGAATGAAAGCGTCCTCCAGTTCGGTGCCATCGAGCAGCAGGCGGCGGCAGCCGCTCTCCTTTCCGTCCGGGTTTCGGACGACGATGTGCAGGGCATGGCCGCGGAAATCCTTCCAGAGCTCCAGTTCCTTCCAGTTCCGCGGGATGGCGGGAGCGAGGCGCAGGCCGTGCAGCGCGGGCCGAATGCCGAGGATACCCTCCACGCAGCCCACCATGACCGTGGAGGCCGTACCGGTGAGCCAGTGGACATGCGAACGGCCGAAATGCGGGCTGGCAGGTCCTTCCGTGAACTGCCCGTAGGCGTATGGCTCGATGCAGCGGATCTCCGCCCGGTCGTTCTGCAGCGAAGGCGCGTTCTCCGCAAAGCAGGCGAAAGCGCGCTCGCCGCGGCCCAACAGCGCCTCGGCCAGGATCAGCCAGCCCTGCGGCTGGGAGAAGATCCCGGCGTTTTCCTTTACTCCCGCATTGAAAATGACCGCAAGCGCACCCGGAAAAGCGCGGCGGAAGGGCGGATCCATCAGCACGGCTCCCCAGGACGTGTTCAGGCGCTCGTGGACCAGGTCCATCGCCTGCAGCGCTTGCTCCCGCTCCGCGAGGCCGCTGATCACGGCCCAGCTCTGCGGGTTCAGCCAGAGATCCGCTTCCTCCGCTCCGCGCCGGCCGATGATCTCCCCCGCCTCGGTGAAGCCGCGGATGAAGCGATCCCCGTCCCAGCAGAGCGTTTCGATCTTCTCTTTCAGGGCCGCCTGTTCCTCCGCAAGTCGGGCTCCGCAGGCTGCGTCCCGCTTCTCCTCCGCGAAGACGCGCAGGACGCTGTAGGCGAGGTAAAACTGCATCGCCACAAAAACAGACTCGCCGTTCGCGCCGAGGCGCAGGCAGTCGTTCCAGTCCGCGTAGAGTCCGGCGGGCAGGCCGTGCGGTCCCAGATGGCCGCGTGAAAAAGCGAGCGCGCGCTGCAGATGCTCGTATACCGTTCCCTCTCCGCTGTCGGCAAAGGGGATGCGCTCGTCGAGGAAAGCGAGGTCGCCGGTCTCGGCGAGGTATTTATACACGGTCGGGAAGAGCCAGAGCGCGTCGTCCGCCCGGTAAGCCGGGTGGCCGGTTTCCTTCGCATAGGCAGGATCCTCCGGTCCGGTCTCGTGCCCCGCGCGGTGCGTGAACTTCACAAGCGGCAGGCCGCCGCCGTGGTGCATCTGGGCCGAGAGCATGAAGCGGATCTTCTCCTTCGCCATCTCCGGCGCCAGATGGATCACGCCCTGGATATCCTGCACGGTATCGCGGTAGCCGTAGCCGTTGCGCAGACCGCAGTAGGTAAAGGACGCCGCGCGCGACCAGAGAAAGGTCATGAAGCAGTTATAGGCGTTCCAGGTGTTGATCATCGCATCAAAGCCCTCGCAGGGCGTCTTGACCCGGAAGCGGCCGAGCTTCTCCTCCCACCAGTCGCGAAGCTCCGCCATCTCGCGTTCACAGCGCGCAGGGTCTGCGTATCCCGCAAGCAGGGCGGCGCTCTCCGCCGCGCCCTTCTCACCGAGCAGGAAGACGAGCGTGCGCGTCTCGCCCGGCGCAAGGCAAAGCGAAGCCGAAAGCGCACCGCAGCTGTTCTCGTTGTAGCCCGGGACGTTCCCGAGGTCGCCGCGCTCCACGCCGAGCGGCGCGTTGTAGCGCCGATAGGGGCCGAGGAAAGCAGCCCGGTCGCCGCACCAGGAGGCGATCTCTGCCCCTGCAAGGCCCAGGAAGCGCTCGTACAGCGCATCCGTCTCGCTGTCCGTCCCGGCGAGGTTGCCGTGGATCTGCTGACGGACGCAGCTGCCGTCGAGAAAGGCGCGGCTGATGAACTGCGAGTACTGCAGATTCACCTGATCCTGTTCGTAGTTCGGGTGGCTGGTGAACTCCGCATAGGCCGTCACGCTCAGCTCCCGCGCGGTCTCCCCTGTATTGCTGACGGTGAGGCGCCAGACCTCCCAGGAGCCCCCGAGCGGCACATAGAAAAGCGCCTCGCTCCGGATCCCGGCATAGTCGGCCTGCAGTTTGGTATAACCGAGGCCGTGACGGCACTCGCAGCGGTAGCTCTCCAGGCTCTTCCCCACCGGCTGCCAGGATGCGGACCAATAGTCCCCGGTCGCCGCGTCGCGCAGATAGAGATAGCGGCCCGGCTCGTCGAACCGGTTGAAATCGTAGCGCAGAATACGTCCGTTCGCGCCGGAGCGGACAAAGCTGTAGCCCCCGGCGTTGTTGGAGATCAGCGCGCCGTATTCCGGCGAGCCGAGATAGTTTGCCCAGGGCCGCGGCGTATCCGGCCGTGTGATCACGTATTCTCTCCTGTCGTCGTCAAAATAGCCGTATTGCATACCCGTTTCTCCTTCTTGCTCGTTCTGACGTCAGTATACGATGGGCGGCAGATGCTGTCAACCGACATAAAAAGCCCTGTGCGGAAAACCGCACAGGGCTTTGGATCACTTATCGGTTCTGTTTATTCCAGCGTGTCAAGGTAATCGACATAGCGCATCACGACCTCTGCCAGCTCGCCGCGACTCAGCACCGTCTCGTCCGCGTCTTCCGCCGGCGTGTACGGGATCCCGACGGCCTCGCTGAAGCAAGCCAGCGTCTCTTCCGCACCGGCGGCCGTCAGCACGTCGTCCACCGTGCTGTTCGGCGCGATGATCCCGTAGGAGGCGAGGAAGTCCACCGCGTCCTCCGGCATCGAGGCGTCACCGCCGACGACCGCATAGAGCGCGCCCGCCAGATCGCCCATGTTCGCCTCGGCATCCACGCCGAAGTTTTCCTCGTCCAGCATGCCCATGAGCATGTTCTCGTAGACGTAGCGCACCGCCGCGTAGTGCTCGCTGTCCTCCGGGAGGTCGGCCATCACCACCTGGCTCGTGTCCACCGAGCCGAAGGGGTTGAAGACCGCGTCATAGAGCTCGGCGTTGGCGTTGATCGCCGCGGCGCCGCCCGCCGTCGAACGCAGTCCGTTCTCCATGAGTGCGGCATAGGCCTCGGCGTAGGCAGCGAAGCTCTCCGGCGTCAAGGCCTTGAGCTCGCGCATATACCGGAGCTTCAGGTCCGCGGGCTCCTCCGTCAGCTTGGCGAGCAGCGCGCTGATCGCGCCGCTCAGCTCGCCTTCGGGCTTGGCATAGACGGAATAGCTGGAGAGGATATAGCCGTCCAGCGTCTCCTGATCCAGCTCCTGTCCGGCCAGATAATCCGGAAGCGCGTCGTAAACCGCAAAGGTTTCGAGGATGTTGGGGTCGCGGTAGCTGATGAAGTAGCCGCCGCAGTCGGTGAGAAAGCCGTGCAGCGGCGTATACACGCCGTACTGCTCGCGCAGCTGCGGGAAGAGATACAGATCCGTCACCAGGTTCGCCACGGCGTCGAGGTCGGCGCTGTAAGCGTCCAGACCCATTGAGGCGTAATCGCCGACCACGCAGTTATACTGCACGGAGCTGTCCACGATGAGCGCCTCAACCTGCGCCGGTTTCTCAAACTCATAGTTCACCGGCTCAACGGGGACATTGTCCAGTCTGGCCAGGAAAGCGTCGGCCAGCGGAGCGTTCGTCTCGATGCCGGAGGCGCTGCCGGCATAGGCGCTGACCGCGTTCGTACGGTTGTGGAAGAAGCGCTGGATCTCCTCCAGCTTTGTCTGCACCGCGGCGGGATCGCTCTCCATGAGCTGCCCGACCTGCTCGAGGAAGCCATAGAAGTCGAGGAAGCTGAAATAGTTGTAATAGGCGTAGAGCGGCTTGCTCGCGCCGATCGCGCGGTAGAGCAGCGCGCTGTACGGCGAGGAAGTGATGCCGCTCTTGAGGCTGGCCTTATTCTGGCCGATCAGACCGCTCACCGTCTCGTAGTCGTCAAACTTTGTATCGAAGAGGATCTCATAGACCAGATCGTAGCCCGCGGCAAGATCCTCATCCTCGGCGATCCAGCTCGCGCGCAGGCAGGGGCGGTACTCGTCCGTGCCGTAGCGGTCGATCAGGGAGAGCCGGATCTCTCCGTTGTAGAGATAGCGGGTCGTGAGCGTGGCCAGCTCCTCGCGGCTGTGCTCGGCGGTATCCAGCTCGCCGAGCAGCGCGACGTAGAGCGCGAACCAGTGGATATCCTCCTGCGGGAGGCCGGAGGCGTCGAGCAGGAGAAGCGTCTGGCCGACGCCGTCCACGCCCGCCTCCGCGGTCAGACGGCGCACGCCGTCCCCGCCGAGTTCGTCCGTGACCGTGTACTCACGCTGCTCCTCCGGCAGAGACTCCACCGTGACGGCCTGGAGCTGGGCCACGTAGGCGGAGGCGTCCTTTTCCTCTTTCTCGGCGTTGGTCGCCTCGATGATCGTCTGCAGCTCCTCCTCGCTCAGGGAGGCCTTCAGCTCCGCAAGGCGGGCCGCCTCGGCCTCGTCCAGTTCTTCACGCAGACCAGGCTCGGGATAGGTCGTTACCAGCGCGGCGGTCCGGCTCTCCAGGAGCCAGCCGGAAACAGCTTTTGCATAAAGGCCCTGCTGATTCCAGTCGTCCATGCTGGCGAGCGCATCTACGTAGTCCATGTATCCGAAGGGGTCTCCGCCGGAGGAATAGTCATAGGCGAGACTCGGGATCAGGTTCACGCCGACGTCGCTGCTCTCGCTCGTGAGCTTGATGCTCAGAGAAAGCGAGGCCATAACGCCGTCTACCAGATCCTGCGCAAAGCCTTTCTCCGCCACATCGGCCAGCACTGCGTTCACGGTGTCGCGGAAGGTCTCCGCATCCTCGGGATCGACGTTCTGCGCCACGAAGAGGATCGCGTCCTCCGGGCCCTCAGTCTCGATATAGGAGGCAAAGGAGCCGGAAGGCAGCGCCTTCTTGAGGCTCTGCATCAGGGGCGAGGCGTCCGCGATCAGAAGGTCGGTCAGCGTATTGAGCACAAGCTCTTCCTCTGCGTCGTCCTTCAGTCCCGGGCAGATAAAGGCATAATAGACAGTCGAACGGTCCTCCGTCGCGGCGCCGGCCTCGACCGGGAACGCCAGGCACTGCTCGACGGGCTCGCTGATCGGCGTATAGGCCGGATCCTCAAAACTGAACTCCCGCTTTTCATAGGGAGCGAAGGCCTCGTCCAGCAGCTTCAGGAAGGCGGTATAGTCCTCAAAATCGCCGTAGAGATAGGCGATGCAGTTCGACGGATGGTAGAAGGTCTCATGGTATTCCTTGAGCGCTTCCCAGGTCATGTCCGGGATATAAGCCGGGTCGCCGCCGGACTCGTTGCCGATCGTGGAGCCGGGGAAGGCCGCGCGCAGCATGTTGAGATAGGCCACGTTGTCGAGGTCCATCGCGCCGAGCATCTCAGAATAAACCGTGCCCTCGATCGTCAGCTCGTCCTCCATGGAGGCCATGCGGTAGCGCCAGGCCTCCTCGCGATAGATGCTCTCATCCTCGAGGATACTCGGATGCAGGCAGCTGTCGGTATAGAAGTCGGCGTATTTCAGCAGCTGCTCCTCCGAGAGGCTCGCCACCGGATAGGTCGTCATGAGCGGGTAGGTCATGGCGTTCATAAAGGTGTTGTAGGTCTGGAAGGAGAGGTTGAAGAACAGCGCCGTAGAGGGATACTTCTCCGAGCCGTTCAGCGTTGCGTGCTCGAAGACATGAGGCAGGCCCGTGTTGTCGATCGCGCGGGTAAAGAAGGTCAGGTCAAAGACCCGGTTGGTGTCGTTGTTGGCGATGTACATGAGCCGCGCGCCGGTGCGCTCATGCTCGAACAGGATCGCCGTCCCGCCCACGAGCGGGAAATCCCGCGTCTCGCGGACGACGAAGCCCTCGACGAGCTCGCCGACCGCAGGAAGCCCGGCGTCCGCAGGCATCGCCGCACCGACCCCGGTCACGAGCAGCGCCAGGATCAAAAGGATCGAAAGGATCTTTTTCACGTCTGTTTCCTCCTGAAAATCATCTCATAAGATTCCGGCCGCACCTTTCCGTGCGGCCGGAATCCTGTTGTCAACCTTTTCTCAGTTCTGTTCGCTCCACCACTCGACGAAGCTCTCGTATTCGCTCGCAGGGACGAGCGCGGACTTCACGACCGCGTCCGGCTCCTTGGTGTTGCGGCGGATCAGCTTGCAATAGGCCTTCGCCTCGTCGCGGTCGAGGAACATGCCGGTCATCATCTTATAGGAGAGATCGACCTTGTAAACGAACGCGGGATAGCCGTAGCGCTCCATGCGGTCGCGCAGAGACTCGCCGCGCGTGAAGCAGTTGCCCTTGGAAAACTGCACCGTGTAAACCTCGACAGTATCCTCCGCGTCCGCGCGGAAGAAAGCGCCGGACGGCTCTTCCCAATAGCTCTCCATCACGGAACTGTCCGGATTCACGCGAATGGCGCCGTAAAAGATGCCCTGGAAAGTCTTGACCGCATCCGTCGGGAGCTTCGCGTAATTCAAAAAGGCGCTGTCCCAGGTGTGGTCCATATGGATCATCTCGCCGTAGCAAAGCGCGTCATAGTCGTTGTAAAACTTTCCGCACATCACGTAATACATGCCGCCGTCAAAGTAAACAAAGGCATCCACGCCGTCCGCGACCAGGGAATTCGCCTGTTTGATCGCGCCGGAGGGATCTCCGCTGGCCGCGACCTGGATGGTCAGGATCGTGGCGTCGCCCTTTGCCGCTTCATAATACTGGTCATAGGGGAAGCTGTAAGAGTGAAGACGCAGATCCTCGGGGCCGGAGGCCACCGACACGGCAAACGCAGTCGCGCACAGGGGGAGCAGCATCAGAATCATCAGGCTCAGCGCGATCAGCGTACGAGTTAGTCTGTTCATTCTCTCAAGATCCTCCTCAAGAAAATTTTGGCTTTCTGACAGTATAACACACTTTTTCTCATCTTGCGAGACTTATTTCATATTTATTCCAAATTTTTTATTTTTCCCGCACGCTCTCCAAAAGGCGCTGGGCCAGACTCTGTTCGGCCTGGGCGCGCAGCGCGGCTCGCAGGACGGCCGTCTGCACTTCCTCCATCTGCACCTGCTGCGGTTCCATGGCGCGCTGTGTCCCCTCAAAGAGGGTGCAGAAGCCGTCATAGAACGTCTCCTCCGAGTTCGCCCGGATCCCCGTCTCCAGCAGTTCCCGGATCGAGGCGATCGGCAGGATGGGCTTGAGGACGCAGATCATAAGCAGGCGCGCAAGCTGGGAGCGGCTGTACCGCTTGCGCTGCGGCGCGGGAAGAACGCCGTGCTTGACATAGTTGTTCACCATCGCCGCCGTCAGGCCGCGGCTGTCAAGCCCCGGGCAGGCGCCGAGGTACCGTTCTGTCAGCGCCAGCACCTGATCCATATACAGCTCCAGATCCGGCAGCTCCCGCCAGCGCGGCAGTACGGCCTCTCTTTTTTCTTCCAAGCATCTCACCGTCCTCATGGGGAAATACTAACACAGCAGGCTTGGCCGCGCAAGATGTGATTTCAAAAAATATTGACATCGACATGCGGATCGTTTATTATAGTTTTCAATACTAGATAAAAAATTTTTTAGAACGCGAGGTGTTGATATGAAAATTACATTGTACGGCGATTCCATCCTGAAGGGCGTTCTGCTGGAGGACGGCCGCTACACGATCGACCACGGCTGGGAACAGAAGCTGGCGGCCGCACGCAGGCTGGAGATCCGAAACAGCGCCCATTTCGGCAGCACGCTCGGGAAGGCGCTTCCACGGATCCGCCGCGACTGCGATGCGGCATACGCCCCAGACGAGCTCGCTGTGCTGGAGTTTGGCGGGAACGACTGCGATTACGACTGGGCGGCGATCGACGCGGACCCGGAGGGCAGTTTTCTGTGCAAAACGCCTCCCTCCCGCTTCCGGGAGCTGTACCGGGAAGCACTGGGACTGATCCGCCGCAGCGGACGCAGGAGCGTGGTCCTGACTCTGCCGCCGATCCATTCGCTCCGGTACCTCGGCTTTATCTGCCGGGACGGGCTCTCCAGGGAGCACATCCTCCACTGGCTCGGCGACGTGAACGCCATCTACCGCTGGCAGGCGATGTATTCCGACATGGCTGCTCAGATCGCGCGCGAGGAGGGTGCGGAGCTCGTCGATCTGCGCGGCGCCTTTTTGCGCGACGGGCGGAGTCCCGAGGAGCTGCTGTGTCTCGACGGCATCCACCCTTCCCGCGCGGGGCAGGGACTGCTGTATGAGACGCTCGCCGCAGCGCTCGGATAAGAGGGTCCTTCTCGCTCGGGTTCGTGATCCTCCGGTTGAGGTCGTTGTACAGGCGGGTGATCCTGCCGCGCAGTTCCCTTCTCGTGAAGGTCTCCCGCGTGGCGTAGCTCGTGCGCCTGCCCCTTTTCTCCATTATTGACATCATGTGTAATGCCTTGTTCGTAATCTCAGCATTCCCCCCGAGGTCAGAAACCGGGAGGAAGTCGCTGTCGCTGCTTTTTTCATTATGGACAACCTGGCACTTGCTTTTTGCCATCTGGCAAATGGTGTCAAAAATGATTGTTCCATCCGAACGAGGAGGTGCCTGTTTAGCCATCGTAGCCGTAATGATTTTTCCCTTTACAGGGCTCTTTTTCGTGAGCTCATCATATATGAAAAATCCCGGTCGCTTATCTTGGCGGCCGTTTTCTTTTTGCCGCTCCTGCGCTCGGTACGGGTGCTCGGGTACTTTTTCCGCAGCATGTCCTCGACCTGCCGCACCGTCCCGTCCCATACCTCCGCCTGTCTGCTCTCGTACTCGGCGCGGCCCTTTACCTCTTCCTCGACGATCTGCTCGAAGGTCATGTCCGCCTTCTTCGCGTACTTTTCGATCTCGGCCTCGGTGAAAAGCCCGGTGAAACGCCGCCCTCACGCCGCAGTTCACGAATGCATGGCTCAGCTTGTCCCCGGCGGCACAATATGTACCCGACGGACCCGCCTGTCATTCTGCCTAAAATGCCGTGCTGTTTTTGTATGTTTTGCTGTTTTTCCCGGGTCTCTTTTCCCTATCCCTTGCATTCAGATGCAAAATGGGGTTAAATAAAAATGGCGAATTACTTTTGATTGCAATTTGCAAATTGAAATCATTCGATATTCTATTTCTATATTTTCGCAGGAGGCTGTGAAGCATGAAGCTGATGAAGACCGAGGACGCCGTCGGGCAGGTGCTGTGTCACGATATCACCCAGATCATCAAGGGCGTCACGAAGGATGCGGTGTTTCGCAAGGGCCATGTCATTCGCCCGGAGGATGTGCCGGTGCTGCTCAGCGTGGGCAAGGATACCGTCTATATCTGGGAAAACGACGAGACCATGCTGCATGAAAACGATGCGGCCTTTATCCTCCGGGATATCTGTCTCAATGAGAATATGCTCGCCTCCGAGCCCAAGGAAGGCAAGATCGAGCTGACCGCGGCATGCGACGGGCTGTTTCTGGTCGATCTGGAAAAGCTCCGCGCCGTGAACGCGCTCGGGGATATGATGATCGCCTCCCGCTCCTCCGGCTTTATGGTGAAGAAGGGCGACAAGCTCTGCGGCACGCGCGTGATCCCGCTCGTCATCAAAAAAGAACGGATGGAGGCGGCCAGGCAGGCCGCGGGCGACGCGCCCATTATGCGGCTGGTCCCCGTGCGTCCGCGCAAATACGGCGTGGTCACCACCGGCAACGAGGTTTTCTTTGGCCGGATCGAGGACACCTTCACCCCCGTGATCGAGGCGAAGCTGCGCGCCTTTGGCTGCGAGATGAGCGAGCATGTGGTCCTCAACGACGACCATGAAAAGATCACCGCCGCCGTGCTCGATATGCTCGGCAAAGGCTGCGAGATGGTCTTCTGCAGCGGCGGCATGAGCGTGGACCCGGACGACAAGACCCCGCTCGCCATCCGGAACACCGGGGCGAACATCGTCTCCTACGGCGCGCCGGTATTGCCCGGAGCGATGTTTCTCATCTCCTACATGCCCGACGGCCGTCCGGTCTGCGGATTGCCCGGCTGCGTCATGTACGCCAAGCGCACGATCTTCGATCTGGTGCTCCCCTATCTGCTGACCGACACGCCGGTCACGAAGGACTGGCTGGCCGGTCTCGGCAACGGCGGACTGTGCCTCAACTGCCCCGTCTGCCACTTCCCCAACTGCGGCTTTGGAAAAGGGATCTGAGCCGCATCCCCGCGCCATCTGTTCGTATATGAACACGTAAAGCCGTGTTTATATAAATATTTCCCTGAAACACGGGAAGGAGGAACAGACTATGAAAAGAACCCTGGCACTGCTGCTGGCGCTGGTCATTCTCTTCGCGCTGACGGCAGCGAGCGCCTTCGCCGAGGACAAGGCGGAGGAAAAACCGGTCGAGCTGATCGTCTTTGCGGCAGCTTCCATGACCGAGACCCTGACCGAGATCAAAGGGATGTATGAAGAGGCCAATCCCGGCGTCACCATCATCTACAACTTTGATTCCTCCGGCACCCTGAAGACCCAGATCCAGGAGGGGGCCGACTGCGACGTGTTCATCTCCGCAGGGCAGAAGCAGATGAACCAGCTGGACATCGCCGCCGATGAGAAGGTCAACACCGACGGCCTCGACTTTGTTCTGGAAGGCAGCCGTCTGAATCTGCTGGAGAACAAGGTCACGCTGGTCGTCCCCGAGGGCAACCCCAAGGGCATCGAGTCCTTTGACCAGCTCGCCGGGCTGCTGAAGGGCGGCGATGTGTTCATGGCCATGGGCAACAGCGACGTCCCCGTGGGGCAGTACACGCAGAAGATCCTCGCCTTCTATGAGCTGGACGAGGGGGCGCTGGCCGCCGCCGGCACCCTCACCTACGGCACCAACGTGAAGGAAGTCACCACACAGGTCAAGGAAGCCAGCGTGGACTGCGGCGTCGTCTACTGCACAGACGCCTTCTCCGCCGGGCTTGACGTTGTCGACAGCGCCACCGCCGAGATGTGCGGCCAGGTCATCTATCCCGCCGCCGTGCTGAACGTGAGCGCAAACCCCGAAGCCGCGCAGGCCTTCCTGGATTATCTGAGCACCGAGGAAGCCATGGCCGTTTTTGAGTCCGTCGGCTTCTCACCCGTTCCGGCCCCCGAGGAGGCTGCCGCCTGACAGGCCGCGCAGGCAGCGCGGAAACGCGCTGCCTGTCTCATTAATGGAGTGTTGCAACACATGGATTGGTATCCGCTTTTAAACTCGCTGCGCATCGCCGCGATCAGCTGCGTGCTGGTGTTCTTCTCCGGCATCTTTTTTGCCTACTATGCGGCGAAGCTGCCGCGCACGGTCAAGGGCGTGCTGGACGTGATCCTCACGCTGCCGATGGTGCTGCCGCCGACGGTCTGCGGCTACTTTCTGCTGCTCGTCTTCGGCGTGAAGCGCCCGCTCGGCGTCTTCCTGCTGAAGTTCGGCGTCAAGTTCGTCATGACCTGGTACGGTGGGATCCTCGCCGCGGCGGTCGTGGCCTTCCCGCTCATGTACCGCACGGCGCGCGGCGCCTTTGAGAGTTTCGACAGGACCCTTGCCTATTCCGGGCAGACGCTGGGCCTTTCGAACACCTACATCTTCTGGCGCATCCGCATGCCCGCCTGCCGGCAGGGCATCCTCGCCGGAACGGTGCTGGCCTTTGCCCGCGCGCTCGGCGAATACGGCGCGACCAGCATGCTCATCGGCTACACGCCCGGCAGGACCGCGACGATCTCGACCACCGTCTATCAGCTCTGGCGGACCAACGACGAGAAGGGCGCCATGTTCTGGGTCCTCATAAACCTTGCGATCAGCACGGTCGTGCTGCTGACCGTGAACATGCTCGAAGCGCGGCAGAAGAAGGCGGTGAAGGCATGAGTCTGATCGTCGACATCCGAAAAGCGCTCGGCGGCTTCACGCTGGACGTGAGCTTTACGGCCGAGAACGGAATCACCTCTCTGCTCGGCGCCTCGGGCTGCGGCAAAAGCATGACGCTGAAATGCATCGCGGGCATCGAGAAGCCCGACGAGGGGCATATCGAACTCGACGGGCGCGTGCTGTTCGACTCCGCGCAGGGCATCAACCTGCCGCCGCAGAAGCGCCGCGTGGGCTACCTGTTCCAGAACTACGCGCTTTTCCCCAACATGACCGTGCGGCAGAATATCCTCTGCGGCCTCAACCGGGAGAAGGACCGCGCCGCAAAGGAAAAACGGCTGCGGGACATGCTGCGTATGATGCAGCTCGAGGGGCTGGATGAGCGAAAACCGGCCCAACTCTCCGGCGGGCAGCAGCAGCGCGTGGCACTCGCGCGCATCCTCGTGAACGATCCGCAGATTCTGCTGCTCGACGAGCCCTTCTCGGCGCTCGACGGCCACCTGCGCGACTCGCTGAAGGTGGAGATGCGCGACCTGCTGGAGGACTTCGGGCATGAGGTGCTGATGGTGACGCATGACCGCAACGAGGCCTACAACATGAGCCGCATGATCGCCGTCATGGACAAAGGCCGCTTCTTGACCATCAAGCCCACGAAGGAGCTCTTCGCCGACCCCGGCAGCGTGCAGGCCGCGATCCTGACCGGATGCAAGAACATCGCCGCGGCGCGGCGCGTGGACGAGCATACGGTGGTCGTCCCCGCATGGGGCGTGCGGTTCGAGACAAAGGAGAAGGTCCGGGAGGGTCTGTGCGCCGTGGGTATCCGCGCGCACTACTTCAATCCGAACGCGGTGCAGAACCGCTTTCCCGTGCGCTTTGTGGAGGAGATGGAGGAGCCGTTCGAGACGATCCTCCACTTCCGCTATGAGGCGCAGAGCGGCGAAAGCCCCGCGATCTGGTGGCGTCTCAGCAAAGAAAAACGGCCGCAGAGCTTCCCGGCAGAGCTGGGGATCGCGCCGGCCAATGTATTACTGCTTTACGAATAAGAAAGGAAGGTTATCATAATGAAACTCAGTGCGAGAAATCAGTTCAAGGGCATGATCGTCGACATCCAGGAGGGCGCCGTGAACGGCATCGTCAAGATCGACATCGGCGGCGGCAACGTCATGAGCGCCACGATCTCCATGAACGCGATCAAGGAGCTCGGCCTCGAGGTCGGCAAGGAGGCCTATGCAGTCGTCAAGGCCACATCCGTCATGGTCGGCGTCGACGAGTAAGCGCCCCCGATACGAACCCCTGCACAGCACAGCCCCCGGCTTTTCCAAGCCGGGGGCTGTGCGTCCGTATGCGTTCTTATTCCGCCGCGTCCTCGACGAGGACCTTCATCGTACCGCCGCAGACCATACCGTCCGATTCGGCTACCTCGCCGGTCAGGTCGATGTCCACGATTTTATAGCGTCCGGTGCCGATGATGCGAACCGCGTCCTGGATGACCGCCGCCTCGCTGCAGCCGCCGCCGATGCTGCCGGTGACCTGTCCCAGCGGGCTCACCGCCATTTTGGCGCCGGTGCCGCGCGGCGTGGAGCCCTTGGTCTCGATCACGGTGACGATCGCTTTGGGGTCCCGGTTCTCCGCCAGATACCGGAGCGTGGAGAGCTCCACGTCCGAGTCGTTGCAGAAACGCTTCGGATCGCCGTGCTCGGGCAGGCGCTTGTAGGAGATGACCTCCGAGAGGATGGAGACCGCGATCTCACCGGGCGTGACCGCACCGATGTTCAGGCCGATGGGTGTGCAGATCGAAGCCAGGCGCTCCTCGTCGAAGCCCTCCTCCTTCAGCATCTCGAGCAGGCCTCTCGTGCGGCGGCGGGAGCCGATCATACCGAGGTAGGCCGGCATCGTGCCGGGCAGGAGCGCGCGCAGGCAATCCGCGTCGTGCCGATGGCCGCGGGTGATGACGACCACATAGTCGAAAGGCGTTATCTTCAGCCGCCGGATGCCGTTCTCAAAGCTCTCGCAGAGGACCTGCGCCGCCTCCGGGAAACGGCGGCGGTTGGCGAAGTCCGGCCGGTCGTCCACCACGCAGACCTGGAAACCGCAGGCCGCGCCGAACTGACAGACGGGCAGCGCGATGTGGCCGCCGCCAAGCACGATCAGCCGCTCCTGCGGAAGCACCGGCTCGCGCACGGTGAGCGTGCCGTCCTCTGCCCGTTCCGCCGTCACGCGGGCGAAACGCCGCCCATGCGCGTCCTCGACCGGCACGACCTCCGTCAGACGGCGGCGCAGACCGCCGCGGATCTCTCCGCTCTCTCCGGCGATGACGGTCTCGAGCGAGACCGCCTGGTCCTCCGCCAGATGATTCAGAATATCCTCATAGATATTTGCCATTTACTCCGGCTCCTTTCAAACCACGACCTCGTATCCGCAGGCCGTGTCGATTCTATTTTTGAGCTCTCGCGCCGCCTTCAGCCGGCGGGCGTGGGCCGCCCGCGCCTCGGCCGTCGTACAGCGGCTCTCGCTCTCGGCAAAACGCGCTTCCAATCCGACGCGTTCATCCTCCCGGATGAGCTTGTCCGCCAAAAAAAGTACGGCCGCCTCGTCGAGCGGGCCGCTTTCCCAGTCGTGGTGCCGTTCCACCAGCGCCGCAGCCGGTCCATAGCCCAGCTCCCGCAGCCAGGCCGCACCGCACGCCGCGTGCTGTGCTTCCCCGCGGGCCGCGTCATGCAGCAGCGCGGCGGCGTGCAGCAGCTTCTCGTCCAGCGTGGACGGGAGCGCACGGGCGATGCGAAGCGCCTCCTTCGCCACCGCGCGGCAATGGGCCTCCACCCGTTCGCCGGGCGCGGCCGCCCGCAGCAGCTTTTCCGCCAGCGTGGGCGTCAGCGGGGCGCACGGGGAAAATGAGTGCACCTCCGGCGAGAACCCGCCGTTCCACGCCAGAAAGACGCAGCCCGTATAGGGCGGGCGGAGCGGGCGGCTCTCCTCCAGCGGGATCCTTTCAATGTCGGCAAGCAGCGCCTGAATCACCGAGGCGTGCGCTACGACGGCGATATCTCCCTCGCTCTCGCGGACGCAACGCTCCAGCGCCGGGATCACGCGACGCTGCACCTCCGCGAGCGGTTCCGCTCCGGGCGGGACCAGCAGCGGTTCGGAGGCCCGCCTGGCGTAGAGCTCCGGCCAACGCGCCCTGATCTCGCTGAAATCCAGGCCGTCCCAGGGTCCCATGTCCTGCTCGGCCAGAGCGTCGACCAGACGCGGCCCCTTTCCCAGCGGCGCCGCCGTCTCCCGACAGCGGACAAGGGGGCTTGAAAAGACCGTGTCGAAGGACTCCCCCCGCAGGGCTTCGGCCAGCGTCACGGCCTGCATGCGGCCGAGCGGGCCAAGCGGCGTGTCCGTCCGCCCGAGGCAGACGTGCGCGCCGAGCGGGAAAGCGGGATGGCCGTGCCGGATGAGACAGACCTTCCTCATCAGAACAAGCCCTCAAAAAACGAGTCGAAAAGGGCGGCCGCGTTTTCACGCAGCGCGGCGACATAGGCCTCGTACTGCCGCAGCAGCCGCTCCCCGTCCTCTGTGAGACGGCTCTTGCCGCCGCCAGCGCCGCCCTGACTGCGCCGGATCAGCGTCCGGCTGAGCTGGGACTCGAGCGTACGGATCACGTTCCAGCCGCTCGAGTAGCTCATCTGCATGCGCTGGCATGCTGTGCGGACCGACTCCGTTTCGGCCACCAGGCGCAGCAGCATCGCCGTCCGCGCGTCGAAAAAAGGCTTCTCCCGTGCGAGCGAAACGCTGAGCACGGGGCGCACGAGCTGTTCGTTGTGATAAGCAAGCAGGGCGCGGTAATCCTCCGGCGTGTCCGCATCGTGCAGGATCCCCCGGTCCTGGACCGGGACGGGCGTCATCACAGCGCCGCAGCGCTCAAACGCGCCGCGCAGGCCGCCCTCCCCGCTGTCGGCGAGCAGCGCCGGGATCACCGCGCTCGCGATCAGGGTCGGGTGCCCCGTCTCCCCTTCGCAGACAGGAGCTGCCAGGAGTGCGTCACAGGCGAGCAGCGCCTGTACCGTCGCCGCCGTAAAGAGCGGGATGTCCACCGGCGTGAAGAGCACGCGGTCGCACTTGTCCATCAGATAGCGCAGGCCGATGCGCGCGGAATCGAACATATGGGTAGTCTCGTACTGTTCGTTTCTCAGGAAGACGACGCCGTTGCCCGCGAGATGCCGCTCCAGCGCCGTGGCGTTGTAGCCGGTCACCATCACGATCTTGTCTATGCCGGCCTGCTGAAAGGTCGCCACCACGCGCTGCGCGATGGAGATGGAGCCGATATTCAGCATGGGCTTGAAGTCCCCCATGCGGGAGGACATGCCCGCTGCGACGATCAGTGCGCCCGTCGTCATGTATATTTCGCTCCTTTCCCTCTGTTGTTTAGTTCAGTATACCCGATTTGTTTTTTTTTGTAAATCGTCAGGCCTACGAATTTTCGTGCACTTTTTTGGCGGATATGTTAGGATGTATAAAAGGAGGGATGCGCGTGGAGGTCTATGTATACGGCACCGGCTGCGGCGCGGGCGAACTGATCGATACGGTCCTGCCCGCGGAGAGGGTCGCCGCCTTTGTGGACGGCAGCCCGCAATCCGATCGTTTTCTCGGGCGGCCGGTCATCTCCCCCGAGGAACTGGCCGCACGGCACTACGATCTGATTCTGGTCACGACCCGGGCGGCCGCGGCAGTCGCGGCGCGCTGCGATGCGCTGGGTATTGACCCGGATCGGCTGTTTTTTCTGAAAAACCACGCGGAGCTGTGTGATCGAAACCGTTGCTGGAACAAGGCGGAGGCCGTGCTCGGCGCGGACTTTGTCGCCTCGCTGCGCGGCTCGCAGCGCCTTATCCGCCGTCCGCTCTGGTCGGAGGGAGAAACGCTCGACGAGGCGGATCTCGAGGGGGACTATGTGCGCCTTAAAACGCTCGAGGTCCTCTGCCGGGAGCTGCAGAACGTGCCTGGCGCGATCGCCGAGCTCGGGGTGTACCGCGGCAGCTTTGCCCGCTGCCTCAACACCCTGCTGCCCGACCGGACGCTCTTCCTCTTCGACACCTTCTCCGGTTTTGACGAAAAAGAGAGCGCCGGCTGCGGCGCCGGCTTTGTGGATGCGCACCGCAACACCGCTGCGGAGCTGGTGCTGGCACGGCTCCCCCATCCCGAGCGGGCTCGGATCCGTCAGGGGCTCTTTCCGGCCGCGGCGGAGGGACTGGAGGACGAGCGATTCGCCCTCGTGTCGCTGGACGTGGACCTCGAAGAGAGCACCTATCAGGGGCTGCAGTGGTTCCTGCCGCGCCTGAATGCGGGCGGCTGCCTGCTGCTGCACGATTACAATTCTCCGCGGCTCCCGGGCGTGCGCACAGCGCTGAGGCGTTATGAGACCGAGCACGGACGGCTGCACGCGGTCCCACTCTGCGATGTGAACGGTACGCTCGTCATCGTTGTGTGATTTGTAAGTCTATCCATTTTTCTCCCGGCTTACTTGTGCAATACCGACAAAAAGCAATTCGCAAGTTCTGCGAATTGCTTTTCTTTGTAACTTGAACCTTTCCCTTTTTGAAGTGTATGATTATTGAGGTAGAGAATGTCTGCGGAAGGGGGATGCGGCCATGAGCGAAGAGCTGTTTGAGATCGTGGCGCATGAGGTCACGGTCGAGGTCCGCGACGAAAAAACCGGTGAGGTCTTTCGGCGCGAGCTGCCCATCGATTATTTTGAGAACGCCAACTTTCTTCGTCTCAGCGGCGAGAATCTCGACGGCAGCCTGTCCCAGCTCGTATTCTATACGCCGCGCGGCATCGAACGCGTGAAGGACATCACCGGCAAAGGGCCGGATCACGACCGCTGCGGCGGCCACGGCCACAGCCATGAGGATGCGCATTAACCCGAAAGGGTGCGAGATAAAAGCAAAGAAAACAATTAAGGAGGACAACACATGATCAGAAAAACGCTTGTCATCAACGGCGTCACCCGGAACCTTGTTCTGGACAAGGACGAGACCCTGGCCACCGTTCTGCGCGAGCACCTGCTGCTGACCGGCTGCAAGATCGGCTGCGGCGAGGGACACTGCGGCGCGTGCAACGTCATCATGAACGGCAAGGTCACCAAGTCCTGTCTCTTTAAGATGAGCAGAGTTCCCGACGGCGCCGAGATCACCACCA
>JAFXTM010000078.1 GCA_017535865.1 Oscillospiraceae bacterium
AGCTGATTGAATCCTCTCTCGAACTTCATCGTGGCTCTGCTGTCTGAAGCCGCAGGACGGTTTTTAACAGTCTCTTGAAGCACCTCTCTTCTACCCGTCCTCATTAACAAGTCCTCTCAAATGAACGAAAAAAACAACAAGACGAAGTTTTCCTCAATGAGAAAACTCGTCTTGTTGTTTTTCCACCCCTTTCAGCCAGATGTCCAAATCAGTTTGACTTTCAAAACTGTCTTATGAACACCCGGCCGGAGCCGGGAGGTTTTTTGACTTATCCTTATTCCTCTTCGCCGTCGTCGCAGATCAGGCCGTAGCCGCCCTGCTTCCGCTTATATACTACCGCGATCGCGCTCTCAGCTTCCATGTTCCGGAACACGAAGAACTCATGTCCCAGCAGATTCATCTGCAGGATAGCCTCCTCGGGAGACATAGGCTTGATGGAGAAGCGCTTGCTTCGCACGATCTGGAAATCCTCGCTGTCCGCATCGTCCTCGGCCTGAACATAGGCAGGCACGGCGTCACGCTCCAACGCCCCCTCGCGCAGACGCTTGGCAAGGCGGGTCTTGTTCCGCCGGATCTGCCGCTCGATGGCGGCGACGCCGGAATCCACGGATGCATACATGTCGTTCGTAAGTTCGCTTGCCCGGTAATACAGGCCGTTGTTGTGGATGGTGATCTCAGCCCGGAAGCGCCCGCGCTCAAGGCTGAAAGTCACGATCGCATCCGCCTCGGACTTGAAAAAGCGATCCAGCTTTCCGATCTTCCGCATCGCGTAGGCGCGCAGATCCTCGGAGGAGTCCATCCGTTTCTCGGTGAAAGTGAACTTCATTGGTGCCAACTCCTTTCATGATCTGGGTCCGGAGAGCGCTTACACTCTCCTTGTTCATATCATAGCACAGAGCCGGGGAGAAAGAAAGCCTCATTAGCAAAAATTCACAAAATCTTATCCGGGAAGCAGGACAGGGAGTCCCGTCAGCCAGCGGCGCATCATATCGTAGGCGTGGTTTCCGGCCATGCGGCGGATAAAGCTGCGGGTGCGCTTTTCGCCGAGATGCAGCTCCCGCACGAAGGTCTCCCCTTCCACGGCCATGGAGACGAAAACCGTCCCCACCGGGTGCACGCCGTCCCCGTCGGGGCCGGCGAGGCCCGTCACGCCCAGGCCGATCTCCGCCCCTGTGAGGGCACGCACTCGTTCGGCCATGGCCTTGGCCACAGGATAGCTGACCGCGCCGTTTTCTTCGATCAGCGCCGGGTCGATCCCGAGCAGCCGGGCCTTGGCCTCGTTCGTATAGGTGACGCAGCCGCCGACGAACACGCCGCTCGCTCCCGGGATCTCGGTGATGCGGCGGGCGATGTCCCCGCCGGTGCAGCTCTCGGCTGCGGCGAAATGCACGCCCTTTTTGAGCAGCAGCGGCAGCACCGCCTCCTCGACGCACTCGACGTCCATGCCGTAGACCACATCGCCCAAGCGCTCTTTCACATGCGCGATCACCGGGGCCATCATGGCCTCGGCCTCCTCCTCGCTCCGGGCCTTGGCCGTGATCTGCAGCAGACAGTCGCACTCCTTGGCGTAGGGAGCCATCGTCGGGTTCGTCATGCGGTCCATCTCGTCTCGGAAGATCTGATCCACCGCGCTCTCCCCCATGCCGAAGATCCGCACGGAATGCGAGACGATCTGCTCCTCGGAGAGCTTTTTGAGATACGGGATCGCATAGCGCCGGAACATGGGTACGCACTCGTTCGGCGGTCCCGGCATCATAACCACGATCTTTCCGTCCTTCTCAAAGGCGCAGCCGGGAGCCGTGCCCCAGAGGTTGTGGAAGATCTCCGCGCCCTCGGGCAGCAGGGCCTGAAGGAGATTATTGGGCGTGAAGTCCTTCCCGCCCCGGATATACTCGTAGAGCGAGGCGCGCTCGGCGGCGCACTCGACCAGCGGCAGGCCAAAGGCCTCGGCCAGGATCTGCTTGGTCAGATCGTCGCAGGTGGGGCCGAGACCGCCGGTCGTGATGATCACGTCCGCGCGGCCCTTCGCGACCTCGACGCATTCCCGCAGGCGCTGCGGGTTGTCCCCCACCACGGTGTGGTAGCGGACGTTCACGCCGATCTTCGAGAGCAGCTCGGAGATATCCCGCGCGTCGGTGTTGGTGATATGGCCAAGCAGGAGTTCCGTCCCGACAGACAGGATCTCAGTGTTATATGTTTTCCTCACGGTCCAGCACGATCCTTTCTATCCCCTGCAGAGCCTCCTCCACCAGCGCCTCCACGTCGAGCGCGCGCTCGGCCGCGGCGACCTCGCCTGGTTTGGGGCGCGTACGCGGATGGCGCGGCGTAAAGACCGTGCAGCAGTCCTCATAGGGCAGGATGGAAGTTTCGAAGGTCCCGATCCGGCGAGCCATCTGCACGATCTCCTCCTTGTCCATGCCGATCAGCGGCTGCAGCACCGGCAGCTCCAGTACCGCCTGCGTCGCGGCCATAGCCTCCATGGTCTGGCTTGCCACCTGGCCGAGGTTTTCCCCCGTAACGATGCCCTTCGCGCCCGCGTCCCGCGCGATGCGCTCCGCGATGCGCATCATGAAGCGGCGCATGACGAGCGTGAAGTACTCCTCCGGGCACTTATCCCGGATCTCCTCCTGAATATGGGTAAACGGCACCACTTCCATGGTCATTTTGCCGCAATAACGCGTCAAGATCCTCCCCAGTTCCACCACTTTTTCTTTCGCCTGCTGGGAGGTATAGGGGAAGGAGAAGAAGTGTACCGGGATGAGCCGTACGCCGCGCTTGGCGATCATATAGCTCGAAACGGGGCTGTCGATACCGCCGGAGAGCAGTGTCACCGCGACGCCGTTGGAGCCGACCGGCATCCCACCCGCGCCGTTCACCGGCTGTGCATGGACATAGGCGGCGAGGTCACGCACCTCGAGCACGACGGTAAGCTCCGGATTGTGGACGTCCACCTTGCAGTTCGGATAAGCTTCCGCCAGCTCTCCGCCGACATATTGGCTCAGCTCGATGCTGGTCAGGGGAAAGCTCTTGTCGCTGCGCTTCGATTCGACCTTGAAGCTCCCGGCATGCAGCATATCGTCGCGCAGATACTCGATGGCGCGCCGGGCGATAGCATCCTTGTCCTTCTCGCAGGCGACGGCGCGGCTCAGCTTCACGACGCCGAACACGTCCTGCAGCGCCTCGAACGCGGCGTCCAGATCTGCGTCCTCGCTCTCGGGCTCCACGTAGACCGTGGACTGCAGGCAGCTCACTTTGAAGCGGCCGAGCCCAACGAGGCGACGGCGGATGTTGCCCATCAGCTTTTGCTCAAAGCTGCGGCGGTTCAGTCCCTTGAGAACGATCTCACCAAGTTTGAGCAGCAGAATATCGTTCATGTCTTCCCTACCTCTGTTCAAAATCATAGCTGCGGTACTGGATGGCCTCGGCGATATGCTCGGGGCCGATGGCCTCCGCGCCTGCCAGATCCGCGATCGTGCGCGCGACGCGCAGGATGCGGTCGTGGCTGCGGGCCGAAAGTCCGAGCGCTTCAAACGCGTCCCGCATCAGACGGTCGCTCTCCTCATCCAGCGCGCAGTATTCCCGCAGCGCGCGGCTGTCCATGTGGGCGTTGATCATGGTACCGTCCAGGCCGAAGCGCCGCCGCTGGATCTGCCGCGCAGCGTCCACGCGCGCCTTGACGGCGGTCGAGCTCTCCGCGCTTTTGCGGCCGCGCAGCTCTTCGTACTGCAAGGCCGGGACCTCGACGATGATGTCGATGCGATCCAGCAGCGGGCCGGAGATACGGCTGTGGTAGCGGCGCACCTCCTGCTCCGTGCAGCGGCAGCGCCCGGAGGGATGCCCGTACCAGCCGCACTTGCAGGGGTTCATCGCGCAGACCAGCATGAATCGGCTCGGGAAACTCACCGTTCCGGCCGCACGGGAGACCGTCACCACGCCGTCCTCCAGCGGCTGGCGCAGCACCTCCAGCGCGTCGCTCTTGAACTCCGGGAGCTCATCGAGGAAGAGCACGCCCTGGTGCGCGATGCTGACCTGGCCGGGCCGTGGGAAAGTGCCGCCTCCGGCGAGACCCACGGTGGAGACCGTGTGGTGCGGGGCGCAGAAGGGCCGGGTCGAAACGATCGGGTGCCTGCGGCTCGTAAGGCCTGCGACGGACCAGATCTCCGTCGCCTCGATCATCTCCTCACGGCTCATATCCGGGAGAATGCCTGGCAGGCGCTTTGCCATCATGGACTTGCCCGCGCCCGGCGGACCGATCAACAAGATATTGTGGCCGCCCGCAGCTGCGATTTCAAGCGCGCGACGGACATTTTCCTGCCCCAGCACATCGGCGAAGTCCGGCACAGGACCGCGCTCCGTCTCCGGGTCCGGCGCTTTGGCGGGACTCAGTTCCTCCTCGCCGCGAAGATGGCGAAGCAGCTGCTGCACGTTTTCCAGCGGATAGACCGTGATCCCGTCGGCAAAGGCCGCCTCCTCGGCGTTCTCCGCAGGGACGAAGAAGGTTTTCACACTCTCCCGCCGGGCCGCGATCGCCATCGGCAGCGCGCCGGGCACAGGCCGCAGCTCGCCGTTGAGAGACAGCTCCCCGATAAACGCGCAGTCCTCCCCCGGCTGTTTGATCTCCCCGCTTGCGGCAAGGATCCCGATCAGGATGGGCAGATCGTAGACCGTACCGACCTTTTTCTTGTCGGCCGGCGCCAGATTCACCGTCAGGCGGCTGACCGGGAAGCGAAAGCCGTTGTTCTTGATGGCAGCCCGCACCCGTTCACGGGACTCGCGCACCGCCGCATCCGGCAGACCGACGACCTCGAAGCCGGGCAGGCCGTTGGAGATATAGACTTCCACGGACACCGGGAAGCCCCCGATGCCGCTCACGCCGAAGCTTCGAACAGAGGATAACACAGCTTCACCTCACAGATTCTGAAAAACGGGGCGGTCCAACGGGCCGCCCCACAAAAGCGCATTTACTCTTCGACTTCGCCGACGACGGCGATGTGCAGCTCGTCGAGCTGCTTCTGCGTGACCTCGGAGGGCGCGCCCATCATGACGTCCTGGGCGCTCTTGTTCATTGGGAACGGAATGACCTCGCGGATGCTGTCCTCGCCGGCCAGGAGCATGACCATGCGGTCGATGCCCGGGGCGATGCCCGCGTGGGGAGGCGCGCCGTAGCAGAACGCGTTGTACATGGCGGGGAACTTCTTTTTCACGTCCTCCTCGCCGAGCCGCACCATCTCAAAGGCCTTGACCATGATCTCGGGGTCATGGTTGCGGACCGCGCCGGAGGAGAGTTCCACGCCGTTGCAGACCAGATCGTACTGGTCGGCCGTGATGGTCAGCGGATCGATCTCGCCCCGCTCGGCCTTGAGCAGCACGTCCAGTCCGCCGGCCGGCATGGAGAAGGGATTGTGGCAGAACTCGAGTTCGCCGCTCTCTTCCCCGATCTCGTACATCGGGAAATCGACGATCCAGCAGAACTCGTAGCGCTCTTTGTCCATGTGCCCGGGCACGGCCGCGCCGAGCATCTTGCGCATGACGCCGGCGGTCTTGAGCGCCTGGTCGTGGGGAGCGGCAGCGATGCCGACAAGCGTGCCGTCGGACAGCGAGAGCTTTTCGGCCAGTGCGGCAAAGCGCTCGTTGAGGAACTTCGCCACACCGCCCACGAAGGCGCCGTTCTCCACTTTGGTCCAGTAGGGCTTGGCCCCGGCCTGGACCTCGACGTCGGCGCATATCTTGTCGATCTGCTTGCGCGTGAGCTCACAGCCGCTCACGGCAACAGCCTTGACGGTGTTGCCCGGAGCGAAGGGCCCGAAGTCCGTCCCCTGGACCAGCACGGTGATATCCTCCAGCTGGAGGTCGATGCGCAGATCCGGCTTGTCGGAGCCGTACTTCTCCATGGACTCCAGATACGGGATGCGCCGGAAGGGCGCGGAAGAGGCGATGTCGTATGTGCCGTATTTTGCGAAGATGGGCGGAAGCACGTCCTCCAGTATGGCAAAGACGTCGTCCTGCGTGGCGAAGGCCATCTCCATATCGAGCTGATAGAACTCGCCGGGGCTGCGGTCACCGCGGGCGTCCTCGTCGCGGAAGCAGGGGGCGATCTGGAAATAGCGGTCGAAGCCGGAGGTCATCAGCAGCTGCTTGAACTGCTGCGGGGCCTGCGGCAGCGCATAGAACTTGCCGGGATGCTTGCGGGCCGGGACCAGATAGTCTCGCGCGCCCTCGGGCGAGGAGGCGGTCAGGATCGGCGTGGTGATCTCCAGGAAATCGTGGGCGAGCATGGCCTGGCGCAGCGCGGCAATCACATTGCAGCGGAGGATGATGTTCTTCTTCACGGCGGGGTTTCGCAGATCGAGATAGCGGTATTTCAGGCGCTGGGCCTCGTCGGCCTCGCGGCTGCGGTTGATCTCGAAGGGCAGTTCGTTATAGCGGCAGCGGCCAAGCACCTCGACCTTCTCAGGCACGATCTCGATATCGCCGGTCGGGAGCTTGGGGTTCTTGCTGGCGCGCTCGCGCACAACGCCCTCGACGGAGATCGTGGATTCCTTGTTGATGGCCTTGAAGGCCGCCATCATTTCGGCGGTCTCTACGACCACCTGGGTCGTGCCGTAAAAGTCACGCACGACGACGAAGGCAAAATTGCTGCCAACCTCGCGGATGTTCTCCATCCAGCCGACGATCGTGACTCTCTGCCCCACATGCTCCATGCGGAGCTCGTTGCAGGTATGGGTACGGGATTGGAACATACATGCTTCCCAGCTTTCTATATTAGTTTAGGTTATTCACTCATCCAGGATCACTGCGCCGGCGTCACGCTTCTCGACCTCGGCGCGGATGACGGCCGCCGCCTCGGCGGCCGGGAGCTTGCGCTGCTCGCCCGTGCGCATATCTTTCACGGAGAGCAGGCCCTCGCGGATCTCATCCTCGCCGACCAGAACCGCAAATGGCGCGCCGATCTTGTCGGCATAGGCAAGCTTCGCCTTGAATTTACGTTTCTCTCCGTAGAGCTGCGTCCGCACGCCGGCGCGGCGCAGCGCGGTGGCGGCGGCAACGGCCGGTCCAAGATCTTCGGTCATGGGCAGGATCAGCGCGTCGCAGGGCGCTGTCACGATCTCATCAGAGAGAAGCCCCTGCTCGCTGAGCACATAGAACAGGCGGGTCAGGCCAATGGATATGCCGACGCCGGGCAGCGGCTTGTCTGTGTAATACTCGGCCAGGTTGTCATAGCGCCCGCCCGAGCAGATCGAACCGATCTCCGGGTGCTTGGTCATTTCCGTCTCATAGACGGTGCCCGTGTAGTAATCCAGACCGCGCGCGATCGTAAGATCGACGGCAAAGTTCTCCTCCGGAACGCCGAAATCGCTCAAGTAACGCGTGACCGTGATGAGCTCATCCAGGCCCTCGTCGAAGAGCGGGTCCATGCCCCGATAGTCCTCCAGGCGAGAGATCACATAGGCGTTGTCCCCCTGGATGGCCATGAAGTCGAGCACATTTTCGCTCTTGTCGGGGAGCATTTTGACCTCTTCGATCAGCAGCTCCTTGACCTTCTGCGCTCCGATCTTGTCGAGCTTGTCCACCGTGCGCATGATCTCCCCGGCCTTTTCGCTCATACCGTTCATGGCGTAGAAGCCGTTGAGAAGCTTGCGGTTGTTGACCTTGATCTTGAAATTCTTCAGGCCGAGCTCGGTGAAGGTGCTGTATATGATGGCCGGGATCTCCGCCTCGTTGAGGATGTCCAGCTTTCCGTCGCCGATCACGTCGATATCCGCCTGATAGAACTCGCGGAAGCGGCCGCGCTGGGCACGCTCTCCGCGGTAGACCTTGCCGATCTGATAGCGGCGGAACGGGAAAGCCAGCTCCCCGTAGTGCGCGGCCACGTATTTTGCCAGCGGTACCGTGAGATCGAAGCGCAGCGCGAGATCGCTGTCCCCTTTCGTGAAGCGGTAGATCTGCTTCTCGGTCTCGCCGCCGCCCTTGGCCAGCAGGACCTCTGCCGCCTCGATCACCGGCGTATCCAGCGGCGTGAAGCCGTACCGCGCATAGCTCCGGCGCAGTATCTCCATCATTTTCTCGAGCTTCATCTGCTCCTTCGGCGCCAGCTCCATAAAGCCGGACAGCGTGCGGGGGCTCACTTTTGCCATACGATTGTCTCCTTATTCAAACAGCACAGTGGCGCGGCAGAACTTGCCGCGCCGCTGCATTCTTCTGTCACGAAGCTCAGCGCTTCTGCGGATTGACGATATTGCGCCAGTCCAGATCGCCGCGGCGCAGGCCCTGCACCAGCACCTCCGCCGTCGCGGCGTTCGTGGCAAAGGGAATCTGATACTGGTCGCACAGGCGCTCCACCTTGTTGATATCGTCAAAGCCCTTGGGATTGACCGGGTCGCAGAAAAACAGCACCAGATCGATCTCGTTGAAAGAAATACGGGAGCCGATCTGCTGGGCGCCGCCCTGGTCCGCATGCAGGTACAGGGTGATCGGCAGGCCCGTGGCCTCCGACACCAGCTTGCCCGTCACGTGGGTCGCGCAGAGATTGTGCTCCGATAAAATGCCGCAATAGGCAATGCAAAACTGGACCATCAGTTCCTTCTTGCGGTCATGTGCCATCAATGCAATGTTCATAGCATTCTCCGTTCCTGTCTGTATCTAAACTACACGCAGTATATCAACAAACATAGTAATTATAAACGTTTCATACCAATTCTGCAATACGAAATTCAACGAATTGTCATGCAGATTCTCAGTTTATTTCAAAAGGGTCATCGTCTCCTCGGAGGTGTCGCTGTAGCTGCGGATGTTGATATAGGCGTCCATGACCTGACGGGCCATGAACTGCGTGTTGGCACCGGCGCCGCCTCGTTCGACGACGACAGCGATCGCAACCTCGGGATTGTCAAAGGGGCCGTAGCACATAAAAATACCGTCGTTGGTAATGCCTTCGCCCTTCTGGGCCGTTCCCGTCTTGCCGGCTATATCCCACGCGCAGTCGGCCCACCACTTGGCGTTGGCCTCGTTCACGGACCAGTCGTGCAGAACCTTGAACATGCCGTTGTGGATCGCGACCCAGTTGTACTCGGCGGAGTCGATCTCGCTGAGGATCTCGGGCGCGCGCTCAAAGACCTTTTCGCTGTAATCGAAACTGCGCACACTCTTGAGGATGGAGGCGGAATAACGCTTGCCGCCGTTGGCGACCGTCGCGCAGTACTCCGCCAGCTGCAGGGGTGTGAAAACCGAGTCGGACTGTCCGATAGCGGCCTGCATCGTATCACCGATTCGCCACTCGGTACCGGTATAATCGGCGTGGTTGTAGCGGTTGGACATGTTGCCGGTGGCCTCTACGAGCTCGATGCCAGTTGAGACGCCCAGCCCGAGCGCGTGGGCGTATTCGCCCATTGTGTCGACGCCGAGCTGCTCGCCGATCGTGTAGAAAAAGTAGTTGCAGGAGTCGCGAAGCGCGTCCGTGACGTTGTTCTCGCCATGGGTCAAATGCTCATTGGGGTTCTTGCTCGCGCGCCAGATCCAGCATTCCGGCGCATAGCCCTGGTCGGCGTACTTGGTGAAGACGCCCTGGCACTTGACCTTGAACTCGGTGTTGATCATACCCGAATCCAGTGCCGCGATCGCAACGCAGGGCTTGAAGGTCGAGCCCGGGGCGTAGGTGCCCATGAGCGCGCGGTTGAACAGAGGGGCGTTGGGCATGGCGAGATACTCGGCGTAGTCCTCGATGATCGTGCGCACGTCGAAGGTCGGCCAGCTCGCGATGGCGAGCGGCTCGCCGGTCCGCGTATTCACGACCACGATCGCCGCGCCCGTGATCTCGTCCTTCATATCGGGATTATAGTCGCCGCGCCCAATGCCTTCTTCTCGCTCCTGTTTGCGGTCGGAGACCATGATCTCCATGCCGTGGCTCAGGATCTTCTCCACCTGCTCCTGCAGCGCGAGGTCGATGGTCAGATAGATGTGGTCGCCGGGCTCCGGCTCTTCCTCGTATACGGTGGCAAGGATCGTACCGGTCGGACTGCGCGTCACGGTGGCTTTGCCGTCCTTGCCGTGCAGATAGGTCTCAAAGGTGTATTCCACGCCGTCCTTTCCGACCATGGCGTCGTTGGCGTAGTTAAGGAGCGAATAACGCTCGAACTCTTCCTGGGTCATGAGGCCGACATAGCCGAGCAGATGTGCGGCGTATTCGGTGCCGTAGTCGCGCACATATGCGCGTTCGACCTCGATGCCGGCGAGCTTGTTTTCCATGATGGAGCTGATGAGCCCCATACTCGCGTCCTCAACAAAAAGGTAGTCGGACGTATTGACGGCGTAACGGACGTTGATGGAATAGCGCACGCCCGCGATGATGCGCATCTCCTCGGCGGTGTAGCTGTTGTCGATGTTATAGCGGGTGCGCATGTAGCTCAGCAGTTCGACCGCGGTGGGGTTGGCCGGAAGGCTGTCCGCCTTGTCGGCAAAGTAGGCGTCAAGCATGGTCCGCTCGATGTCGGTCATGTCCTTGTTGTACTCAAAGGGCGGCAGGGCGCTGATGGGAAGGTTGTCGTTATAGTCGTCGCCGAAGCTCTGCACCATGCGTACAAGCTCCAGGATGACCTCGTTTGGATCGTCGTTGGAAAAGAGCTTGACATTGTCGACCTTGAGGTTGTAGCACTCTTTATTGCTCACCAGCACGCGTCCGTAGCGGTCAAGGATGTTGCCGCGCGCGGCGGTGATGACCGTTTCCTCGCTCGTGATGCGCTCGGAAAGGCTGTAGTATTCCTCGCCCTGAATGATCTGCAGATCGTAGAGAAAGTACAGATATATGATCAGGATAACGGACATTATGATCGCCATTGCGGCCACGCGGCCGTTAGATACAAGTCTGTTCATTCAGATACCTCGACAAAGGGAAAAGTGCCTGGCCGGCAGTCTCATTCGATCCAGCGTGCCGGAGGCAGATAGGCCAGCACCGCAAACGGCAGGGACCAGAGCGTCTGAAGCAGGGCCGTCGAGATCATCGACAGGGAGAAGACATCCGACACCGCGGTATGCAGCAACTGCACGAAGCCGGTAACCAGCAGGGCCGCCAAGGCGACGCCCATAAAAGCGAAAAAGCGGCGGTTGATAAAGAACTGCGAAACAAAGCCCGACACGAAAGCCAGGGCGGGGAAAAGCACGGCAAAGAGGACGGTGTTCTCGATAAAAGCCATATCGGCAAAGATGCCCATGATCAGGCTGAAGAACGCCCCCCAGCTTGCCCCCTCGAACATGCCGACCGCAACGGCCACCGCCGGCAGCACCATCGGGCAGACGCCCAGGATACGGATGCGGTTAAGCACCATGGTCTGCGCGAGAAGAGAGAGAAACATGAACAGCGCATAGCGCAGCACCCGCCTGCCGTTGATACGCGAGACGATCAGCTTTTCAATTAACCTGGCAAGATGCTCCATGTCGTTCCTTCTGTCCGTTCCGGGCAAGGGGCTCCGTCCCTCTTCCCCGTTACTCTACCACATGATAATCCTTGATGATGAAAACCTGGACCAGCGCATCCAGGTTGCAGCGCGGCTCCACGATGCCGTATTCGATCTGCCCGCCCGCCTCGTTCTGTACGTTCGTGATCGTGCCGATCACAAGCCCGGCCGGGAACGCACCGCCGGAACCGGAGGTCAGCACCTCATCCCCGACGAAGATCTGCGCGCCGTCCGCCAGGAAGGTGAGCTTGGCGGTCTTGTTTTTCATCAGACCGAACTCGCCCACCACCATACCGGAACTGCCCGTCGCACCGACGAAGGCTCCGACGCTCATGTCGACGTCGATCAGCGTGGAGACCGTAGCCCAGTTGGTGCCGATCTCCGTCACCTGGCCGACGAGGATGCCCTCCTCGGTCACGACCGGGTCGTTGAGTTCGATGCCGGAGGTCAGGCCCTTGCTGATAGTAAAGGAACTCGACCAGTTGGAGGCGGACCAGAGCACGACCTTGGCCGACTCCATCAGGTAATCCGTGTGCTTCTCGCGCAGATACAGCAGCTGCCGCAGACGTTTGTTTTCCTCGGACGCCTCGATCCCGTCACGTGCCGACTGCTGCGCCTCTGCGAGCTGCGAGCGCAGGGATTCGTTCTCCGCCAGCAGGGAGTCGTAATCGTACAGATAGCCGTAGATCGTGTTGAACCAGTTGACCGTGGAGGACAGCACCTTCTGCATTGGCGCCGTCAGGATGCCGGTCAGGTTCTGCACGGCGCCGATCCGCCCGTCGCGCGCGGCGCTTCCCAGGCCGATCAGCAGCGCGGCCGCCAGCACGATGACCGCCATGCGGATCCCGTTTTTCTTCAGATATTCTTTCAAAGAAGCTCCACTCCCTGTTTCTTGAGCATTTGACCGAGGAGGCAGAGGGGCAGACCCATGACGTTGAAAAAGTCTCCCTCGATGGCGCGCACGAAGAGCGCGCCGCGGCCCTGCGCCCCATAGGCGCCGGCCTTGTCCATCGGCTCTCCCGTCGCGATGTAGCGGCCGATCTCCTCGTCGGAGAGTTCCCGGAACCAGACCCGGCTCTCCTCGCACGAGACGCATTCCGTGCCCCCGCGCAGCACCGCAACGCCGGTATAGACCGTATGACAGTCCCCGGACAGGCGACGCAGCATCCGCGCGGCCTCCGCCTCGTCGCGGGGTTTGCCGAAAGCACGCCCGTCCACCCAGACTATGGTGTCCGCCCCGATGACGACATCCTCCGCCGCACACTGCGCGGCGACTTCGCGTGCCTTGGTCAGCGCCAGCGCCTGGACCAATTCGGGGCCGGAGGCGTGCTCCGGCGGGATCTCCTCCCCGCGCGCGGGCAGGATCTTCAGATTCTTCACACCCAGCATCTCCATCAGCTCACGACGCCGCGGAGACGCGGATGCAAGTACAATGTTCATCGTTTCCTCTGTCGTTTCGGACATCTCACTCGACGCCTCTATAGTATAGTCCACGTGTCAAGACGTTCGGCTTATAGTCGGACAGGCCCAGGTGGCCGCGGGCCACCTCGACGCACTCCCGGGGACTCTCCGTCGTAAACAGCAGGCGCAGCGCCCAGAGCCCGGCGGAATAGAGGTCGTCCTTCTTATCCGCAAGATAGAGCTTATGCGCGTTGTAGATCACATTGCGGCAGCCGTATTCCTTCACCACCGGAAACACCGAACCCATGCGGTCGGCCATCTGCGCGGGCGTCTGGCAGTTGCAGTGTCCGGCGCTGTGGCGGATGACACACTGGTCCGAGACCATGACAGGCAGCCGCCCGTAAACGATGGCTTCGGTGTCGAGCGGCTTGGGCATGTCTTTGATCTGGCTCAGCCGCAGCTCGAATGAGGCGGTCGCCGAGAGGAAGCCCGCCTTCTGCAGCACGTCGAGGGTCTGCGCGTTGAAGGCGTTCAGGCCAAAATCGCCTCGCAGCTTCATGCCCGCGCCGCGGGCGATAAAAACATGGCCAAGATTGCCGAGCAACGCTTCGTCCACTCCAGCGGCGAAGAGCTTGTCCAGCGCGCGGCGGACCGGTTCGACCTCCGTGTCGGTGATGATGCGCGGCAACACCGCGACCGGCACGACGCCGTACTCCGCAAGCGGGAGGAGTTTCTCGGGATCCTCAGCCAGCTCCAGCGCGGGAAAATAGAGATAATCCGGCTTGAGCTCCGCCAATTCCTTTGTAAGCTGTTCAGCCGTACGGACCTGGAAAATGATCTTCGGCTCGGCCGGTTGTATGAGGTTCTTCGGCATTGCCGGCACTGTCAGCACACGGCGCTCGGGCGGTTTGGCGCGGTTTTCGGAGAGCTGGATGATTAGCCTACGGCGCAGCTCGTTGATCGCGGCTGCCGGCAGATACAGCCCCGGGTCGGTCTTGGCCTGATTCTCCACGCAGCGATACGGCGTACCGCCGGTCTTGAACATCTGTTCGGTCAGATACTCCCGCGTCAGGCCCTGGCGCTTGGCGCGCTCGGGCACGGGACCGTAGCTCATGGCGCGGTGGCCCTCGTCGTCAAAGGCAATAGCGCGGGCGGGCACGCCCTTTTCGATCACCGTATAGAAATGAACCGGGACACGGCGAACTTCTCCCTCCGCGTACTCCTTGCGGGCACGGGCAAAGAATGTCTCGTCAGTCCGTTCGGTCGCAAGGCGCGTGCCGAACATATCCTGCTTGTCGCCGTTGAAGTAGCCCTGGGTGAAGCCCTGGCGGGAGAAGGCCTGTTCCAGCTGTTCCAGTTCCTCGGCGGTCGGCTTGCGGTGCTCGCGCAGCGCGCGGGCGTAGACCCCCGTCACGATCCCGGTATACTCCGGTCGTTTCATCCGCCCCTCGATCTTGAGCGAGGCGACGCCCGCCTCCTCCAGCTCCTGCAGGCGATCCGCCAGGCACTGGTCCTTCAGCGAGAGAGGATAGTCGTCCATCCGTCCGCCCAGGCTGTACTGCATCCGGCATGGTTGGGCGCACATGCCGCGGTTGCCGCTGCGCCGCCCGATCAGGGCGGACATGTAGCACTGCCCGGAATGGCAGAAGCAGAGGGCGCCATGCACAAAGACCTCCGTCTCGATGGAGGCATTCTGCGTAATAAAGCGGATCTGTTCAAAGCTCAGCTCCCGCGCCAGCACCGCGCGCGTCAAGCCCATCTGGGCAGCCGCCTCAACGCCGGCAAGGTTGTGGATGCTCATCTGCGTGCTGCCGTGCAGCGGAATGTCCGGAAGTGCCGCCCGCAGCACCTTGATGAGTCCCAAGTCCTGGATGATGATCCCGTCCGCCCCGAGATCGGAGACAAGCCGGGCGGAAGCGAGCGCGTCCTCTATCTCGCGGTCGTTGACGAGGGTATTGAGCGTGACATAGACCTTGCAGCCGCGGATCCGGCAGTAGCGCATGGCCTTCTCAAACTCTTCGGGGTTGAAGTTTTTCGCGCCGCGGCGAGCGTTGAAGCCCTCGAGGCCCAGATATATCGCGTCCGCTCCGTTCTGCACGGCGGCGATGACCGCCTCCGGCGATCCGGCGGGGGAAAGCAGTTCGATCATGGCAACGGTATTCTCCACTTATATAGTCAGGAATGAGTACGGGATAAGATGCTCAGCAATGCTGCGCCATCCTGTAATCATTATGATAAACCATGTTACAGTATAGCACAGTTCTCCCCCTTGCGACAAGTCAATTTTGATGGTATAATACGGATTACTGTAAAATCTTTGTGAATGAACAGAAAGAGAGTCTTTCCATGCAGGAAGCACACATCGACAATTCCACAGCGGCCGATCGGCTGATTGCCGCCCACGATGGCGACGTGGCCCTGCTGTACATTTTCGTCCGCCGCACCGGCTGCCGTGATCTGGAAAAAGCCGCCGGCGCGCTCTGCCGTACGCTGCAGGACCTGCGTGCGGCGGAGGAAAAGCTGCGCCGCATGGGGCTCTGGGAGGATAGCGGGAAAGAGCGCAGTTCCGCCCCCTCCGAACAGTCTGCGGTCTTTGTTCCCCCTGCGGACGAGCTGCCGTCGTATACGGCCGAGGAGATCACGCGGCTGGCGGCGGCCTCTCCCGGATTCGAGGATATCCGCCGCGAGGCCACGCTGATCAAGGGCAAGCAGCTCACCTCCCACGAGCTCGGCGTGCTGATCGGGCTCGGAGATCATCTGGGTCTGCCCGCGGAGGTCGTGCTGGAGCTGCTCCATTTCTGTGCCGAGAAGGCAGCTCTGCATCGTCCGGGCGGGCGCCCCGGCTTCCGTCTGATCGAACAGGAGGCCTTCCACTGGGCCAACCTGGAGATCCTGACCTTCGAACAGGCGGAGGAGTATATCCGCCGGCAGCGGGACCGCAGCAGCGCGCTCGGCCGCATCCAGACGCTTCTTGGCCTGCAGGGCCGTGCGCTCACGGCCCGCGAGCGTGAGCACATCGAGAGCTGGCTCGACATGGGCTTTGCCGAGGATGCGATCCAGCTCGCCTATGAGCTCACGGTATACAAAACCAATTCGCTCAAATGGCCCTATATGAACGCGATCCTCCGGAGCTGGCACGAGGCGGGACTGCACGACCGGAAGGCCGTGGAAGCAAAAGAAAGAACATACCCGGGTTCCAGGAAGACCACGCCCGGCGGAACGTCGGCCACGCCGGTCGATCTGGGCGAGCTGGAAAAGTTTTTGGAAAACATGTAAGGAGTTGGAAGAGCATGGCCTATGATGGCAAGCTGCTTGCCAGAGCGCGAGAGCGTCTGGAGCAGCAGCGGCAGGAAAACCGGGATGAGCAGCAGCGGCGTCTCGTCCGGGTCTACACGCGTGTTCCGGAGATCCGGGAGATCGACGGGGCGCTGCGCGGCCACATGGCGAAGCTCGTGAGCCTCGCCCTCTCCCGCCGCCCGGATCTGCGCGAGCAGATCACGGCGCTGGAAGAGGAAAACCTGGATCTGCAGAAGCGGCGCGCCGAGCTGCTGGTCGAACACGGCTGGCCGATCGATTATCTGGACGAGATCTGCTCCTGTCCCCGGTGTCGGGACAGCGGCATGCTGGAAAACGGTCAGATCTGCGAATGCGTGGAAAGGCTCTATAATCAGGAGCTCACAAAAGAACTCAGCGGTCTGCTGCGGCACGGGGACGAGAGCTTCGAGCACTTCGATCTGACGCTCTACAGCGACCAGCCCGATCCCGCGCGCGGCGTGGCCCCGCGCAGTGTCATGAAAGTCAATCTTGCCATCTGCAGGCGCTTTGCGAAAAACTTTCCGGACGTGGCCGGGAACCTTCTCATGCAGGGCGGCACCGGGCTTGGAAAGACCTACCTTTCCGCCTGCATCGCGCGCGAGATCGCCGCAAAGGGGTTTTCCGTCTGCTACGACAGCGCCTCCGCCGCGCTCGACGCTTTTGAGCGGCAGAAGTTCTCCCGTGACAGTGAGGAGTCCGCGGCCGCCGACACGCGCGTCAAGCGCATGCTCTCCTGCGATTTGATGATCCTCGACGATCTTGGCACGGAGATGATCACCTCCGTCTCGGTCAGCGCGCTGTATTCCCTTCTCAACACAAGGCTCGTCAACGGACGGCACATCATCCTCAACACCAATCTGAGCGACGAGGAGCTGGCCGCCAAATACGGCGCACAGATTTTTTCTCGTCTTGCCGGGGAATTTCAGACGCTCCCCTTTTTCGGCAAAGACCTGCGCATTCTGAAAAAAGGCAAAGCAAAGCTGCCGGATTGACCGGCAGCTTTTTCGTTTTTTCTCTGTCTGTTTTCAGAAGATATCCTCCACGACCTTTGTCGGGGGCGTCTCGAGAATCTCGGGGTGCTGGAACATATATCGGTATGCCTGCAGGAGCTGGGAGTAGTAGTGTCCGTCCACGATGCCCTCGTCGACGACCATCTTCGTGTCGATATACTTTTTCTCCTCCAGCTCGCGCTTCTTTGTGATCTCATACTTGTGGTATTTGGCGCCGAAAGCGATGAAGACCGGAAGCGTACCAAAGTTGTAGATGTGGTGATAGACCGGCCCGATACGCAGGGAGCCCAGGTCCGTGATGATCATGGAGCCGTGGAAGGGGCTCGCCTCCTCCAGCGCCTCGGGAATCAGCCCGTAATAATCCATCGCCCGGAGGACCGCGATCACAAAGCGCAGAATGAAGCGCGGGAACTTTGCAAAGACGCCGGCGAGTTCCTCGGTGCTGTTGTCCTTCTCGGCAGCCTTGACTTCCTCGATTTTTTCGTTCATCTTGCGATAGATGTCGAAAATCGTATCCGTCGGCTGAAAGTGGACCTTGATCGAGGTCTCCGTGGCGTCAACAGACATGCTGTGCTTGACGGTCATCACGACCGAAATGTCGTTATGCGCATAGATGCGGCGGCCGGCGATAAAGCGATTCACGCCCGGCAGCATCGAGGCCGCGCGGACATGGCAGGCGATCAGGAAATGCAGGATGCCGATGCCCTTGTAGCCTTCGACGCGCAGCCTGCGCAGGCGGCGATCCACCTCGCTGACCTCAAAGCTCTCCTCATAGCCGACAAGGCGGTCCACCCGTTCGGGCATGATAAAGGGAACAAATTTGCTGTAGGGATTCAAGGTTCGGAGCAGACGTCCATCTTTTCGGTCGCCCATGCGGCGTCTCGTCGTAGCCATTGCGCTTCCTCCCGCTTAGTTCAATTCTTTGATGGATTTTTATTATACATTGCCCTTCCGCAAAAGACAAGCAAAAATTCGTGTTCCCGACTTTTTCCTTTCCGCTCTGCTGCCGCATATCCGCCCATTGAAAAGGAAGTCCCGGCGTGATACAATTTAGGCAGCTGAAGTGCGGGAGGATTTACTATGCATCTGCAGGAATCCGGGGAAATGTATCTGGAGGCGATCCTGGTGCTGTCCCAGCGCGGAAGACCCGTCCGCTCTATCGATGTATGCGAATATCTCGGCTATACCAAACCAAGCGCCAGCCGTGCCATGAGCCTGCTGCGCAATGGCGGCTACGTCACGGCAGACCGGAACAACTACCTCCGCCTGACGGAGGCCGGGCAAAATGTCGCGGAACGGATCTATGAACGTCACCGCGTTCTCACTCAGCTTTTCACCATGCTCGGCGTGAGCCGGGAGGCCGCCGTTAAGGACGCCTGCCGGATAGAGCATGTGATCAGCGACGAGACCTTCAACGCCATCAAACAGCAGGCGGAGCTGTTTTCCGGTATGTGATACCGTCTGTCTGAAGCCGTACCCGCCGCTCCGCAGCGTGGATGGCTTTCATTTTTACCCGGTACTAAAGAAAAACGGGATGTGGACATTCTGCGTACATGTCACATCCCTTTTCTTTTTTTCAGCCCCTCGAGATAGGCATACGGTACTTCCAGATCGCCCGTCCCGGACCCGAGTCTGTTCTGGGGTTTGGGCGCGCCGTGGTAGTCGCTGCCGCCGGTGGGAAGCAGACCGTACTCCGCCGCCAGAGACAGCAAATAGGCAGTCTGCGACGCATCGTATCCGGAATAGCGGCACTCGATCCCCTCAAGGCCGAAGCCCATCGCACACTCGATCAGCTCCCGAAGCCCCGCCTCATCCAGCCGGTATTGAAAGGGGTGGGCCAGCACCGGTATGCCGCCGGAGGCGCGCAGGATCGAGATGCAGCGCTCCAGCGAGAGGAAGTGTCTGGGCTCGTAATAGCGCTGCCCGTTTTCAACATAGCGGTCAAAGGCGTCCCTCACATCCCGCGCAAGGCCGCACTCCACCAGGATCCGGGCAAAATGCGGCCGCCCGATGGCGCTGCCGAAGCGGCGCTGCATCTCCGCGTAGTCGACGGGGATGCCGTCAGCCGCCATGCGCTCCGCCATACGGCGGTTGCGCTCGTCACGGTCGCGGATCACCCAGTCCAGCACGGGCGCAAGCTCCGGAGACTGCGGGTCGATGTAGTAGCCCAGGATGTGCACCGGCCCGTGGTAGGTCGTGCTGATCTCGATGCCGGGCACGACCTCCACGCCGAGCCGCTCCCCCGCCGCGGCGGCCGAGGGATAGCCCGCCGCCGTGTCGTGGTCGGTGACAGCGATCGCCCTTAAGCCGAGCTCGTGGGCCAGGCGGACCGTCTCCGCAGGCGTAAGCGTTCCGTCCGACTCGGTCGTATGGATATGGAGATCGATCTCTCTCATGCGCGTTTCTTTCTCTTTCTTATTACTGGACCCGCTCGCACATCTCGTCGTGCGCGGCCAATTCCGCGGCGTCGTCGAGCGGCGTCAGCTCCACCGCGCCGTACTTGCGGCGCAGGGCGGTGGAGAGGATATAGTCGCACAGGGCGGGGTTCTTCGGCAGCAGCGGGCCGTGGCTGTAGGTACCGAAGACGTTTTTATAGCGGGCTCCCTCGGTCCCGTCCTCACCGTTGTTGCCGAAGCCGGCGAGCACGCGGCCCAGCGGCTGCACGCCGGAGCCGAGCCAGGTCTTTCCGCTGTGGTTTTCAAAGCCGACGACCAGGCTCCCGCCCGATTCGGGGCCGCATTGAAATTTATAGTTGCCGATCATGCGCGTCGGGCTGCCCACGGTATAGAGATCCAGAACGCCGATGAAATCGCAGCGCTGTCCGTCGTGAGTCTCATAGTAGGCGCCGAGCATCTGATAGCCGCCGCAGATTGTGAGGAAGGGCAGCCCGTCCTCAACAGCCGCGCGGATCTCCTTATCCTTGCCGCGGTGCAGATCCTCCAGCAGCACCTGCTGCTCGAAGTCCTGGCCGCCGCCGATGAAGACGAGATCAAAGCCCGCGAGCAGTGCCATCTCGCCAATGGGCAGACGCGTCACGCTGCTTTCGATCCCGCGCCAGGCCAGCCGCTGCGTGAGGCAGCGGATATTCCCGCCGTCGCCGTACAGGTTCAGGACGTCGGGGTACATATGACAGATTTTCAGTTCCATGCTATTCCCCCTCAGCCTTCCCAAAAATCGGTGCCGCCGCAGCGGTGGACGATGGTCTGCCGCAGATCCAGCATGGCGGTGTATGTCGGCATGATGTATATGGGCTTCTCCTGTCCGGCGAGCCAGTCCACCAGCTTCTCGTAGTCGCGCTCGACACGGATGTGCTCATCCGCAATGCCGGCATATTTGATGCGAACGCGCATGTCTCCCGCTCGGTCGCCCGAGACGACGATCTGCTCGATCCGTCCGGCCATGCGGGTCAGGCCCTCGAAATCGGCATCCCAGATCCAGGAGATATCCGTCCCATCGGCGCCACGGTCGTTGAGGCAGATCACGAGGACAAAGCGGTCGGTGATGTCCTGCAGAAATTCGATGACCTGGTTGCAGCCGGCGGGGTTCTTCACCAGCATCATGCGCGTCCCGCTTTTACCGAGTTCAAACTGCTCCATCCGGCCGAAGCCGCAATGAAAGCTCGCAAGCGCCTCGACTGCCGCCTGCGCCCCGAGCCCGATCTCCGAGACCGCGGCTACCGCTCCGACGGCGTTGTAGATGTTGTACATCGCGGGCAGATTCACATTTACGAGCTGCTTTTCCCCGTGAATACTCATGACGACCCGGCTGCCGCTGCCGCGCAGCTCCAGCACATCGGTGACGGCATAGTCCGCCGCGTGGCGGCTGTAACCGCAGCGCGGGCAGCGGAAACCGCCGAGATGCCCGTAGGTGATGTAGTCGTACTCGTACTCCGTCTTGCAGCGGATACAGTGCGTGGCGTCGGAGAGAGAGGGCTTTCCCCGGCTCGCCGCCGCGCCGGCGTCGATCCCGAACCAGGCGACGGGGTTGGGCAGATCGAGAGCCAGTGAGGAACTCAGCGAACAGTCGGCGTTCAGGCAGAGCCGCGCCTCCGGGATCCTCTTCAGCCCCTCACGGATGTTTTCGAGCGTGTGCGTGACCTCGCCGTAGCGGTCGAGCTGGTCGCGGAAGAGGTTCGTCACAACCACGACGCGGGGCCTGAGCTGTCCGAACACGGTGCGGGCCGCCGCCTCGTCGCATTCGATCACGGCGTATTCCTTGTCCACCTTTCCGAACAGCGTGCTGTTCATCACAAACTCCGTTGTGATCCCGCTGAGCAGATTCGCGCCGGAGCGGTTGGTCAGATAGCTCTTCCCCTCGCGGGCGAAGGCCTCCTCGATCATACGCGCGCTCGTGGTCTTTCCGTTGGTGCCGGTGATCGCGACGGTTTTTACGTCTCTGGCCAGCAGCTCCAGCAGATTCGGGCAGAGCTTGAGCGCAAAACGCCCCGGCATTGCCGTCCCGCCCCGATGAAGAAGGCGGGAGATCCGGCGAAGAAGTTTACATAATATTATTGCCAATACGGCTCTCAGATTCATAGGCCTCTCCTCGGTCATCTGTCAACAGGGTATGCGCCCCGCTCAGTCCATATACCGCGCCACGGGCTCCGTCACGGCGCAGAAGCGGTATTCCTTCCCCAGCGCGGCGCAAGCCGCCCCGGCCTTTTCCGTGCCCTCGAACACGCCGAATACAGCCGAGCCGGTACCGGTCATCATCGCGCCGAACGCGCCGTGATCGAGCAGTTTTCCCTTGATCTCGCTCACCGTGCGCATACGCCGGTCCGGCACGTCCTCAAAGACGTTGTACATGCGCATGCAGATCTCGCGAAGCTTCCCCTGCTCCATTGCCTGCAGGAGCCCCTGTGTGTCCGGATGGCGACGCAGCACCACGCTGTCGACCTTGCGATAAAGCTCCGGCGTGGAGATGGAGAAGTCCGGCTTGACGATCACAAAGCGACAGTCCGGCAGCGGAGGCAGATCCTCCAGCAGTTCTCCTCGCCCCCGTGCCAGCGCGCTCCCGCCTGCGATGCAGAAGGCGACATCCGAGCCGACGGAGCAGGCCAGTTTCTCCAGCTCCCGCCGGTTCAGCCGCCCGTCGAACAGCCGGTTCATGCCGCGCAGCACTGCGGCCGCGTCGGCCGAGCCGCCGCCCATGCCGGCGCCGACGGGGATCCTTTTCTCCATGCGGATGTGCACGCCGCGCTTCTCCCCCACCGCGGTACGATAGGCGTTCGCCGCGCGGACGGCGAGATTGCGCTCGTCCGTGGGGATAAAATGGAGACTGCAGCTTGCGCTGACCGTCTCCTCGTCGTTGGAGCTCAGTGTCAGCACGTCGCACACGGAGACGGTCTGCATCAGCATTGCGAGTTCATGGAAGCCATCCTCCCGCCGGGCGGTCACATCCAGCGACAGGTTCAGCTTGGCATAGGCTCTTTCCTGTATCTCCCTCATTTTTCTTCGTTCCTTACTTCGTTTTCGATCAGATAGACCCGCAGCTCGTAAGGTCGGGTCGTGAAACCGTTGGCGATGACGAAGTTCACCTCATAGTTGCCCAGCACCTGCCGGGCCTTGTCGAGTTTGATCCCCTCCGGGGCGTCGAAGCGGACCTGGTCGGCCGTGAAGGAACAGATCACAAGGAGCCTCGTCCCCTCATACGCGCGCTCATAGACGTACAGCTTCCGGTTCTTCCGGTCATGCTCCCGGTATGTGCCGTAGAGCGCAACGGGATTATCCTTCCGGAAGCGGATCAGCTTCCGGTAAAAGTTCAGCAGAGAGTTGGGGTCCTGCTCCTGATCCGCCACGTTGATCTCCGGGTAGTTCACGTTGACGGCGAACCAGGGCTCCGCCTTACTGAAGCCCGCGTTCGGCTCCGCCGACCACTGCATGGGGCTTCGGGCGTTGTCGCGCGCCGCGCGCTGGATCAGCTTGAGCACCTGGCCGCGCGGGAGCACATGCGAGGCGATGCGGGCAGCGTTCTGCGTCGATACATCCGGATACAGCTCCACGCTCGGCAGGCGCAGATTCGTCATGCCGATCTCCTGTCCCTGATAGATAAACGGCGTGCCGCGCTGGAGCATGTACATGGCGGCCAGCATTTTGCCGCTCTCCACCCGGTACTGCTCGCTGCCATAGCGGGAGATGACGCGGCTGTGGTCATGGTTTTCGATATAGAGCGCGTTCCAGGCTTTCCCCTCGAGCTTTTCCTGCCAGTCGCTCATGGCGCGCTTGAGCTTACGGAGGCTGAAGGGACGGGGGATCATGTCGGTCAGGATGCAGTCAGCCTCCATGTACGAGAAGGCGATCATCTCATCCAGCACCTGATCGGGTCCCTCGGCGATATAGCGCAGCGCGGTCTCGGCCGTCGTGTTGGGGCTCTCCCCCACCGTGAAGCAGTCGTAGTGATCGAGCACGTCCTTCTTGAACTCCATCAGGTAATCGTGCACGCGGGGAAGATTGGAAAAATGCTCAAGCCCGTTGATGGCGGGAAGCCAGGGATAGCTGTTCGGCAGGCCGGGCGTCTTGGCGATAAAGGTCACCACATCCTCGCGGAAGCCGTCCACCCCCATGTCCAGCCAGAAGCGCATGATCTCCTTGAACTCCTGCCGCACGCGCGGGTTCTCCATGTTCAGATCCGGCTGCTTGCGCGCGAAGAGGTGAAGGTAGTATTCGCCCAGCTTCTCATCGTATTCCCAGGCGCCGCCCTCAAAGTGGCTGGTCCAGTTGTTGGGCGGGATCAACCGACCGCGCACCGTTTTCCCCGGTCGCCAGTAGTAATAGTCGTGGTAGGGATTGTCTCGGCTTTTTCGGCTCTCCTGAAACCAGGGGTGCTCGTCGGAGCTGTGATTCATCACCAGATCCAGGAACACCCGCATCCCGCGCTTGTGCGCCTCGCCCAGCAGTTCCCGGAACACATCCAGATTGCCGTAGTCCGGGTGGATATTCTTGTAGTCGGAGATGTCGTAGCCGAAATCCGCGTTGGGAGAGGGATAGATCGGTGAGAACCAGATGGCGTCTGCGCCGAGGCTCCGGATATAGTCCAGCTTCTGCAGAACGCCCCACAGGTCGCCGATCCCGTCACCGTTCCCGTCGCAGAAGCTGCGAGGCCAGATGTGATAGACGCACATCTCTTTGTACCATTTTCCGTCCGCCATCGCACGATCCCTCCCGTCATGCATTTTTGTAAGGATTAAGTATATCACGTTTTTTCAGCTTTGTCATCCGTTTCCGCAGGAAAGAAGGTGGGGAATTCATTCTTAAGAAACCATAAAAACCTCCCGTTTTCCTTTCAAACATTGACAGAATGGGGATGAAGTGGTATATTTACGATGATTTTTTATTCTCTGCTGACACTTCCCGCGCGCCTTGCGCGGGTTTGAGGTACTCGCATGAAAAAAAACAAGCGATTCTTCGCCGCGGCGCTGATGCTGATGCTGCTGCTGGCGATCGCGCCCGGCGCATGCGCCGACACGATCTACCCCGCTCCGGCCCCGGTTCCGGCCGGCAGCGAGCTCTATTATCAGATCGCGACGGTCAGCCCCGACGCACAGGTTTATATGCTGGACGATTCCTTTCCCGAGGGCGTCACTCTGTATGCGGAGACGGGCCTCGAGGGGATGAACATCTTTCTGCGCGGCGTTCCGCTCTATGCCGGCAACTACAACTGTGTTTTCTATGTCGGTGAAAACAGCCTGTTCTGCCCGCTCACCGTGGAAGCCGCCTCTCCGTTCATCCTCAGCACCTCCAGCGACGTGTCCTGCTCGCTGAACGAACCGGTCCAGCTGGAAGTCAGCGCCTTTGTGCAGGACGGCGGCACCCTGAGCTACCAGTGGTATCTCGGTCAGCCGGGCTCGGGCGCTCCGATCGTCGGCAATTCTCCCATGCTCAGCGTAGGTACCGCCACGCTGGGCACCAGCTATTACTACTGCATCGTTACAAACAACAATAACGGCTGTTCCGCCTCCGCCACCTCTCCCGTCATCGCCGTGACCGTTGGAGACAGCCGCAGCACAAGCTGGGTGTCGATTTTCTCGGAGCCCTTAAAAACGAACTATATGGTGGGCGAAACACTGGACACCACCGGGCTGCAGCTCAACATCGGTTACAGCGACGGCAGCAGCGAGGTGATCTCCTCCGGCTTTTATGTGGACGCTGTCCAGCTCAGCACACCCGGCGTGCAGGCCGTGCGCGTCTATTACGAGGGCTCTTCCTGCAGCTTCAACATCACCGTGGGCGAACAGGCCGAGCTCATCACCGGCATCGGCGTGCTGACACTCCCTGCCAAAACGCGGTATACCGTCGGAGAGGCGCTTGACACCACCGGGCTCTCCATTCGTGCCTATACCAACTCCGGCACCGGCTACCGCGACATCAGCTGGGATTCTCTAATCTGCAGTCCGAGCCTGCTCAACACGCTCGGCGAGCAGGAGATCCTGGTCGTATACGGCGACAAAAGCTGCACCTTTACCGTCAGTGTCGAGGAAGCAGAGCATCCCGTCAGCCTGATGGTCCAGACCATGCCGAACAAAATCAGCTACTCGGTCGGCCAGACGCTGGATATTACAGGGCTGGTCCTCAAGCAGATCAGCAGCCGCCAGAATGCGCAGCTCATTTATTCCGGCTTTTCCTGCACGCCCACGCTGCTCAACACGCCGGGGCGTCAGCAGATAACTGTCACCTACGGCAACCTGAGCACAAGCTTCACGGTCACCGTTACCTCCGCAACGCCTTCCGCGACCGTGTCGCCCAGCACATACGCCAGTCCCCTCCCCAGCTCGGTCCCGACCAGCGTACCGACGATGGCCCCCACGGCGGTGCCGTCGCCCCTGCCCTCGGTGAGCCCAACCGCAACCACGCGCACGAACGCCCGCAGCGGTCACCAGAGCAATCTGGGGCGCAGTCTGATCGGCGTCATCGTGATCTCTGCCCTGCTGGCTCTCGCCGTTCTGGGCGCTTATGTGTTTGTGATGAACCAGGGCGGCCTGGAAGGCGCTGAGGCGCGTATCCGCGAACTGCTGAACCGCGGGAAGGACAAGAGCGGCAGAGGGCGCGGAGGCAAGCACTGATCCGCCTCTCTTTGCAGACAGGATCGGAACGGTTTCCCGCTTCGGTCCTGTCTGATTATCCGATCGGCTCGCCGCAGCCTGCGCTTCCCCTTTTCACGCCGAAAAAAATTTTGGAAAGCTGTTGACACGGCGCCTTTGAATATGGTATTATCTCATGGCTGAATGTGGAAGCGGCTCCTGCGGGTGTAGTTCAATGGTAGAACACCAGCCTTCCAAGCTGGATACGTGGGTTCGATTCCCATCACCCGCTCCATCTCTGTCTGGCGCGGGGGCAACGATACGCGCCAATAGCTCAGCAGGATAGAGCAACTGCCTTCTAAGCAGTAGGTCGGGGGTTCGAATCCCTCTTGGCGTGCCAGCGTCAGAAGAAGCCTACTCCGTAGGCTCCTTCTTCCACATATCCATATTTGGTGGGATTAGCTCAGTTGGTAGAGCACCGGATTGTGGTTCCGGGTGTCGAGGGTTCGAGTCCCTTTACCCCCCCCAGAAAGCTCGAGAGAGAGCCGGAGCGTCGGTTCCGGCTCTCTCTTCTTAGAGCATGTTGGACAGATGATGGGGTGTC
>JAFXTM010000079.1 GCA_017535865.1 Oscillospiraceae bacterium
CACAACGTCACTAACCGACGTGTCCTGGTTTTCCGACGGCAGATCTGTAACTGGAGTGCTTTCCGACACTTTAGGCTCTGCTTGATCAGGAAATGCGGGTTTATCCTGATCTGTCGAACAGCCTGCAAGAAAGATTGCAGGTATGAGTATTAAAACAAAGAATAAAAAGACCTTTGCAACTATGGCCTTTCTGTTTCGCGTTTTTACCAAGCAGGGCTCCAAGGTATTACCTCCACAAATAAAGTATCTCGAATATAGTACACCATCACCACGGATATTTCCACTATAAAAAACGGCACTCTGCTACGGCAGAGTGCCATGCGGGTTTTAGGATCAAACAGCTTTGAATAGTTTCTGCGCATCCTTCGCCTTGTCCGCGAGCTTTTCCTGCTCCCGGCGGGCATTCTCGGCTGTATTCGAGGCAACGAATACACGATCCTTGTCAGTCTACGCGATCAAGCTCATAATACTCCAGGAGATACATCTCTCTTCCGCTGCTTTGCCAATAGATAGGTGAGCAGACGGCGGTTCCTGTGTGCACGGCTGTGATTGACCCCTGGGCAGCGTACTGAGCGGCTTCATAGGGGTTCAACCGATAATACTTGGACGGGATGCCCAACTCATCAAAATAGATGTCCAGATCCAGCTCATAGATGGTGAAGCGGAAACGATAGGTCCCGTCATTGATCCGATATGCCTCATCCACCACCGTGAAACGATTGTAGCTCTCCCCGTCGCCCGCTGGGTAGTAGAAGCGGCCGTTTTCATACCAACAGTGGTTCCAGTCAAACGTGCCGATACCGAGCGCGGCAGAATAGTCCTCCCCTTCGATGGGCTGAAGATCCTCCGGATAGGCGATCCGAGGGCCGATGATCTCAAAGAACGTCTCGCGGGTCATGGTTTCATACCCGTCTCTGTACTCCATCTCCGTCGGCCGGTTGATCTTGCTCCAAAGATGAGCGAAGGAGAACAACTGCGCGATGCTCGTATCAGCGGGATCGTAGTGATCAAAAGTCCCAATCTCACAGAACCATTGCTCGGAGAAATTGCTCAGCGAGAGGTTGGCCGCATACTGCTGCGCAGCCGAAAGGGGAAACGGATCACCTGTTTCGGTGGGATTTGCTGTAAGCGTTTCTTCCTGTTCATCTTGCGGGGAGGTGTTCTCAAACGGATGAATCTCCTCCGCAGACGCTGCTGCGGGCCTGGACCCGGCTTCTGTTTCGTCAACAAGGACTTCCGCAGAAACCGGCGCAGCCGTCTCAGCCTTTCCACAGGCGGCCATCGAAAGTGGCGTAAGCATGATAAGGAGTACAGCTATTATCTTCAACATTTTTTGCATGTCTCTATTCATAATTCATATCCCGTTTATTGTGATTCTTCTGCACCATAGGACTTGCCAACGTATGTTGATTCTCTGTGACTCTGTCACGGAAAAGGCAAAATACGGCAAGTCAAAGCCGTCAATGGCAGTCAAATGGTAGTAAAACTGAGGGGTTCTTACTACCGTCGAGTGAAGGGGATGAAAGGTGATAAACTGTAATCTGAAGATTACAACAGTTTCAGCATCATGTACTCATTTACATAAGTACCATCTTTCATTCGTATCGCATCTGGTTTTACACCTGTAATACGAAAGCCCATTTTCTCATATAGATGCCTTGCCCTGCTATTGCCTTCGATAAAATCAAGTTCGATCTGACGAACTCCATTGCGTTCTCTGGCGATTTGGAACATCTCCTTGAACATTTTTGTCCCAATTCCGAGGTTCCAGAACTCTTGAAGAAGCGCAATCGCAACGGAAGCTCTATGTCGGTCTTTCATTCCGGTGCGAAAAGAGATCTGACAGTTTCCGGCTATCTTCCCGTCTACAATGCAGGAAATCATCATTCCATTTTGATTGAAGTAGTCATCATTAATAAAGGCTTTTTCCTGTTCAAGGCTGAACTCAGCCCATTCCTCTGGATATTTCATCAGAAAGTCTGTCTCACCAGATGCTTTTATGATGAATTGGAGCATTTCCTCTGCATCATCTTCGTGAGGACTGCGAAGCAGTGCAACTCGTCCATCTTTTAATTTGAATTCAGTTTCTTTAAAAACCACTACCGTCACCTCACAAACAGAAATCCGACTTGCAGAAATCTTCCCGTTACACCCACAAAATTAAGTAGTTTATTATACACCATCACCACGAATTTTTCCAATATAAAAAACGGCACTCTGCTGCGGCAGAGTGCCTTGCTGTTTGGTGCTGTTTTCAATCCGCCTGACAGGATCGCAGTTGAAGATGCGGAGCGGAATACGAACCTGACGCTGTCCGGCTTGTTTGTTCAGCGGGACAGGCATTCATTGATTCAGGCTTTCCAGAGAGAATGCAGATTGCAGTATGCATATACGGCTTTGACCTCATCGCCGTCGCAGAGGGAAAAACAGGCTTTCGGCTCGTCGCCGGGAGACAGCTGTTTACGCTGGTTGCCTAATTTCGTCTGTATTGCGACCCATTCGATATAATGCTCGGGAAGCATCGGGTGTGCTGCAGACCCGACACTCACATGGACCGTGTTTCCCTCAACGGTAAAAACAGGCACATGTTTTTCAAGAGAAGCGTCCGTTGTGCCCGGGATCACTTCAGCCATAGGTTCTCCGCAGCAGATCACGGGGACGCCCGTTCCTTTTACGATCGCGATGATCTGTCCGCAGTGGGAGCAGCGATAGAACTTCATTTCCATTTTTTGTCCTCTCTTTCATGGTTATCTGTATGGCTTTAATAATTCTCTGCGTTGATCTCAAAGTATGCCTGGGGATGGGCGCAGACAGGGCAGATCTCCGGTGCGGCTTCGCCTACCACGATATGCCCGCAGTTGCGGCATTCCCAAACCCTGACACCGCTCTTTCTGAAGACTTCCTGCATTTCAACGTTATGCAGAAGAGCGCGGTACCGCTCCTCGTGGTGCTTCTCGATGGCAGCCACGCCGCGGAATTTTTCAGCCAGCTCCGGGAAACCTTCCTCTTCGGCGGTCCTGGCAAAGCCTTCATACATGTCTGTCCATTCATAGTTTTCGCCGTCAGCGGCGGCAGCCAGATTCTCCGCTGTGGAGCCGATGCCGTTCAGTTCCTTGAACCAGAGTTTGGCATGTTCCTTTTCATTGTCGGCAGTTTTCAGGAAGAGTGCAGCGATCTGCTCAAAGCCCTCTTTTTTGGCCTTGGAAGCAAAATAGGTGTATTTGTTTCTGGCCTGGGACTCCCCCGCAAAGGCGGCTTCCAGATTCTTTTCAGTCCGGGTTCCGGCGTAGGGGTTTTTCTTAACAGGCACCGGCTCCATTACACCGAGCTGTTTGCACTGAGGGCACTGTTCCGGTGCGGCCTCGCCCTCATAGACATAGCCGCAGATTTTGCATACGAATTTCATGTTTTTTCCTCCTTCATTGGTTTTCTTTCGGATTCTCTCCCCGATTACGGCAGGGGAAGCGCCAGCAAATGGGATATCTGTGTACGTTGCTATATCTCGATCCAGCGTCACGAGATCCGTTACGCTCAAATCGTGGACAGAGGTGTGCCCGGTAATCCGGGCAAAGGTCTTTATTTCCTTCAAGGAGACGCTCAGGAAGTTTGATACTCGCTGCGCCGCCTTATCCACATCCAACCGGGCGCGAAGCTCTGGCTTCTGTGTGGCGATTCCCATCGGACAGTTTCCCGTGCCGCAGATCCGATACTGCTGGCATGCGGCGGCAATCAAGGCTGCGCTGGCAATGGCCACGGCATCTGCACCCATAGCCAACGCCTTGGCGAAGTCAGACGATACACGCAACCCACCTGTGATGACCAGAGAAATATCGGACTGCACAGCGTCAAGATACTTTCGTGCACGACTCAAAGCATAGATTGTCGGAACGGAAGTGGACTCCCGGAGCAGGAGCGGGCTGGAGCCTGTAGCGCCTCCGCGGCCATCAATGGTGATAAAGTCAGGATCTGCATATATGCAGTGTTCCAGGTCCTGCTCGATATGCCCAGCAGCGATCTTGATGCCAATCGGGCGGCCATTCGAGCGCTCCCGGAGCATCGTGACCATGGCCTTCAAGTCCTCTTTGGAACAGATTTCCGAGAAGCGGCTGGGGCTCTGGATATCCTCTCCTGGCTTTTTACCCCGCAGCGCAGCAATCTCTGCCGTGACTTTTTCTCCGGGCAGATGCCCGCCCATGCCGGGCTTTGTGCCCTGCCCGATCTTGATCTCAATGGCGTCCGCACTGCGCAGATTGTCGTCCGTGACACTGTACTTGTTGGGGATATACTCAAAGATGTATTTATAGGCGGCTGCTTTCTCCTCGGGGAGAATGCCGCCCTCGCCGCTGCACATGGCTGTTTTCGCCATGGCGCTGCCTCTCGAAAGAGCAATCTTTGCCTCCCGTGAAAGGGCACCGAAAGACATATGGGAGATGTAAATCGGGCTTTCCAACACCATCGGCTTACTGGCATGTTTGCCGATGACGGTCCGAGTTTCCACCGGGTCATGATCCAGCAGTGGCGGCGGATTCAACTGCGCCCCCAGCAGAAGAATATCGTCCCAACTGGGCAAGGGCATGCGCGTTCCCATGGAACTGTCGAGACTCTTACCGGATACCGCCATTTCATGGATCTCCTTCATGAAGCGGCTGTTCTTATCCTGGCGTTCATACTGCGGATCATAGGCCAGTGACCCTTCCGGCTTTACCGCCGCCTCCGGGTGTTCGTAGCCGTCAATTCGCTCAAATTTGGATATCGGCTGTTTGCATACGGGGCATTCCGTCAACTCTGCCAGCTTTCGTCCTTCCTTCTCTTCGTCAAAGATCGCGCCGCAGATCGAGCATTGATAGATAGCCACGGATTATCCTCCTTTCTTATACCTTCTCCGCTTTGCTTCGGCAGGAAGGGCAGATATAATTCACTTTCAAATCATAGGAGAGTATCTCCTCCGGGATCTGCGCCTGCAGTTGGGCTGTGAGATCGGAGAGAAGGAGATCGGAGAGCGCTCCGCATTTTTTACATACCAGATGATCGTGCTTGATGATCTTATCGTAACGGTCAGGATAGCCTTCCACGGAAACCTTTCGGATCTTATCCTGTTCGTATAGCAGATTGAGATTATTATATACCGTGGCAAGAACGACTTTAGAGTTCGAGGCTTTAAGGCGTAGATAGATCTGCTCAGCAGTCAGATGATCCGAAGATGTATTTATGATATCGAGTATCTGTTGTGCGTACTTTGTCATGGCCTTCTCCAAATTAGAATTATTCTAAATCCATTTTATCTTGAAATACAAATGATGTCAAGACAGAAACCGGAAAATTTTTAGGTGGCAGTTGTTCATATTAATACTTACCCCACTTATAAGAATATAATAAGAGAAGGCTATCGGTGGATTTTTCCACTATAAAAAATCGGCGCTCCGCAGTTTGCAGAGCGCCTTGCTGGTTTTATGCTGTTTTCAGACCGCCTTGAACATTTTCTGCGAAGGCGGCACCTTGCCTGCGAGCTTTTCCTGCTCCCGGCGGGCTGCTTCGGCTTCCTCCATGCGGCGAAGTTCCTCGGCGGCGTCTTTCAGCCCCAGGTGGGTATAAGTGTTAAGCGTGACGCCGATATCGCTGTGGCCCATCAGGTACTGGAGCGTCTTCGGGTTCATGCCAGCCTTGGCCTGATTGCTGCAGTAGGTATGGCGGCAGACGTGCGGGGTGATGTTGGGCATCTGGACCCGGTAGATATCGTTGTAGCGCTTGACCATATGGTTAAAACGGTGCTCCCAGTGCATCGCCACTTCCGGCAGGCAGTCCTTGTCCAGAAACAGAAAACCGCTGCGCCCGTCGACCATGCGCTCGAGCCTGGGGGTCGGCCGGTCCTCGATGATGGCGCGGAAGCATTGCTCGACGTCGGCCGTCATCGCGGCCATTACACCGGTCGCATAATCGAGAACCACGAATGCCAGCAGCGTGTACAGGAGACCATCACAGCCCCCGAGAAAGTACCCAAGCCAGCCGCCCACTGCGGAAAAGATAAGCTGAATTACAGTCCAAAATTGCTTCATCTTTCAAATAACCTCCTCATAAAAAATAGAGCCGCTGCAGCGACTCTCCGTGATTAGTTATTCCCGTCGATCAGGTCAACGAGATGGAATACATAGGTTTTCAGATTTGCCGTCCCGGCGTTGTCCTTGGAGATGGTGATGAAACCATCAGACTCTGGTGTGAATATAACATAGGCATACGGGACTGGATTGCTGATGTTAATAACGGTTTTGCCGGTTACTTTTTCTGTCGCTACGGACGTATCCTGAGCAGAAAACATTGCATTGTCTTTGTATGGGCAGCATGTATGGAGCGTGCGTATTTTTCCGTGTACATTATCTGCGGTTTAAAACTCGGCCGCACGATCCGGGCTCTCCGGCATGATAATCCGTACTTATTAAAAATTATAAAAAGCGCTTTTCAGAGTATCCGGCGGAGCAGCCTGCCGTCGGATGATCCTCGTCCGCACCTATTCCTGTGAGCAGGCGTGTGACATTTCTGTGCCGGTCCATGTGATATCCTGCGGCTGCAAACAAAAAAACAGGAGGATGAATAAAATGGCAGAAATCAAGAAACAGTCCAATCAGGAACTTGAGCAGGTCGTCGGCGGCGTCAGCTATGACGGCTGGGCCGTTGTCAGCGGACTTGAGTCCGGCTACCTCGCTCTCCGCGACAGACCGGGCTACGATTACGATAACGAGATCCGGGGCAGCGAGAGCTATAACGGCGACAAGCTGCAGATCACGGGCAGTTATGTCGTCGGCTTTGACGGCAAGGTGTATGTCTGGGTCTATAATCCCCGGAGCTGCCGGGCGGGATGGGTCAACGCGAGCTTTCTGCGCTGAGCGTCCGCCCGCACCGGGCGGAAAGAACACAAAAAACACATCCGACAGCATCGGGAACGGATCCTTCTCCCCGCCGGGGCAGCGGAGAAGGATCCGTTTATTCCGTATTGCGCCTGCGCGTTCCTGTGCTATAATACAGGCAGGCTTATATGTGCAGGGAGGAGTGTATGCCATGTTTACAACCCAATATGTGCTGCTCATGCCTCTCGCGCTGCTGCTTGTCGGCCTCACGCTCGCAGTGCTGACAGATCCCTATATCCGGCCGGAGCACCGGGGGGTCATGCTGTTCATCAATGCCCTGTGCCTTGTCCTGATTGCGCAGAATCTGCTGGAGTATCGTCTGGCTGTCGGGACGCCGCATATTCTCTGGCGTACCGCCGTATCTGTCTGCGGGTATTCCGTGCGGCCGGTGATCCTGATCCTGTTCCTTTATATCGTCCAGCCGGAAGGAAAGCGACGGCCGCTGTGGGTACTCGCGGGGATCAATGCGGCCATATATCTCTCGGCGTTTCTTTCTCCTGTCAGCTTCTGGATCGACGAGTACAATTGTTATCATGCCGGTCCGGCCGCGCCTTCCTGCCTCCTGGTCAGTCTGTTCCTGCTGGCCGACCTTTTCCGGAACACCGTCAAAAATCGCCGCATCATCGGGAAGCGGGGCCTGTGGATCCCGAGCTTTGTCCTGCTGATGATCCTCTTCTCCATCTATTTGGACTACAACATAAAGGAAGGACAGGTGTCGATCTCCTGTCTGACCATTGCCATTACCGTCGGCAGCGTGTTTTATTACATCTGGCTGCATCAGCAGTTTGTTCAGAAGCATGAGCAGGATATGATGGCGGCGCAGCGCATCCGGATCATGATGTCGCAGATCCAGCCGCATTTTCTCTACAACACCATCGCCACTTTCAAGGCGCTTGCCGGAAAGAATCCGGAAAAAGCGGAGGAAGTCGCGGAGAAGTTCAGCGTCTATCTGCGGCAGAATCTGGATTCTCTCAGCATAGACGGATGCATCCCCTTTGAAAAGGAGCTGGAGCACACCAGAACCTATGCGGAGATCGAAATGGTACGCTTTGAAAACGTCCGGGTCGAGTTTGATCTGCAGGATCTGGATTTTGGTGTTCCGCCGCTGTCCCTTCAGCCGCTTGTGGAAAACGCCATCCGTCACGGCGTCCGCATCCGCGAGGAAGGGATCGTCCGGGTAAGCACGCGGCGGACGGCGGACGGTCACGAGATCGTCGTCGCAGACAACGGAGAGGGCTTCGACATAAGGGTGATCGAAGAAGCGGCCGGAAAGCACATCGGTATCCGGAATGTTCGGGAGCGGATAGAAACAATGTGCGGCGGCACGCTGCAAATCGACAGCAAATGCGGGGAAGGTACGACGGTCACGATCCGTATTCCGGCGAAGGAGGCGGCGGCATGAGAGCGATCTGCGTGGACGATGAACGGATCATCATGGAGGACACGGTCTCGCGGTGCCTGGAGCTGCCGCAGATCGACGAGGCCAAGGGCTTCATCCGCGCGGCGGACGCGCTGCTCTGGCTGGAGGACAACGACGCCGATCTCGCGCTGCTGGACATCGACATGCCGGGAATGAACGGGATCGAGCTGGCCGTGGCGATCAAGAAGAAGCGGCCGGATACGGCGATCATCTTTCTGACCGGGTATTCCGAGTATGCCGTGGAGGCTTTCGCTGTGCGCGCGACCGGCTATCTGATGAAGCCGGTCACGGGGAAAAGGCTGGCAGACGAGGTTGAATACGTCTGTTCCAGAAAACGGAGCTCCCTACCGGCCACGGAGAGAAAGAAGCAGATCGTGATGAGGACCTTCGGCAATTTTGACTGTATTGTCGACGGCGAAACGATCAGCTTCCGACAGGCCAGGTGCAAGGAGCTGCTCGCCTATCTGGTGGACAGGCGCGGCGGGAGCGTAAGCAGAGCGGATGCCTTTGCCATTCTGTGGGAGGACCGGCAATATGACCGCCCCATGCAAAAGCAGCTTGACGCGATCATCCGGAGCCTGCGCGCGACGCTGCAGGAGCACGGCGCCGCCGAGATCCTTGAGATAAAAAGCGGGAATCTGAGGATCCGGCCCGAGCTCATCGAGTGTGATCTGTACCGCTTTTGCCGCGGGGATGCCGACGCACTCAACTCCTATTGGGGAGAATACATGAACGGCTACGCCTGGGCGGAGTTGACCGAGGGATACATGACGCGGAAAGCGGAGGGCGTTCGCTAGCGCACCGGAGACGCCCGCGATCAAATGCATATGAAAGAAAGTGCCTTGTTTCGGAGGAAAAGCTTCGAAGCCGGGCGCTTTTTGTCGGCTGCTTACTGGACATTTGTTGGACAGTCCATGGTAATGTGACGCAGGGAATCAGGGTGGATCAGGCCAAGACCGCATCGGGAGACAACAGATGAGAGTCCTATGTGTCGACAACGAGAAACACTCCCTCCGGCGTATGCTTTCCCTGTGCAGGGAGATGCCCCTTATCACGGAGGCGGAAGGCTTTACCGACCCTTGCGAGGCTCTTTCCCGGATGAAGGAGCGGCCGGCGGAGCTTGTGCTGCTGGATGCCGATATATCCGGGACGGACGGGATCGCGCCGGCTCGGAGGATCCGGGAGCGGTATCCGCATACGGCGATCATTGTTTTAAGCGCAGACCCGCGGCATGCGGTGGAGGCATGGGAACTCCATGCGACCGGGTATCTCCTGAAGCCCTTCACCCGGGAGCAGCTGCATGACGAGCTGAGCTATGCGCTGACGTGGAGAAGGTCGAACGTGAGCGACAGCGCTGTTCCGCATATCGCGGCGCGCAGCTTTGGGAGCTTCGATTTGATCGTGGACGGGAAAAAGCTGGACTTTCCCCGCGCCAAATCCAAGGAGCTGCTGGCCTTTCTCATCGACAGGAAAGGGATCTGGGTCTCGAGAGCCAACGCGTTTCACACCTTGTGGCCCGATACGGAGTACGGACGCCCGCAGCAGAAGCAGCTGGATGTGATCATCCGCAGCCTCCGCGCGACGCTGAGGGAGCACGGGATCGACGAACTGCTGGTGCTCGAGCACGGCATGCTTCGGATCGAGCCGCAGGCTCTGGACTGCGACATGTATCGTCTTTTCGCGGGAGACAAGCAATACGAAGCCGAGTACCAGGGGGAATACATGACCTCCTATTCCTGGGCGAATCTGACCGAAGGCCACATCGATTCCGAGCTTCGGCGGAGGCGGAGCCGGGCAGGAGAAGACAGCGAAGCGGCCGGGCAGCCCCCGCCGCATGCGCGGGAACACACACATTTTTGAGGCGGGCAGAGGAGAGCTATGGAAGAATCGATATTCAGAAAGAAGAGCCTGGAGAGGATCAGCTCTCCCGAGGCACTCAGCGACTATCTGCGCGTGACCAGCCCCAGCGTCTGGCTGATCCTCGCGGCCGTTATCCTGCTGCTTGCGGGCATGCTGATCTGGAGCTCCACGGCCAGTATCGACAGCTTTGCCGTCGGCACCGCGCAGGTGGAAAAGGGCGAAATGCGCATTCGCTTTGACGACGAGCAGATCGCCCGCAACGTGCAGAGCGGGATGAGCGTAGTCGTGGGAGAGACCGAGAGCAGGATCGGAAGCGTCGGGACGGACGCCGAGGGTCGGCTTTTCGCTTCCGCGCCGACGACGCTGGCGGACGGGACCTACTCCGCCAGGGTCATCTTCCGGCAGACGCAGGTGCTGCGGCTGCTTTTCAATTGAGGGAAGACCGATGGCGAAGAAAAAGCTTCGCAGCCCGGTGAGGAAGGGACGCGCCCGTGTTCCGGTCATCATGCAGATGGAAGCCCTGGAATGCGGCGCGGCTTCGCTTGCCATGGTGATGGCCTATTACGGAAAATGGGTCCCGCTTGAGCAGGTGCGTCTGGACTGCGGTGTGTCCCGGGACGGCTCGAACGCGAAAAACATGCTCGTGGCAGCGAGGAACTACGGCTTTGAGGCGCAGGGTTTTCGCTGCGAGCCGGACGCGCTCCGGGAGAACATCGCACTGCCCTGCATCATCCACTGGAACTTCAATCATTTTGTGGTCCTGAACGGGTTCCGGGGCGGCCACGCCTGGATCAACGACCCTGCAAGGGGCGAGATCAAGGTCCCGCTCGAGGACTTCGACCGCGCTTTTACCGGGATCTGTCTCCAGCTGATCCCCGGGCCGGATTTTCATCCGTCCGGGAAAAAGAAAAGCACGTTTGCCTTTGCACGGAGCCGCCTGAAGGGCGCGGGGGCAGCCGTCGCCTTTGTGCTGCTGTCCACCGTGATCGGCTATCTCTTCGGCATCATCAACCCCGCTTTTTCCCGCTTCTTCATGGACCGTCTTCTGACGGGAGAAAACCGGAATCTGCTCTACCCCTTCCTGGGACTGATGATCCTGATGGGTCTGGCCCAGGTGGTCGTGGCCTGGATACAGGCCGTTTATTCTCTGAAGATAAACGGGAAAATGGCCATCGTCGGCAGCAGCGAGTATATGTGGAGGATCCTGCGTCTGCCGATGGAGTTCTTCTCCCAGCGCATGGCGGGGGATATCCTGCAGCGCCAGGGCACGAACGCCTCCATCGCGGCCACGCTGGTGAACACTCTCACGCCGCTGCTCCTGAACACGCTAATGATGCTCGTCTATCTCATCGTGATGCTCCGCTACAGCGTGATCCTGACGGCGATCGGCATAGTGACGATCGTGCTGAACCTCCTGGTCTCTCAGTATATCTCCGCAAAGCGTGTGAACATCTCCCGCGTTCAGATGCGCGATGCGGGCAAGCTCGCCGCGGCGACGGTCTCCGGGATCCAGATGGTGGAGACCATCAAGGCCAGCGGCGCGGAAAACGGCTATTTCCAGAAGTGGGCCGGGTATCAGGCCTCCGTCAATGCGCAGAACGTCCGTTTCGCCCGCCTCAATCAGATCCTCGGCATCATCCCCGCGGCCCTCTCCGCCATCGCGGACGCGCTGGTGTTGATCCTGGGCGTGCTGCTGGCGATGCGGGGGGAGTTTACTCTCGGCATGATCCTGCTCTTCCAGGGCTTTCTGAATTCCTTCATGTCGCCGGCCATGACGATCATCTCCGCCGGGCAAAGCCTGCAGGAGATGCGCACAGAGATGGAGCGCGTGGAGGACGTCATGCAGTATCCGACGGACCCGAGCTTCTCCGACGCACCACTGGCCGAGGACGCCGATTATTCCAAGCTCTCCGGCGACGTGGAGCTCAAAGCCGTGTCTTTCGGCTATTCCCGGCTGGGCACGCCTCTGATCCGGGACTTCTCCATGCACGTCCGGCCCGGAAGCCGCGTCGCCTTTGTCGGGCCCTCCGGCTGCGGCAAATCCACGCTCTCCAAGCTGATCTCCGGGCTTTACCAGCCCTGGAGCGGCGAGATCCTCTTTGACGGAAAGCCGATCTCCGGGATCGACCGGAGCGTGTTTACCGGTTCTGTGGCCGTTGTCGATCAGGACATCGTGCTGTTTGAGGGCAGCATCGCCGACAACATCAAGATGTGGGACGAGTCGATCGAGGATTTCGAAATGATCCTCGCCGCGCGGGACGCCCAGATCTATGACGATATCATGGCCCGCGAGGGCGGCTTCAACGGAAAGCTCACCGAGGGCGGGAAAGATCTCTCCGGCGGCCAGCGGCAGCGTCTGGAGATCGCGCGTGTGCTGGCGCAGGATCCCTCCGTCATCATCATGGACGAGGCGACCTCGGCGCTGGATGCCAAGACGGAGTATGAGCTGGTAAAGGCCGTGAAGGACCGCGGCATCACCTGTATCGTCATCGCCCACCGCCTCTCTACGATCCGCGACTGCGACGAGATCATCGTCCTCGATCACGGACAGGTGGTGGAGCGCGGTACCCACGATGAGCTCATGGCCCTCGGCGGCGCCTATACCGAGCTCATCGCCAGCGACTGAGGGGGTGTGGACGATGGGATGGTTTGATGAACAGATCCGCCAGCGCAAGCTCTCGGATCAGGAGCTCTTTGAGGACTCCCTTTTCCGCATGGCCTCGGCCGTATTGGGCAGACAGCGTGCCGGGCTTCTGGATGACGAGCGCATCGTCACCAAAGCGGCGATCGACGAGATCCTGAAATACTATCACTGCAAGCCCGCGGAGATCCCGGACAGCATCCGGGATCTGGACGAGCAGCTGGAATTCTGCCTGCGTCCCTACGGCCTGATGCGGCGCAGCGTCAAGCTGGAGAAGGGCTGGTTCAGGGACGCCTTCGGTCCGATGCTGACCTTCCGCAAGGAGGACGGCACGGCGGTCGCCCTGCTGCCGAAGCCCTTCCTCGGTTATTACTTCCGCGATCCCGTGAGCGGAGAGCGGTTCGATCTCGACAGCAGAACGGCCGCGCAGTTCGTCGAGGACGCGATCTGCTTCTACCGCCCTCTGCCGCTGAAAAAGCTCGGCATCCCCGACCTGATCGTCTATCTGAAGGACTGTCTGAGCGTGGGCGACTATGTCTTTCTCATTGCCATCACCTTCGCGGCGACGTTGTTTGGCCTGTTGATGACGAATATCACGCGCGCGCTGACCGGCTTTGTCCTGGAGAGCGGGAACCGATCCCTGCTGCTCGGGACGGCGCTCTTCATGGTCTCCGTCATCCTCTCCACCCAGATCCTCGGCGCGGCGCGGGAGCTGATGATGAACCGCATCGAGGGCAAGACCTCTCTCGCGGTGGAAGCCGCCATGATGATGCGCGTCATGAACCTGCCCGCGAATTTCTTCCGGAAATATGCCTCGGGCGAGCTCTCCAGCCGCTACAACGCGGTCAATCAGCTCTGTGAGCTGCTGCTGGGGAACGTTTTTTCCTCCGGCCTTGGCGCGCTGATGTCTCTGCTTTACATCACGCAGATCTTCCACTACGCGCCCGCTCTGGTGGCGCCCGCCCTGCTGATCCTCCTGGCCAGCCTCGTGATCAGCGTGCTCTCCAGCCTGACGCAGATGAGGATCAGTCGGCAGATCATGGAGAAGGGCGCGAAAGAAAACGGACTGAGCTATGCCCTGATCACGGGCGTGCAGAAAATCAAGCTCGCCGGGGCGGAGAAGCGCGCCTTTGCCAAATGGGGGCGCGCCTATGCCGAGGTCTCGCAGCACAGCTACAATCCGCCCGTCCTGATTCGCGCAAACACGGCCATTACCAGCGCGGTCTCCCTCATCGGCACGATCGTGCTGTATTATCTGGCGGTGACGACTGCGGTCACGCCCTCGGAATACATCGCTTTCAACACGGCCTTCGGCGCAGTGTCGGCCTCCTTCGCCTCTCTCACCGGCGTGGCTCTGTCTGTGGCCCGCATCAAGCCCATTCTGGAGATGGCGGAGCCCATCTTGAAAACCGAGCCGGAGTCGGCCGAAAACAAGAGCATGGTCACAAAGCTCAGCGGGAATATCGAGCTGTCCAACGTGTATTTCCGCTACACCCCGAACATGCCCTACGTCGTCAACGGGATGAGCCTGAAGATCCGCTCCGGAGAGTATATCGCCATCGTCGGCCCCACCGGCTGCGGGAAAAGCACGCTGGTGCGGCTTCTGCTCGGCTTCGAGACCCCCGAGAGAGGGGCCGTCTACTACGACGGGAAGGATCTCGCCGGGCTCGATCTGCGCTCCCTGCGCCGCCGGATCGGCACAGTCACCCAGGACGGGAGCCTTTTCCAGGGCGACATCTATTCCAACATCGTGATCTCCGCCCCGCAGCTTTCTCTCGATGAGGCATGGGCGGCGGCGGAGCTGGCCGGCATCGCCGACGATATCCGCGCCATGCCCATGGGGATGCAGACCCTGATCTCCGAGGGACAGGGCGGCATCTCCGGCGGGCAGAAGCAGCGGCTGATGATCGCGCGCGCCGTAGCGCCCAGACCGAAGATCCTGATCTTTGACGAGGCCACCTCCGCTCTGGACAACAAAACGCAGAAGCAGGTGTCCGAGGCGCTGGATCAGCTCAAGTGCACGCGCATCGTGATCGCGCACCGTCTCTCGACGATCAAGAACTGCGACCGGATCCTGGTGCTGGACAAGGGGCAGATCCTCGAGGACGGCAGCTATGACGAGCTGATCGCCCGAAACGGGCTCTTCGCGGAGTTGGTCGCCAGGCAGCGGCTGGATGTGTGACGCTTCTGTGACAGGCGCCGCGCTATTCTGATCGCGAGATCAAGCGTACAGGAGGAATCAACATGAATACGAACGAAAACAAAACCCTGCGTGCGGAGGACCTCTCCGACGAGAATCTGGCCGGTGTTGCCGGCGGTTACAGCGGCGAGGCCGTCGCTTCCGGCAGCTTCGCTTCCCAGACGGGCACGGGCCTGAACCTGCTGGTGAACTGGTCCGCCGTATCGGACGCTTTCGGCGGGAAGACCCTGAACGTGACCGTCTCGGCCACCTCCTACAGCCTGTATTCCGGCGCGCTGGCCAACTCCGTGGAGCTGCGGGTGAACGGGATGGTGTATACCGCGACCCCGAACGCCATCAACTACAGCGGCAGCGCGCTGGCCTCCAACGTGCTGGCGGGCTTCTCCATCCCCAACGCAACGGGGCCGGCAAGCATCACGGCGTCCTGGCGCTTCAACGGAAGCTACAGCGGCGTCGCGCTGAACACGATCACCGCTTCGGGCGTGGCCTCCTTCTGACACCATGGCACATCCGCTGATCGACAGGGCCTTTTACGAGGCCATTCTCCGCTTTGATGAGAGCGAGGAAGCGCAGGAAACCTACTACCGGATCATGGATACCGCCGTGGAGCGAAACGGAAAGACGTATACGGTACGCGGGCAGATCCTGCGCGCCTACGCCATGCTGTTTTGCGACGATATCGGCGCGGTGGCAGGGCAGCTCGCCTCCCCCGAGGATGTGGAGGCGACCGCCGACCGCCTGTACGTGGGGGAGATGGGCTTCGACCCGAAGCACTGGTACCGGATGCAGCATCACTTCCCCGTGATCGACGAGGACAACTATGACCGTTTCGCCGCGCTGGTGATCGCGGATCTCAGCGCCGGGCCCCTGCACGAGACCGCTGCGGACGGGACGGGGATGCTTCTTGTCGGGGAGATGAATCCCCTGACGATGAGCGAGGAGGAGAGACGGCGGCAGCATCTGCGAACAGTGTCTGCCGGGGACCTGACGGGCGGAGGAGAAAAGCCATGACGATCCTTGCCGTGCTGGAAAACGAACGGGAGATCCCGCCGCTTACGCAGATGCTGGTCCGACTCGCGCCGGACGCGGAACTGCTCTGCTTCGGCAACGGTCTGCCCGCACTGGCGGCGGCCAGAAAGAAAGAGATCGATATCGCCCTGCTTGATGTCCGTCTGCCGGAGCTGAACGGGCTGGATCTCGGGCAGTATCTGCAGGAGCTGTATCCCTTCGTCAATCTGATCTATTTCTCGGAAGGGCCGGAGAGCGCGTATGACGCGCTGCTGCAACATGCCAGCGGCTATCTGCTCAAGCCGGCGGAGGAGAAAAGCATACAGCGGGAGCTGAACGAGCTCCGCCATCCGGCCGTGCAGAAAAACCAGAAGCGGCTCTTTGTCCAGACCTTCGGGAACTTCGAGCTCTTTGTCGACGGGAAGCCCGTCGCTTTCAAGTACACGCGGACGAAGGAGATCGTCGCCCTGCTCGTCAACAACCGCGGCGCACAGACCACCAACGGCGAGATCATCGCCACGCTCTGGGAGGACGACGGGGACCCGGAGAAAAAGGCCTCCTACCTCTCCAATCTGCGGCAGGACCTGCAGAACACCTTCGCGAAGCTGAAGCTGAACGGGGTCATCCTCAAGCAGCGGGGCAGCCTCGCAATCGCGGCGGACCGGATCGAATGCGATCTCTATGACTGGCTGGAGAAGAGACAGGACTCCCGCTATCATTATCTCGGCGACTACATGAATCAATACAGTTGGCCGGAGACGATGCATGCGGAGCTGGATGAGATCAGCTGGTCCTTCGACGAAACATAAAAGGAGAAACGACATGTCAGACCAAATCACGGCGCTGGACGAGCGCGAGCTCGAGCAGGCCGCCGGCGGCCGGTTTCTGGGCCCCACCTTCGTCTATGTTCTCCAGGAGGGGGACAGCCTCTCCCTGCTGGCACAACGCTTCGGCACGACGGTCCGGGTCCTTCGGGAGCTCAACGATATATCCGAACCGAATGCGATCCGCCCCAGCACGCGGCTTCTGATCCCGCAGCGTTGAGATGAGAAGGATCCTGCTTCGGCTTGTCGTTGCCCTCGCGGTATGGATCGGGGTCTTCGCGCTCTGTCTGACGCTGAGCGGCGGAGGACTTACCCTGTTTTTCGAAGTGCCCCCCGAGGCCTCGGGTATGTCCTTCCGCTTTGAACCGGAGGGAGTCGTGCGCCTCGCGGGGAGCGAGGTCTCGGCAGACGGCAGCGAGCTCGCGGCGCACTTTGAGGCGGATAGCCGCGGCGTGACGGAGGCTGTGCTCACCTGGGGCGATCTCGAAGAGGACAGCCTTTACGCCCGGGAGATCCGCATGCAGATGCGCTCGCTCCCCTTCGGTATCCTGACCGACAGCGTCACCTGGAACTTTACGGGCTGGGGCTATCTGACGGCCTGTCTGTCCCTGTTTCTGCTGTCCGCCGCGGCGATCTTCTTTGCCGCGTCCCGGCGGGAGAGGGAACGGGCCTGCTTTTCATACCGCGCGACGGCGGAACTCGGCCTTGCGATCTTTCTGCTGCTGACCGGCTTCTTTCGGATCGACATGATCCTGCCCTTCCTGCGCGGGGAGAACGCCGGGACGGTCTGGTCGCTGCTTGTCGGCGTCATCGTCTCCGCGCAGACCTTCATGCGCTGGACCGCCGTTGTTCTGGCTGCCTTCTCCCTGCTGGCCGCCGCCAGCAATCTGGTGCTGATCCGGCATGAGGGCTTCCGGCCCTCCAACATGCTGGGGATCGCAGCGGCGCTGCTGCTCGTCGGCGGCGCGGGTTTCGGCATCTGGATGTCCTATTCGATGCTGACCTTCCCGCTGCGCAACGTCCTCCTCAACGTGTACGCTGGAGTATTCGTCTATCTGGAGTGTCTGCTCACGGCGACGGTCATCCACGCGGTGAAGGCCGGGCGCCACGAACCGACATACGACCTGGATTATGTGATCGTCCTCGGCTGCAAGGTCCGGCCGGACGGCACCCTGTACCCGCTGATCCGCGGCCGGGTAGACCGTGCGCTCGCCTTCCGGAAGGCGCAGCTCGCCGCCTCGGGCAGAGCACCGGTGCTGGTCCCCAGCGGCGGGAAGGGTGCGGACGAACCGGAGGCTGAGGCCGCGGCCATGGCGCGCTATATGCGGGAACAGGGTGTCCCTGCCGGGGAGATCCTGATCGAGGACCGTTCCCGGACCACGCAGGAGAATCTCCGCTTTTCGCGGGAGCTGATCGAGGCCCGGGGCGGCGCGGCCAGGGCAGCCTTTTCCACTTCCAGCTATCACGTCTATCGGGGAGGGATCCTCGCCGCAGAGAGCGGCTGGAACATCGATGGGATGGGCAGCCGCACCAAATGGTATTTCTGGCCGAACGCTTTTCTGCGGGAATTCATCGGTCTGCTCGCGGCACGCCGCTTCCAGCAGATGACGGCGCTCATCCTGATCGCGCTCCTGAGCGCGGGGCTGACCGCGCTGGCGATGTGAAGCGAACGGATGGGTCGAAAAAAGACGCGGGCTACTGGACATCTGTTGGACAGCGCATGATATAAACTGTGTGATACTTGTGTGACAAAGCCTGTGATACACTGAAAGCGCAATCAGGAAACGAAAAGCCGCCGACAGGCGGCCGGGTCTGAAAAAAAGTGTGTGACGCTTGTGTGACAGAGCCCGTGATACACTGAAAACGTAAACAAGAGATGCGAAGCCGCATATCGGCAGCAAAGCTCTTGAAAATAAAAAGGAGGATATTATCATGGCAGACGAAGTGAAAGTCAACGACAGCGAACTCGAGGAAGTGTCCGGCGGCGCCGGCTCCTGGCAGAAGTATGCGAAGGGCACCTATGAGAACTACGGCAACTATGTCGTGTACCATGTCGTCAGCGGCGACGTGCTGAGCGGCATCGCCATTCGGTTCGGTGTGACGGTCGCTCAGATCCAGCAGTGGAACAACATCAAGAACGCCAACGTCATCAGCGTCGGTCAGAAACTCACCATCTATCCCACCATCATCCGCTGAGCTTCCGAAAAAAAGAAAAAGCCTCAGCCGCATGCCGGCTGAGGCTTTTGCAAAGGAGAGAATTACGATGAAGAAAAAGGTTTTCAGCTTTCTGCTCATTCTTGCGATGCTGCTCTCTGCCGCAGTTTGCGGCGTGACCGCGCAGGCGGACGAGCCCGCTGCCGTTTTGGCCGACAGTTACGATGTCGACGCGCAGCTCAGCATGATCTTCTTTCAGCTTGAAAAGCTGATGCAGACGGACGGCGAGAACACCTGGTACTATACCGTCACGGATCTCGACCACGACGGGAACCTGGAATTCGTCGCCGCATCCCAGCACCCGCAGGACCGCTCCACCAATCTGAAGCTGTGGGAAGTCAGCGCGGACCGGACCGCGCTCACGGAGTGCAGCCTTAACAAGGACGCGGACGAGTCCTTCCCTGACATGATGACGGACTGCGCCGACACTTACCACGATACGCAGACCGACACCTGGTTCTATCTGTGCTATGACAATATCGTCATCTCGAACAGCGAGGTATATACGATCAAGAGCGCCGTCAGCCTGAAGGATGGCGTCATCGGCTACGACGCCTTCGCCGTGCAGCATACGCTTGTCGAAAACAATATGTTTGCCGTCAGCTACACAGACCTCAACGGCATGACGATCTCGCAGGAGCAGTATAACGCGGCCGGCGTGAACGCTTTCGCCGGCACGGAGAGAAGCAGCACCAGCTTTGAGTGGCTCACCGGGACGGACGTGAAGAGCCTCGCCCGCCTGATCGACAGCTATTCCGTGTTCGCGGGCGTGAAAGCTCCGACGGAGGTCTTCCCGGTCCCGAAGCCTGCCGCCCTGCAGGCCATGGAGCCCAGCGCCACGCCGGCGCCCGTGCCCACCGCCGCACCGTCCGGCAGCACGAGCCCCAGCTATCTTATGATCACCAAGAACCCGACCAACGAGAGCCGGAAGACCGGCGATACCGCGTTGTTCGTGGCTTGTGCCAACGCCTATGATTCCCTGACCTGGACGCTGGTGGCGCCCAACGGCGGCGAGTTCTCCGTCCAGCAGTTCCGCAGCGTCTTCCCCAAGGCGGGCGTGTCCGGCGAATACAGCACCACGCTTTCCATCGGCAACATTGAGCGGGACATGAACAAATGGGGCGCTTACTGCACCTTCTATTACAAGGGACAGTCTGCCCGCACCAGCACGGCCTACATCTCCGTGAAGCAGGAGAAACCAACCCCGACGGCCCCCATCGGTGAAACGGGCGACTACGTCGGCACCGTTATCGCCACCTCTTTCAGCACGGTCACAGTCGATTGCCCGGGTGTGGATCTCTTTGAGATCCCGCTGAGCATCTGCACGATCACCGATACGCTCGACATCGGAGCGGACGCCACGGTCTACTGGGTCAAGGTCGCAGGGTCCCGAGGCGTCACGGTCACCTCCTGCACCATCCGGGGCACCAAGCCCGCGCCGCAGCCTGTCTACGGCTCCATGAGCGGCACGGCGTATCACGACACCGCTTTCACCGTGTACGTCGTTCTCCAGAACGGCAGCGGCCTGCACCTCAACGGCAATCTCGTCAACATCATCGGCGGAAACGATATCGACGGAGCCAGCTGCATCGTCTACTACACGGACTATCCGAGCGAAGCTACGATCTACAAGGTAGATATCTACGGCAAGGACCCGACGCCCGCGCCGCAGCCCGAGCCGGAGCCCACGCCGCAGCCCGAGCCGGAGCCCACGCCGCAGCCCGAGCCGGAGCCCGCGCCGCAGCCTGAACCGGAGCCTGCGCCGCAGCCCGAACCGGAGCCTGCGCCGGAGCCGAGCTATGGCGTCATTACCGGCAGGGCCTTCCGCAGCATTTCCGACAGCAACAAGCTGGAGCTCTTCCTGGACAACGGAGACTCGGTGATTGTCGACAGCTATTCCCATGACGGCTATACATGCACGCTGAATGCCGAGGTCGGAGCCGCCGGCGGCGGCAACCCGTGTGAAGTCTTCTATGTCGACTATCCGAGCGCGGCAAACATCTATAAAGTCGTCGTCTCGGCGGCCGATTAAAACCGGGATCCGCCTCATGTGACAGTTCTGTGACAAATACTGTGATATTCTGTACCTGCAAACAAAGAATACAGAACGGAGGTTATCAACATGGAAAAAAACAAAATCGCAATGAATGACGAACTGATGGATCAGGTCACCGGGGGTTCCATTCTTCCCTACCGCGTGCAGCCGGGCGACACGCTCGGGGCGATCGCCAAAAAGTACCATGTCACGCTGGAACAGCTGATGGCGTGGAACAACATCAAGGATCCCAATTACCTGGTCGTCGGCCAGCAGCTGAAGATCAAGTTCTGATTCGTTCGACGAGAACGGGCGTGATGCTTCGGGGGCGCAGCTCTCCGGGCCTCACGCCCTGTTTTTTTGCCGGGCTTCCTCCAAAGGGAGGGGCCCGGCGTTTTTTTCCGCCTGTGTGACAGTTCTGTGCCAGAAGCTGTGTTACCATGGCCGCGAAGACAGAAAACAGAAAGGAGTGAATACGCATGGCAAAGATCACCAAGCTCGACGAGCGAGAACTGGAGAACGCGGCCGGCGGCGCGGGCGGCTGGCAGCAGCAGGCGAAGGGCAGCTACAGAAGCTGCGGAGGCTTCATCGTCTATACGGTCGCCAACGGCGATTCGATCGGCGGGATCGCCGCACGCTTCAGCGTGACGGTACCGCAGATTCAGCAGTGGAACGGCCTCGGGCCCCAGGAAGGGGTCCGCCCCGGCCAGCAGCTCACGATCTACCCCGTCTCCCTCCGCTGAATTGGGGCTGCAGTCCTCGAGGCCGCAGTCCGGGGCGGCGCTTCCAGGCGCAAAACACGGCGGGGTGCCGCCCAGAATTTTGAAAATGCAAGGAGATCCTCTCCCTTATGAAAAAAATCCTTTCCTTTCTCTTGACCTTTGCGCTCCTCGCCGGCCTCTGCGCAGTTGCTGCGGCGGAGCCGGCGCCCGCTCTGCCCCAAGTGGGCGAGAGCGTGTACGGCTTTACCCTGAAGGAGTCGCGCGCCTTCCCTCTGGTCGGCGCGCAGATGCTGGTTTTCGAGCACGAAAAGAGCGGCGCGAAGCTGACCTATATTGCCAACAACGATACGAACCGGGTCTTTGATCTGACCTTCTTCACGCGGGCCGAGGACGAGACCGGCCTGCCCCACGTTCTGGAGCACGCGGTCCTGAAGGGCTCGGAGAAATACCCCTCCTCGAGCCTGTTTTTCAATCTCCTCTACCAGACCTACAACACCTACATGAACGCAGAGACGGGTCCAAACTACACGAGCTTCCCGGTGTCCAGCCTCTCCGAGGCGCAGCTCCTGCTCTACGCGGATTTCTACACGGACAGCTGTCTGCACCCGCGTGTGCTGGAGGACGAGAGCATTTTCCGGGAAGAGGCCTGGCGGTATCGCCTCGAGGACACGGACGCGCCGCTGCGCATTGAGGGGACGGTCTATTCTGAGATGCAGGCCGCGGCGAACCTGTACCAGAGCTCCTATTACAACATGATGAAGACCGCCTTTCCCGGCTCTGTATCCGGGAACCTCGCGGGCGGAGAGCCCTCGGACATCCCGCAGCTGAGCTGGGAAGCGCTGAAGGATTACCATACGCGTTATTATCTCCCCTCAAACTGCATGGTCTGGCTCTACGGGAAGTTTGATGACTACGGCGCTTTTCTGAAGCTGCTGGACGAAGCCTTCTCTCCCTATGGCAGAGAGGCGTCGGTCTTTGCGGACACGGCCTATGCTCCGCTCGGCGAGAGCGCGGAGGCCTCTTTCCGCTTCCCGGCGGAGACGGGGACGGACACGGAATACGCCGCGGATCTCTACTACGTCTTCCTCTGCCCGGGGCTGAAGGAGAACGCGCAGGAGGAGCTCTATCTCAACACCCTGACGGATCTGATGGCGGCGGAGGCCTCACCGGTGAGCCGAAAGCTGCAGGAATCGCTGCCGACAGCCTTCCTCGGGACCTGGATCTCCCTCGGGACCCCGGAGGCCGCGATTGTATTCAACGTGTCCGGGATCGACGCGGAGGATGCGCAGACCGCGCGGGACGCGATCGACGCGGGCCTGCGGGAGATCGCGGAAAGCGGCTTTGCGCAGGAGCTTGTGGACGCTCTGTCCTCCGGTCTGAACATGAATATGCGGCTGATCCGGGAGAACACCGCGCTCGGCATCAGCCTTCTCGCCGGACAGATGATCCCGTTCTACGCGGAGACCGGCCGGATCTTCGACTGCCTCGACTATATGGAGGGGCTCCGCCAACTCGACGCGTGGAATCAGGCGGGGGTCTACAGCCGCGTCGTCTCCGACTGGCTCCTCGCCTGTGAGACCAGGGTGCTCACCGTCACCAGCCCGGAACCGGGGCTGCGCGAGGAGCTGGACGCGGCGGAGACAGAGCGCCTCGCGGCGGTGAAAGCGACCATGAGCGAAGAAGATCTGCTTGCTCTCGTCGCGCAGACGAACGCCGCAGAGGAAGAGGAGGACGCCTCGGCCGCGGTCGCGCAGCTGCGGGCGGTCACGGTACAGTCCCTGCCGGAGGAAGTCCCGCAGTATGAGGTTCGGGAGGCGCGCGGGGAGAACGGCCTGCGCTGGCTGTCCGCAGCGGCGGACGTGGACGACGTCGGCATGCCCGTGGTCCTGTTGGACGCCGCAGGCGTCCCGCAGGAGGACCTGCACTGGTTCGTGCTCTATCTGTCCCTCCTCGGGCAGCTCGACACCGCCTCTCACACGCAGGAAGAGCTGGAGCCCCTGCTCTCCCGCTATCTGTACGGTGCGGAGTTCCGCCAGTCGCTGATGGATCAGTACGGGACGAAGGACTACCACCCCTATCTCCGCGCTGGCTGGATCAGCGACGGCGCGGATCTGGAGATGGGCTATGCGCTTTTGTACGAAGTGCTTTTCGAGACGCGCTTTGACGACGCCGAGGCACTCGGCGGCCTGATCGAGCGAAACCTGAGCGGGCTCAGAAGTCTCCTCGGCTACAGCGCCTACAACACCATGATGTACCGCGCTCTTGGCGCCGAGACACCGCTCTACGCCTACTACAGCTGGTGCAACGGTCTGGATTACTTTGCCTTTCTGGGTGAAACCGCGCAGCGGATGAGCGAGGAGCCCGAGGCGGTCGTGCGGAAGCTGGAGGAGATCCAGCGCCGCTTCTGCAACAGCACGAACGCCGTCTCTCTCTTTGCGGGCTCGCAGGACATGATCGCGGAAAACCGCAGCCTGTCCGGGCACTTCTTCTCCAGGCTGAACGCCGAGCCGGTCGAGGCCGTGGACTACGTCTTCGAAACTCCGGCCATGCGCGAGGCGCTCGTGGTGGACGAGACCGTGCAGTACAACGGCCTGGTCGGAAGCTATGAGGCGATGGGCCTCGCGGCCTACACGGCGGATCTGGACGCGGTTTCGGCGCTGGTGACGGATCTCTGCCTGCTCCCGATGCTCCGCGAGACTTATGGCGTGTATACCCCGATGCACTATTACGACAGCTTTGCCGGGGCCTATTTGATCTCCTACCGGGACCCGAACATCGAGGAAACCTTCGCGGTCTATGAGGCGCTCCCCGCCCTCCTGGAGGAGGCGGAGATCGATCAGGAGCAGCTCGACGGCTATATCCTCTCCTGCTACGCCGCCTACGCCATGCCGCAGGGAGAACTGAGCGGAGCTCTCGCCGCTGTCACGTCCCGTCTCTGCGGTGAGCCGGAGGATCTGAAACGGCAGCAGATGGAGGCGCTGAAAGCCCTGAGCCCGGAGACGCTGCGGGAATACGCCGAGGCCTACCGGGAGCTGGTACAGAACGGCAGGCGCTTCACAGTCGGCAGCGAGAGCGTCATCAGCGAGCACGCGGAGCTGTACGATGTGATCCTCCGCCCCTTCTCGTGAGCGGGAGCCCCGGGGCTCCCGCCGGGGCATACCATTTCCCGCCCGGCTTTTTCACATCGGGCGGGAGAGCCTTACTGGACATTTGTTGGACCTCCCGTTATAGAATCAATAAAATGGAATATTAGGGTCTTTTTAAAAAACCGGCGCGGAGACGACGGCGCCGGGAGGAGACAAAGGAAAGGAGAAAACATGGGATTCTTTTCAAAGCTCAACGGCTTCCACGCAGCGGGCGAGGGCCCGAGCGCGAGCTGTCTGGAAAAATACGGCGCGCCGAAGCGCTCGCTCTTTACCGAACTTGATCCAGGTGACCTGCATCAGAAGATCGAGGTCAAGGATGAGCAGGGACAGACCTTGTACCGGACGAAGTCCTCGGTCATCGCCGTTCGCGGCAAGACCGACCTGTTTGACGCAGACGGCGCGCTGGTCGCGCATCTCGAAAAAAAGCCGATCAGCCTGCACGAGGAGCACTATATCGCCATGGCGGACGGGCGGAAGATCACGCTCTCGAACGAGCTGTTCCATGTCTTTAAGGACGTCACCAACATCCGGGGTCTTGACTGGCAGCTCCAGGGCAATGTGCTGGGTCTGAACTTCACGCTCTTCGACCAGAACGGCGAGCCGATCGCGGCGATCGGCCAGAAAATGGTATCCATGCATGACCGTTACAGCATCGATCTCTACCAGCCGCAGCACGAGAAAACCGTGGTGGCGATCGTGATCCAGCTTCAGAAAATGCTCACCGCCCGGCGAGAAAACAGAGAATAAAGCGCGGCGGCGGTGTTAAGAAAGGAGCGAAGGATGCAGCAATGATTACGGATGGATTCACCTATGTAGCCGTGCTGCTGTTCATGGCGGACGTGTTGGTCGCCATGGAGAACACAGCCAAGGGAGCGTTGAAAGCATTTTTTAGTATGTCCCCGCTGTCGTGCTGTGCTATCTGATCGCGATGTTCTTATGCACGCTGAAAGTATGGGACCTGGACGAGACGAAGGCAGCCTGCGGCGCGTTGAAGAACAATCTGACTTACGCGATGATCTTTGCGATGCTGCTGCGCTGTGACATCCGCAAGGTGCTGCGCCTGGGGCCGCGGATGCTGCTGGGCTTCTTCTCCGCGACTGTGACCATCATGGCGGGCTTCATCGTGGCCTTTCTTGTAATGAAGCGGTTCATCGGCAGTGATGCCTGGATGGGCCTCGGCGCGCTGTGCGGCTCGTGGATCGGCGGCAGCGGCAACATGGTGGCGGTGCAGGCGGCGCTGAACATCTCCGAGGCAGACATGGGCTACGCGCTGGTGATCGATTCCATCGACTATTCGCTGTGGGTGATGTTCCTGCTCTGGGCCGTCCATCTGGCCCCTCGCTTCAATCAATGGACCAGGGCCGATACCAGTCGGCTGGACAAGGTTTCTGTCCGGTTGGAGGACGAGGCAAAGCTGAACACGAAGCCCGCCACACTGCAGAGCCTGCTGCTGTTGATCGGCTGCGCGTTCCTGGTCAGCGCGATCGCTACGAAGGTGGGCGCAAAGCTCTACGCCTGGACGGGCTTTTCCGACAAGGCGACATGGACGGTGTTGTTTGTCACTGCAGTCGCGTTGTTCTGCGCCCTCACCCCTCTTGGCAAGGTCGCCGGCTCCCATGAGTTATCCAACCTGCTGCTGTACGCGGTGATCGGGCTGCTGGCTTCCCGCGCCGGTTTATTGGAGCTGGGCAATGCCCCGGCCTGGATCCTCACCGGCTTCGTCGTGCTGGCGATTCATACCGCGCTCAGGCTGCTGATCTGCAGGCTGCTGAAGCTCGACCTGTTCACCGCCGGCGTCGCGTCGCTTGCCAACATCGGGGGAACGGCCTCCGCGCCGGTACTGGCCGGTTCCTACGCCGGGTCGCTGGTGCCCGTGGGCATCCTGATGGCGCTGATGGGCTATGTGGTGGGTACGCCGCTGGCCACGCTCTGCGCGAATATTATGAGAATGCTCGCGTGACCGGGTGTGATACTTGTGTGAGAAAGGCTGTGCTACGCTGATCACAGCAAAAGACAAGGCGAGTATGGAAGCCATCTTTTCGCGCTTTATGCTCGTGCTGGATTAAATGCAGCAGAAAAAACAATCAGGAGGAAAAATGTAATGAAGAGACTTGTCTGTATTGTGATTTGCGCCGTTATGCTGTTCGCGCTGTGTGCGTGCGGCGCACAGCCTGCAGCTTCCGCACAGGAGACTCCCGCCGCCCCGGATCCGGCAGCGGAATGGACGCGCGAGGGCTTTTTTGCGGACGAAAACGAGAACATGCTCTCCGTCACATGGATGGACGACATCGACGAGCCCGGCTGGTATGTCGGCTGCATGCTGGGCGAAGACTTTATCGAGGATTCCTGGGGCGGCACCCTTGCACAGGAGGGAAGCACGCTGCGCGGTACGCTCCTTTCTTCCGGCAGCAAGGCTGATCTCACTGTCACCGTTTCGGAAGAGGGCGAGGATGGCCTTCTTCTCGTGGTCGAAGGAGGAGAAACATACCACTTCACCTCCATGGGAGATATGACGGCCAGCATTATTGTGACAGTCAACACGGAAGGTTGGGGCATGATTGGCTATGAGGAGGGCGAGACCGTACCGGAGCTCGATCCCGAGTGGCCCTATCAGTCAGCGCAGGTCAATCTGGGCGAGCCTGCGACCTACACCTTCGCCGCCGCGCCCGAGTCGGGCAATCTTTTCGTGAAGTGGACGAAGAACGGCGAGGACTTCTCCACAGAGCCGGTCATCACCGTGCTGCTGGACGAGAGCGCGGACTATGTCGCCGTATTCGAGGCGGATGCCGACTGGCAGAATCCTGTTATGAACTTCATCGGCGAATATCAGAGCGGCCGGGCCCACGCCCTGGTTGCGTGCTCCGGGAACGAGGACGCATGGATCACCATCGAGTGGGGCAGCAGCGCCTGGGAACTGGCCCGCTGGGACATCATAGGGCGCCTGGACACCGAGACCTTGACTGTTGCATATTCCGGTGTCACCAAGTCTATTGTCACCTATGATGACAACGGGGAGATCGTGAGCCAGGAGCCGGAATATGAGGACGGCACCGGCACCATCACCTTCCACGACGACGGGACCTTCACCTGGCACGAGGATCAGTCCGCATACGGGGAGGACATGCTGTTCGAGTGGCTGCCGGTGACGGCGGGGATCGACTATCTCGTGCTCGTCAACAAGCTCAACCCCCTGCCCGACGGCTGGGAGGACGCGCTGGAGACCGTGACGATCACCAACTCCGTGGGCGACGAGGTCGAGGTGGAGGCGAAAGCTTACGCGGCCTACGAGATGCTGAAGGCCGATCTGGAGGAGAACGACGGTATTTATCTCGAGCTTGACTCCGCCCGACGCAGCGTGGCCGCGCAGCAGGACATCATGGACCGCTTCATTGAGAAATACGGGGCGGATTACGCGGCCAAGACGGTCGCGCAGCCCGGTTACTCCGAGCACCATACCGGCCTTGCACTGGATCTTTACTTCAAGACCTTGAACAAAGACGGCAGCTTTACCGACGTCTATTACAACGAGGACATGGAGAAAGACGAGTACAAGGACGTCTGGGAGACAATCCATTCCAAACTCGCGGATTACGGCTTCATCCTGCGCTATCTCGAGGGCGAAGAGCACATCACCGGCTACCGTTATGAGCCCTGGCACATCCGTTATGTGGACAGCGCGGAGATTGCGCGGGAGATCATGTCCCGGCCCGGTCTGACGCTGGAGGAGTATCTGGCGGGGCAGGATGCGCCGGAGCCCGTCATCGATCTGAGCGGTTCCGCTCTCTACACGGAAGAGGAACTGCTTGACGCCATGCTCGCCGTCAAGTGCAGCTTCGCCTCCTTTGCGGGCTGCGAGCTGCACGCCGTCCGCTACGCCGGGGACGAAGCCGGCAATGAAGAGAATCTCGCCTGGCTCAATTCGCTGAACGAGGGCGCGAACTACACGCAGGCGGCCGAGCTCCTGACGGACTTCCATTCTCCGGTCGAGGGCGGGCCTTATGCCTGGGAGCCGGATACGGAGTACATCGACTACCAGTGGTGGCTGGCCCGCAGCGAGGGCGGCGGCTGGGAGATCGTGAGCCGGGGCTATTGAGCGGGAAGGCAATCCGCAGAATAACAGAGGAAAAAACGACGAAGGAGGAACTTACATGAAATCCAGACTCACATGCTTACTCATCTTCGTACTGGCGGCGGCGCTCCTTATGGCGCCTGCGGCCTATGCCGCGGAGGACGGCCTGTTCTCCTCCGGGCAGGAGGAGCAGGCCTCTCCCGCCTGGGTGAGGATCATCCCGGAGGCGCTCGATCCGGACGTCACGCAGCTTTTCGTCGTCGCCGGTCTCGGCATGGACAAGACCACCGCCACGATCTCCCTGCACGAACGGGATGAAAACGGCGCCTGGAAGCAGCTTTTCTCCACGCCCGGCTTTGTCGGGAAATACGGTCTGGTGCTCGACAGCGAACGCAGAGAGGGCTGCGGCCGGACGCCTGTTGGTACGTACCGTTTCAACAAGGCCTTCGGTATCGCCGAGGATCCCGGCTGTGCTATCCCGTACATCCAGGTGGATGAGAATACTTACTGGTCCGGAGATCCGGACCGGCAGTATAATCAGATGGTCGATATCCGTGAGGTGCCGGATCTGGTCCTGGATGACAGCGAGCATATCGTGGATTATCAGTTTGAATATCAGTACTGCCTCAACATCAGCTTCAACGAGGACGGGACTCCGGGCCGCGGTTCCGCGATCTTCCTGCATTGTTTCGGCGTCGTGAAGCCCTATACCGGCGGCTGCGTCGCTCTGCCGGAAAACATCATGAAGCTCGTTATGCAGCGAGTGCGGCCTGACTGTGTCGTCGTGATCGACACGCTGGAGCATCTGAGCGGCGGCGCGTACATCGGCTCGGGCTTTACGGTCGATGCCGGCGAGTCAGCTCTCTATTCCGAGCGGGATCTGGACGAGGCGGTGGCAGCCGTCTGGACTGAGTTCAGAGGCTGGCAGGGCTGTGAGCTTCACACCGTCCGCTACGCCGGGGACGAGGCCAACAACGAAGAGAATCTCGCCTGGCTCAATTCGCTGAACGAGGGTGCAGATTACACGCAGGCGGTCGAGCTCCTGACGGACTTTCATTCCCCGGTCGAGGACGGTCCCTATGCCTGGGACCCGGATACGGAGTATACCGACTTTCAGTGGTGGCTGGCCCGCAGTGAGGGCGGCGGCTGGGAGCTCGTGAGCTGGGGTTATTGAGGGAGGAGCCGACTCGTCGGGCGCGGCCCGGCGAACCAAGCGTGTGAAACGGAGGGAACAGCCATGAACGGCAAGAGAACGGAGCGGGTGCTCCGGGCCATAGACCCCGACGAGCTGGCCGGGGCAGTGGGCGGCAAGGCCATCACCGCCGAAGAGCTGCGGGTGGCGGCGTGTCCGGCGCACCACGCCAACGCCTCACCCACCGGCCGGGAGCGGGAGGCCTCTTTCCTTCTCTTCTGGCACCGCCGGCAGCGGGAGTACCGCTGCCCGGACTGCGGCTTCGTTTGGTGGAGAGACGAGAACGGAACGTGAATGACAAGAGGAGTGGATGACCGATGAAAAAAACCGGCTTCGGAGCTTTCTGATCTGTGTCGCCGTGCTGCTCGCGGCCCTGGTCTTTGTCGGGGCGGCGGAAGGGGACGCGCGGCTCCCGGACTACAGCCGGACAGAGGATTGGGCCTGGTTCGCGCTCGGCGAGGAAAAAGCGGCCGACCTGTTTCTGATCTGCCCCACCGTGGACACGCGGGATGAGACCAACATGTCCATGGACGATGCGAAGACAAAGGCCAACTTCCTCGGCGCGCTGAACATGGAGCGCGGCATCTATGAGGAGAGCGCAAGGCTGTACGCGCCGTATTACCGCCAGGCGGCCATGAAAGTCTACAGTATGAGTCCGGAAGAACAGGAAACCTGGCTGGAGCTGGCTTATCGGGATATTTCCGCGGCCTTCTCCTGGTATCTGGAGCACGAGAACCAGGGCCGTCCGATCATTCTGGCCGGCTTTTCCCAGGGGGCGGACATGTGCTATTGGCTGCTGCAGGAGTACTTCGGAGACGAGGAGCTCTATGCGCAGCTTGTCGCCGTTTATGCCATCGGCTGGCCGTGTACGCGGGAGATGACGGAGCAATACCCGCAGATCCGCCCGGCTGAGACGGAAGACGATATCGGCGTGGTCGTCAGCTTCGACTGCGAGGCGCCGGAGCTCGAAGAGACCTTTATTACCCCGGCCGGCACAAAAGCCTGTACCATCAATCCGCTGAACTGGCGGACGGACGCGGCGCCGGCGGACAGGAGCGAGAATCCGGGGTCCTGCTTTACCGATTACAGCGGCGGGATCATCAATGAGGAAGCGGGTCTCTGCGGCTGCTATATCGACATGGACCGCGGCATTCTGAAGGTCACGGATCTCGACAGCGCGAATTACCCGGCGTTCGTCCCGGGATTGCCGGAGGGTGCGTATCATATCTACGACTATCAGTTTTTCTTCCGCGCGCTGCAGCGGAACGTGCAGCTGCGCACAGAAAAATACGGCGCGCAGAGCGCGCTGGACACGATCCTCTCGCGCGGTGTCCTGCGCGTCGGGACGGCGGGGGACTATCAGCCCATGTCCTTCTTCGACCCGGCGACAGGCACGTATGTCGGCTTTGACGCCGAGCTCGCGGAGGATCTGGCGGCGTACCTCGGTGTGCGCCTCGAATATGTGGAGACCTCGTGGCCTACGCTCATGGAGGATACCCTCGCCGGAAATTTCGATCTGGCGATCTGCGGCATCACGATCACCGAGGCAAGGCAGGAGCAGGCGCTGATGTCCGTCGGCTATCTCGGCAACGGCAAGACCGTGCTGTGCCGAGCAGAGGACGCGGACAAGTATACCAGTCTGGATGCCATCAACCGCCCGGAGGTCCGGGTGATGGAGAACCCCGGCGGTCTGAACGAGAAGTTTGCCCGTGAAAACCTGCCGGACGCAACGCTCATCATCCACGATGTCAATCAGGAGATCCCCGGGCTCGTCGCCGCCGGAGAGGCGGACGTGATGATCACGGAGATCCTGGAGGCGGGGTTTTACGTGGGGCAGGACAGCCGCCTGGCCGCGCCGCTGATCTATGAGCCCTTTACGCACGGGCAGCTCGGCGTGCTGATGCCGAAAGGCAGCGAGGACCTCCTGGCGCTTGTCAATGCCTTTCTTGCCGAGGAGCTGGAGAGCGGCCGCATCGACGAACTGGCGGATGAGTACATCTACCGCCATATCACGGAGGGGCAGTTCGACGAAGCGGCGTGAAGCGGTCAAATTATCAAAAATGCAGAAACGCCCGGATTTCCAATTGAAAAAATGTTGGTTCGGGCGTATGCTTAAATTGGTTTGATAAATGAGGGCGAAACGTCGAAAGCGTTTCGCCGATCCGCTTTGCGGATCGAGCTGATCTGCGGGCTCCCATAAAAGCAAAGAAAGAATACATCAGGAGGAAAGCACCATGTTGACCATCAGCAAAAGCATCGAAAACGGAAAAGCCACTTTCGCACTGGAGGGACGGCTGGATACGATCACGGCGCCGGAATTGGAGGAAGAGTTGAACGCTTCTCTGCATGACGTGAGCGAGCTGACGCTGGATTTCTCCGGACTGGAGTATATCTCTTCCGTCGGCCTGCGGCTGCTGCTGACCGCCCAGAAGACCATGAACCGCCAAGGCAGCATGAAGGTCGTAAACGTGAACGAGACCATTATGGAGATATTTGAGGTCACCGGCTTTTTGGATTTTCTGACCATCGAATAAGAAAAAACGGGAAGGAAAAACATGAAATCTGACGTCATCACCATCGACAACCGCAGCAACGGCTTCCGGGACGCCTTGGATCAGACGGCCAAAGCGGCGCAGTTCAGAGGCTTGAGTCACAAGGAGGAGCTGCAGCTCCGGATCTGCGCGGAGGAAATGCTGAGTCTCGTCCGCAGCGTGACCGGAGAGCTGCAGGCTTGCTTTTGGCTGGAGAGCGAGGGAAAGAAATTTGACCTGCATCTGTCCGCAAAAACCGTCATGGACAGGGAAAAGCGAGACAATCTGATCGCCTCCGCGACCTCCCGCAGGAACGAGGCGGCAAACAGCTTTCTCGGAAAGCTCCGCGATGCCTTTGAGGCCGCCATGATCTCGGAGCCGGACTACAGCATTCCGGAGGATGCCCTGGACGATCTGGCAAACCATCCGATCGAAGTTCAGGAATGGGACGAATTTGAGCAGTCGATCCTGCGCAGCGTAGCTGACAACGTGAAGATCTCCATTCGCGGCGGTGTCGTCGATATGACAGTAAGCAAAAGCTTTGAATGACACAGGAGGAAACGATCATGCTGAACATCGAAAAAACCATCGAAAACGGCGCTGCGGTGTTTGCGCTCGGCGGTCGGCTGGATACCACGACCGCGCCGGAGCTGGAAAAGGAACTGAAAGAGAGCCTTCCCGGCTTGACGGAGCTTGTTTTGGATTTCGACAAGCTGGAGTATATCTCCTCCACCGGGCTGCGCGTGCTGCTCGCGGCGCAGAAAGTCATGAACGAGCAGGGCGTGATGAAGCTTGTCCATGTGAACGAGACCATTATGGAGATCTTTGAGGTCACCGGCTTTTCGGAAATCCTGACCATCGAATAAGAGGCGGAGAAACGCATGAAAAAGCTCACCGCAATTCTTTTGGCAGCGCTGATGTTTCTGACGCTCATCCCGTGCGGATCGGGCAGCGCGGACAGTCTCAGTGTCTCCGGAGACAGCATCACCATCGGCGACCTGGCTCTCCGGCCCGACGGCCAGGCCGGACGGCTCTATGAAAACGACGGGCTGAAGCTGTTGGTCCCCCTCGAGTATGACGAGCTCCTGCTGGTCGACCGGATCGAGGACGCAGAGGACGGAACGCTTTTCTACGTCGCGGAGAAGGCGTCTGTCGAGGCTGCGAAGGAGCAGGGCGGCGACTACCGGGGGGCGGGCTTTCTTTTCGCCATTGCCCGCGTTTCCGAGGAGGAGCTGAACATCCGCCGCTGCGGCTATATGACCGGTCAGGAAGTCATCGCCCGCGGCCCTGACGGCAGCTGCTATATATGCTATACCCCCACAGACGTGCGCTTTGTGCGCGAGAGCTACGAGGGCATCGCCGACGGGAGCAACGAGGACTGGAAGCAGTGGACGACGCTCAATCAGTGGGCGAACACCACGATGCGCGAGAGTTTTATCGCCGAGAACGACGGGTTCGTTCCCCTCCGCTACGGCAACAGCGACGTCGAAATATATCTCGCCCGCGCGGCCTATGACCCGGATGCGGACTACACGCTCAGCACGACGGAGTTCGGTCCGCTGGAGCCGGGCGGCGTGGATGCGGCCCCCTTTGTCGAACGGCTGACGCGCGATGTGACGGTCGAGTACGCCCGCGAGGACGAGGCGCCGGACGGAGAGTATGCGGTCCTGTATTTTCCCGGGGACAAGATCCGTTTTGATTTCTTCTTCGCCGAGGGCGGGGAAAACTACATCCGCGAGGTCCGGGACGACGGCTCGGAAATGCTCTACAAGGCGAGCAGTGAGAAAGACGGATTCCTGGCGAGCGCCGTCATGCGGGCCTGGTACGACGCGCTGGCCGAGAGCAGGGAGCCCTCCGCACTCGGTGCGGCGCTCGGCGGCTGGGCGCTGCCGGAGGACATCGCGCTCACGGACGAAGCGCGGGATGCCTTTGACAAGGCGATGGACGGTCTCGTCGGCGTGAACTACACGCCGCTGGCTCTGCTGGGGGCCCAGCTCGTCTCGGGAACGAACTATTGCCTCCTCTGTGAGGCGTCGGCAGTCTACCCCGGCGCGCAGCCCTATTACGCTCTCGTGTACGTCTATGCGGACCTGCAGGGCGGGACCGAGATTCTGAACATCACGCCGCTGGACATCGCGGAACTGGCGAAGCGCGCCGGATGATCCGATCATAATCATCCCGAGGCGAACAGGCGAGAATTCAAGCGCGTTGATCTGCGGACAAAGAGCCGGTTGCGCGATACCCCCAAGAGGATGGAGTTGACTTATGAAAACAGGGATGAGCATAAAAGCGAAAGTTGCGATCCATGCGATCATCTATATGGGCATCCTGACGGCCGTTATCGCTGTTTTCGGATATAAGCTCTATTATGACAGTGACATGGAAAGCTACGCGATCTATGCGGACACGGTTTTGGAATACGCCTACCGCAAGGCGGAGGACGCCGGTCTCGGTGATATGATCGCGGCGCGTGATATGCCGGAAGGCTATGAACCGTTTCGTTCCGAGCTCAACCAGATCAAGGACTCTTCTCACATCGAGTATCTGTACGCGATCTATTTTGAAGATATCGATGACATTTACAGTCTACATTACGCGATCAATGCAAAAACACAGGCAGAGTTATCCACAGACGTTCCGCTGTCGGAGCTCTACAGCTACATGGGCAAGCCCTGCGAGAAAGGCGCGTTTTCGGAGGATACCCTGCTCATTCTGCAGGAAGCTGTCAAAAGCGGCAGGCACGGGAGCGGAACACTGACCGGTTACTCGGACGAGTACGGGCATATGCTGAACGGATACCGCGTTCTCTATGACAGCGAGGGCAACGCGGTCGGCCTGATCTGTGTGGAGATCGATATCAACCGTATCAACATCGGCCTGCGCCGCTACGTAAGGACGATCGTTCTGATTGCGGCCGGCTTGACCGCTCTGATCGTTCTTTTGTATATGTTCAACACCAAGCGTTATCTGATCGGACCGATCGAGCGGATCGCGAACAGCAGCGACGCGTTTATCCGGAAAATGCAGGACAACGCCCCGCCGGAGGAACTTGTCTTTGAAGACGTGCATGTCCGGTCCGGCGTCGAACTGAGGATGCTTTCAGATAACGTAAAGAGCCTCGCTGACAGTGTGGCTGTGTATATGACCAACCTGCAGGCTGCGACGGCGGAAAAGGAGCGCATCGGTACGGAGCTGTCCCTGGCCGCCAGGATCCAGGCCTCCATGCTGCCGAGTGTGTTCCCGGCCTTTCCGGATCGGACGGAGTTTGATATCTACGCCTCCATGGATCCTGCCAAGGAAGTCGGCGGCGATTTTTACGACTTCTTTCTGGTGGACGACGATCACCTGTGCATGGTCATGGCGGACGTGTCCGGCAAAGGGGTGCCGGCGTCGCTGTTCATGATGGCGTCGAAGATCATTCTCCAGAGCGTCGCGATGCTGGGCAGATCTCCGGCCGAGATCCTGACCAAGACCAACGAGGCGATCTGCTCGAAAAACGAAGCCCAAATGTTCATCACCGTCTGGCTGGGGATCCTGGAGATCTCCACCGGCAGGCTCACGGCGGCCAACGCCGGGCACGAATATCCGGTCTTCAAAAAACCCGACGGACGGTTTGAGCTGTTCAAGGACAAGCACGGTTTTATCCTCGGCGGCATGGACGGTATGGTTTATCGCGAGTATGAACTGCAGCTTGAGCCGGGCAGCAAGCTTTTCCTTTACACCGACGGCGTACCGGAAGCGACCGGCGCGGGGAACGTGCTCTTCGGCAAGGAACGGATGCTCGCGGCGCTCAACGAGGAACCGGACGGAACGCCCGAGCAGCTGCTGAAAAATGTCCGCCGCAGCGTAGACGCTTTTGTTAAGGATGCGGAACAGTTCGACGATCTGACGATGCTCTGTCTGGAGTACAGGGGATAAACCCTGAGCACGCGCAGAAGAAGCGGCTTTTTTACGGTCTGCCGAACATCCATTGCGACCGCGGCGGATAAAACGAAAAGACAAAAGGAGACGATCATCATGAGCGAAGAAAAGAAGAACAACGGACAGGAAGTCGAGCAGGTGGCAGAAGAGCGGCTTGGTGAGGTCGCGGGCGGAACGCTCCACCCGATCTTCCGCTGCAAGAAATGTGATCGTTTGATCACGGCGAAGATCTCGCTGGCCAACGACGGCTATTGCGACGCCTGCAAGCCGTAAAGAGTTGCCTGCACAGCGCTTTCCGTATCGGCGGGAAAGCCACAAGAGCAGGAGGAACACCCTGTTTCCCTGCCTGTCGGCGACGAGAGCGTGGTCTGCTCCCGGAGACGGGAGTACGGTTACGGCACATATCAGCTCAATGCCCAGGATGACGAGCGGGAAAACCAGATCATCCGGAAAGCAGAAGATGTGCAGGAAAAAGAACAGCGTATCGGAGAATAACCCGAGGGATGAGGAGATCGCCCATGTCAACACCTGTCGTAAATGAATGGAGCGGTGCGGCTGTGCTCAGCAATCTTGAAGCTGTGCAGAGCTTCGTAGAAGAACGCCTGGAGGCCGCCGGATGCCCAATGAAAACGAAGATAAAGATCGCAGTGGCCGTGGAGGAGATCTTTGTCAACATCGCAAGCTACGCTTACGCCCCGGAGACGGGCTCGGCCACGGTACGCACAGAGCTCTCGGAGGACCCCGCCGCCGTGACGATAAGCTTTGCGGATCACGGCGTGCCCTTCGATCCGCTGGCAAGAGAAGACCCCGACATCCATCTGCCTGCCAATGAGCGCGGTGTGGGCGGTCTGGGCGTGCTGATGACGAAAAGGATCATGGATGAGCTGCGCTATGAATACCGGGATGGCCAAAACATCCTGACAATGAAAAAGAATCTGTAAGAGAGCCGCATCCCGGACAAGGGCGCGGTAATTCAAAAAGGCGCTGCACAGGGAGGACGTCGTGATGAAGCAAGGCGCGGAAAAAACGGATAAAACGCGGGCTCTGTTTTCCCTGGAGGGAAACCCCGGGCTTGGAAAAGTCCTGCCGTACTCGATTCAGCAGATCCTCGCCATGTTCGTCACGAACATGGTCCCGATCGGGATCATCGGCGCGGCCTGCGTGCCTGCTTTGACGCAGGCGGAGATCCTCGCGCTGATGCAGAGCGCCATGATCGCCGCCGGCCTGGCGACCTTCATCCAGGCAACGCCGATCTGGAAGCTGGGTTCCGGACTGCCGATCTTCATGGGCGTCAGCTTCACCTTTGTTATCCCCCTTTCGACCATCGCCGCAAAATACGGATACGGCGCGGTGACGGGGACCGTGCTGGTCGGCGGACTGTTCGAGGGTGTCCTCGGCCTGACGGTGAAATACTGGAAAAAGATCATGGCGCCGATCGTTTCCGCTGTCGTGGTGACGGGTATCGGGCTGTCTCTGCTGAGCACCGCAGCCCGCTCCTTCGGAGGCGGCTATGCCGAGGATTTCGGATCCGTTCCCAACATCATCACCGGTACGGTCACGCTGCTGTGCTGTCTGTTGTGGATGGTCCTCGTCAAGGGCTCGAAGAAGCAGCTCTCCATCCTGATCGGTCTTGCCGCGGGATACCTGACGGCGCTGCTGTTCGGACATGTGGATTTCAGCGCCCTGAAAGAGGGCAGCTTCTTTTCTCTTCCGAGGCTCCTGCCCTTCACGCCGGTCTTTCGATTTGACGCGATCCTGTCGGTCGGCGTCATCTACCTCGTCTCCGCCACGGAAACGCTGGGTGACGCCTCGGCCATCGCGGGCGGCGTCCTGCGTCGAACGCTGACGCAGCAGGAGACCACCGGCGTGCTGACGATCGACGGCCTGGGTTCGGTATTCAGCGGGCTCCTCGGCGGAACGCCGGTCACGTCCTATTCGGAAAACGTGGGCCTTACGATCATGACCGGCGTCGTCAACCGCAATGTGGCCAGAGTGGGCGGCGCGATCATGATCCTGGCTGGCCTTTTCCCGCCTGTCAGCCACTTTATGGGGACGATCCCCAAGCCAGTGATCGGGGGCGTCCTGCTTATCGTGCTCGGCCAGATCCTGGTATCGGGCTTTGAAATGATCGGGAAGGCAGGCTTTACGACGCGCAACAAGCTTATTGCGGCGATCTCGCTGTCCGTCGGCATCGGCTTTACCGCTTCCACAGAGGCCGGGATCTGGAGCAATTTCCCCGTGGCCATCCAGTCGATCTTTGCCCAGAATGTGGTCTCGGTCGTCTTTGTGCTTGCCCTTGTGCTGAATCTGGTCCTGCCGCAGGACATGGATGAAAAGAGAGCATGATCCCCGGGAGGACGAAACATGAAAAAGACGTTTACCCTGCTGCTCATAATGAGCTTACTGCTCCTGTGCATCGGCTGCGGCAGGCAGGCAGAAAAACGGAGCGTCCGGGAGATCATTGAGGAGATGGTCGTTGATTACGGCAGCTACGGCGATGAGGCGAATGAACATATCTGCGCCCTTCTGAAAGAACTGGGGACGGTGGATAAGAATGCCGCCGCGCGCTGGGAGAGCATTATGGCCCTCTGGAAGTCCTCCAATGAGGCACTGACCGTCAACTATGACGCGCCGGCGGACGGGCTCCCCGATACGGACGAGCTGTGCTTTGTTGTGCTTGGCTTTCAGCTCGCACCGGATGGCAGCATGCGCGATGAGCTGATCCAGCGGCTCTCTGTCGCGCTGCGCTGTGCGGAGCGGTATCCCAACGCCCTTATCGTCTGCACCGGCGGCGGCACGGCTTCGGAAGACCCCACGGCCACGGAGGCCGGGCGCATGGCGGCCTGGCTGATCGAGAACGGCATTACCGCGGAGCGGGTGATCGCGGAGGACAAGTCCCTCACCACCGCGCAGAATGCGATCTACACCTTTGACATCCTTGAATCGCGTTACCCCCGGGTGAAGGAGCTGGTCATCGTCTCCAGCGACTACCACATCGCCACCGGGAATCTTCTTTTCGGTGCCGAGGCGATCCTGCGTGCGGAGAAGGCGGGCGCCGAGACGGTGAAGGTAGTCTCCAACGCCGCCTGGAAGGCCCCCTCCGGGACCCTCTCGACCATGTTCCAGGCCGGAGCGCTGATCGAGCTCTCCGGTGACACGGACACGGCTTTTGCTATTTATTATGATACCTACGACATCCATGAACTGCCGCCCTTAAAGTGAGAAATGGAGAAAATGAAGACCGCATACAAAAACGACATCACCATGGATTCCTCCGGCTTCGTGCTGCTGGCGGACTATGTGCCGCATATCGTGCAGGAAATCCGCTACTACTCCACCTATAATTTCATCGGCGAACGCATCGACGGCTATGAGGAGCCCTGCGCGCTCCTGACGAAGGAGGCGGCGCGGGCGCTGAAAGCCGTCAGCGCCGAGCTGTTCGTGCAGGGCTATCGTCTCAAGATCTTCGACGCCTACCGTCCGGCCTGCGCAGTGAAGCAGTTCGTCCTCTGGGGCATCGAGGATCAGGACGTCCGCATGAAGCCCTACTTCTATCCGGAGCTTGAAAAACAGGAGTTGTTCGTCAAAGGCTATATCGCCAGGCAGTCCAGCCACAGCCGGGGCAGCGCCGTCGATCTGACGCTGCTGGATATGAAAACCGGGAAGGAACTGGATATGGGTAGCCCCTTTGATCTGTTCAGCGAGGTCTCTCATCCGGATTACCGCGATATCACGAAGGAGCAGTACGAAAACCGGATGCTCCTGCAGCGGGTGATGGTCCGCAACGGCTTCCAGCCCATTGACTGCGAGTGGTGGCACTTCTCCCTGAAGAATGAGCCGTACCCCGACACCTATTTTGCCTTTCCGGTTTCTTCAGCGTATCTGCGGCGCTGAGCCGCGGCGGAAAGAGACATGAAAAAGCCGGTCAATGTGCTGCCGAAGAACGGGCCTCTGGTCGTCCGCGCTGTGGACGAGGGCCGGGGATTCGAACGGCCAACGCTGATGGATAGATGGATATGACAGGCCGTGCGGCCTGTTGGCAGGTGGAGGAGACAGAAAATGAAGACGGCAACGGAGAACGGCGGCGTCGTGCTTTTTTTCGAAGGCAGGATCGATTCAAGCAACGCGGAGACATGGGAACGCGCGATCCGGACTGCCCTGGAAGCGCACCCGGGCTGCACGCCCATCCTCGATTTCGGCGGGCTGGATTACATCTCCAGCGCGGGGCTCCGGGTCCTGATGAAGCTGTCCAAACAGGCGGGAGAGAAACTCACTGTGCGGGAGGTCTCGCCCGAAGTCTATGAGATTCTGGACATGACCGGCTTCACAGTCCTCCTGGATGTCCGGAAGCGGCTGCGCAAGATCGATGTGGAAGGCTGCGAAGTCATCGGGCGCGGAGCTTACGGTACGGTCTACAGGATCGATGCGGATACGATCGTCAAGGTCTATGAGACACCCAACGCCGTGAATATGATCCGAAACGAGCAGAAGATGGCCAAGTATGCCTTTCTCAAGGGGATCCCGACGGCTATCTCCTACGATATCGTGCGCGTGGGAGAGCATTACGGCTCTGTTTTTGAGTTGGTAAAGGCCCGGACCTTTAACGATCTGCTCGTCCGGGAGCCGGAGCGGGCCGACACGCTGATGCGGCAATACGCCGAGGTCATCCGCCGGGTGCATGCCGTCACCGCCGAAGCGGGAGAGCTGCGCGACGCCAGGAGGATGTTCCTGCAATACCTGGACGAAGTCGTCTCCGTGCTGCCGGAGGCGGAAGCGGCAAAGCTTCGGGCACTGCTGGCGGCCATGCCGGAAAACCTGCACCTGATCCACGGGGACATCCACATGAAAAACGTTATGCTGTCGGACGGCGAACCCCTGCTGATCGACATGGATACGCTGAGCGTCGGCGATCCCGTGTTTGATTTTGCGGGGCTGATCAACGCTTATGAGCTGTTCGAGGAGGACGAGCCTGGCAACACCATGCAATTCATGGGCATTCCCCCGGAGCTCGGCAGAACGGTGTGGAGGAAAGTCCTGGAATACTATCTGGATTCGCCGGACGCGGCCGCGCTCCGGTCGGCCGAGGACAAGGTCAGGCTTGCCGGCAGCCTGCGTTTCCTGGATCTGGTATATGCCCAACGCGTGGGAGATCCGGCCCTGAGGAGCATACGGACGGAGCATACCGTCCGGAATATGACGGAACTGCTTGCCCGCGTCGACGACCTGAGCCTCACGCCCCGGCGGGACGAAGCGGCCGTATAAGCTTCTGCTGTCCATGCAATCGACAGGAAAAACGGAGGAAATGAAATGTTTGAAAGAAAGATGTTTCGACCGGATATGCTCCAATGCGTCCTGTGTGCCGATGCGCCCTGTACCGAGGCCTGCGGAAAGCTCGACTGCGCGGCGATGCTGCGCAGCATCTGGTTTGACGATGAAAAGGCTGCTGGCTCCCGCTTCCCGGCATCCGATCCCTGTGCGGCCTGCGCCGCCCCCTGCGAGGCTGCCTGTGTCCGCGCGCATGCGGTACCGATCCGCAGACTGATGATGCGGCTGCACGACGAGGTGAAGCCGGAACTGGAGATTCCTCTGCCGGAGGACGAAGATCGGCTGCGGACCGAACTGTGCGGCGTGCCGCTGGAAAACCCCTTCCTGCTCTCTTCCTCGGTCGTAGCCAGCACCTACGACATGTGCGCCCGCGCCTTTGAGTCCGGCTGGGCGGGCGTCGCCTTCAAAACGATCTGCTCCTTTGAAATCCACGAGGCCTCGCCCCGTTTCTCCGCCATTACCGGCGACAACGGCAGCATCATCGGTTTCAAGAACATCGAGCAGCTCTCCGACCACAGCGTGGCGGAGAACATGGAGATCTTCCGGCGGCTGAAGGAAAAGTATCCGACCAAGTTCATCCTGGCCTCCATCATGGGACAGAACGAGGCGGAGTGGGAGGCGCTGGCGCGCGCCTGCGAGGAAAACGGCGCGGATGCGATCGAGCTGAACTTCTCCTGCCCGAACATGGCCGACGGCGGTCTCGGTTCGGACATCGGCCAGGTGCCGGAGCTGGTGGAACGCTTCACCGCCGCGGCACGGCGCGGCGCAAGGATCCCCATCCTTGCAAAGCTCACGCCGAACGTGGCGGTGATGAGCCCCGCGGCGGAGGCGGCCAAACGCGGCGGCGCGGACGGGATCGCGGCCATCAACACCATCAAGAGCATCATCGGGGTCAATCCCCACACCTACGTCTCCGCGCCCGCGGTCCACGGCATGTCCGCCGTGGGCGGCTACAGCGGCAACGCCGTCAAGCCCATCGCCCTGCGCTTCATCGCGGAACTCGGACAGAATCCGGCGCTCGCCGGGATGCATATCAGCGGCATGGGCGGTGTGGAGAACTGGTCCGACGCGCTCGAGTTCATTCTCCTCGGCGCAGGGAGCATACAGGTCACAACGGCGGTGATGCAGTACGGTTACCGCATCATCGACGATCTCAAAGCGGGACTGAACCTCTATCTCGCGGAGAAAGGCTTTGCCAGCGTGGACGAAGCGCGCGGCCTCGCGCTGGACTCCGTCAGCGCTACGACGGATGTGCTGGAGCGCGACACGGTCGTGTTTCCGAAATTCCGCCGGGAGAAGTGCATCGGCTGCGGGCGCTGCGCCGTCTCCTGCGCCGACGGCGGCCATCAGGCCATCCGGCTCGGTAAGGACCGCAAGCCCATCCTGGACGGAAAAAAGTGCGTCGGCTGCCACCTCTGTGTGCTGGTCTGCCCGGAACGGGCGATCGGCTCCGCCCGAAAGAGGATCACGCGGGAATAAAGGTAAAAAATCAAACCGATACCGGAGTCTGTTTTCGGCGTTTCCCGGCCTTCGGACAGACCGTGTGCCGGCATTCTTCGTATCGAAGGGGATAAGCTTCATCGTTTAGTTTGGCCATGTGTTTGCCGCAAAACGGCCGATTTCAAAACACCCCGGCGGGAGGGCCCATCATGATGGACCCTCCCGCCGGGGTGCTTGTCATACCAAGGCTCGGTTTGGCAGCAGAACGGCAGCGGAAATCGGGGCGGCAGAGAGAGGATCTATGCGTCCATATAGTACGTATGCACTTTCCATTCTCCCTCCTGCTTGACGAACTCAATGGTCAGGTAAATAAAGGAATCCGGATAGTCCGGGTTTCTGAACTCAATGGAGATCACTTTTACGCCGTCGGCCTTCTCCGTGGAGATCGAATCGACCCCTTTGACATAGTAGGCGCTGATTCCCTCCCATGGACTGACGCTCTTGGGATTGCCGGTAAAATCGGAGGAAAGAAACGCCCCGACCGCGTCAACATCCCGAGCAAAATATGCCTCCGCAAATGCACACGATAATGCAAAGATTCTTTCCCGGTCTGCTTCTGTGGTAAAAACCTCATTCTCTTTTGAAGCAGCGTCCTCGACGAAGGAGTTTTCGACCGCGCCTTGATCCAAACCGACAGTTTCATCCGGTTTCTGTCTTTTCAGCACGATGAAGACAATACAGACAGCAACGATAAGGATTGCAGATACCAGAATCAAAATCTTTCGTTTCTTTTTTTTCTTACGCGGTCCTGCTGCTGTCCTCTCTTGTGAAAAGGCGTCTGCCTCCGCGGACGAATTCAAAGAGTCTGACATCAAATCGTCCAATGAAACATGCAGCTCTTCCGAGATGCGCAGCAGCATTTTTGCTTCGGGGAGGCAGATCCCCTGTTCCCATTTTGATATTGCCTGCCTGCTGACATTTAACGCTTCCGCAAGCTTTTCTTGTGACAGGTACCTTTCTTTTCTTATTCTTTTCAGATTATCCGGCAAAGACATGAGAACATCCCTCTTTCAAACAGATGGAAAAAGGATAACATCCCTCAAGATAATAAGCCACCAACCTTCTTTCGCAATCACGCAACCGGAAGTTGCAATGGGCATAATCTGATCGCTCACAAACCTGGTCCTATCGTTCGGATTTCAACCGGGCATACCAGCACGCGTCGCATATTCCCTGATTGTTTCTGTCGGAACTGCGCATCGTGCCCTCGTATTTCATCCCGCATTTCTTCATGACCATGCCGGAATGCGGGTTTCTCGGGTCGTGTCGGCTCTCGATGCGATTGGCCCCCACCTGATCAAAGAAGAACGCCATCACAGCCTTCAGCGCTTCGGACATGATCCCCCGATGCCACCAAGTTCTCCCAAGGCAATAGCCGATGTGTACCATGGAGATATCGTCGTTCAGGTATACAGCCGAAATGTTTCCGATCGGTTCGCTTCCGTTTTCTTTCAGCACGATCGCCCACTGGTAGTAGTTCTCACGCGGGTAGAATGAAATCCAGTCTTCCAGCACGGCTCTGCTGGTATCCGTGCTTGTATGAGCCGGCCAGGTCAGGTATTTCGTCACCTCGGGATCGGACGCCCAGTTTTCAAACATGGCTTCGGCGTCTTCGATCACGAATCTTCTCAGTACCAGTCTTTCTGTTTCCAGTCGCTGTGTTCCGCAGTGCCGCATGCGTCTCACCTCCGCAGGATTCGTCCCGCCTTCGTCACGGCGTTCCGGTATACGCCTCGTCCTTTACGAGCAGCTCGAGCACGTCCGGTCTCGCGTAATGCCCGATCGCATCGTGCTCCATCCGGCTGGCCGCCGCCATCTGCATGTCCAGTTCCGCGTAAATGATCGTCTCTTCCTCCCATACCGGCTCGGTCAGGTAGTGGCCGTACGGGTCCACGATGCAGCTTCCGCCGCGGCACACCATATCCGGCAGCCCCGCGACGTCTTCCCAGGTCTCCAGATCCCTCGGATAGGAGGACTTCCGGACGAGCATGTCGCTGTTGAGGAAAAAGCACTTGCCCTCGATCGCGATATGGCGGATCGTCGCCTGCCACTCGGGATTGTCGTTCGTGTTCGGCGAGATGTACAGGGTGACGCCCTTGTTGTACAGCGCGACCCTGGCCAGGGGCATGTAGCTCTCCCAACAGATCAGGCTCCCGGCCGGACCCCAGGGCGTGTCCATCACGGGGAAATAATCCCGGTTGGCGTCGCCCCACACCAGTCTTTCCGAGCCCGTGGGCTTCAGCTTGCGGTGGATCTGACAAGTCCCGTCGGGGCGGATCAGGGCGTTGCTGTTGTACAGGGTCCCGCTGACCGCATCCCGCTCGGAAAAGCCGACGCTGAGATAGACCTTTCTCTCCTTCGCCGCCGCAGCCAGGCTCTCCAGTTCCGGTCCTCCCGCGACGAGCGAGGCGTCGTAATAGCGCTTCCAGTCTCTCCGGCCCTTTTCGCTCCGCTTCCCCATACTGAACCCGAAATTCATGCCGATCGGATAGCCCGGTATGAAGAGCTCCGGAAAAACGATCAGCTCCGCGCCCGCGGAGGCCGCCTCTTCCAAATAACGCAGCGTTTTCCGCAGGCCCGCCGCCGCGTCGAACATGACCGGCTCCGCCTGGACCAGGGCCACCCGGCAGGTATCCGCAATCTGTTTCATTCCGCACGCTCCTTTTCCGTCCCGCCCGGTCCCGCTTTTGTCCGGACTGCGGAATCAGTATACAACAGCCGCCGTCGTTTTTCCAGAACAAATAATCGGCGCCGCGCGGGCCGTATTCTGCGCCTTGATGAAACCGGAAACGTATGGTATGATAAGAAAAACGGGGCAGCGTGAAACACTGTCTGCGGGGCGCCGCCCCGCCGCCACGACAAGGAGTGATTCGATGAAAGCGACAAAAAAAGTGATCGCCCATCTGGAAAAATGCTATGCGGTCGGCACCTTCCGCTACGACGGGGCGGATCATCTCATCACCGCCGCCGAGAAAGCGGATCCGTGTTACGGCTTTGATCTGCAGGGCAGGCTGTGCGATACCTTCTGGGAAGCCCCGGGCGGCGTCATGACCGTGACGCAGGTCCCCGGCCAGCCCATCCTGATGGCGACGCAGCGCTTCTATTCGCCCGACGACTCCGCCTCGGCCAGGATCGTCTATTACCGGCGGATCGACGGCGTCTGGCAGTGCGAGCTGCTCTGCGAGCTGCCCTTTGTGCACCGCTTCGGCGTGCTCGAGCGCGCGGGCCGGTATTACCTGATCGCCTGCACGCTCAAATCCGCCCACGCATTCGAGCATGACTGGACCTGCCCCGGCCGCGTCTGGGTCGCGCCGTTTCCGGAGGACATCACCCGGTACAACGCGGAGAATCCGCTCCCGCTCACGCCGCTGCTCAGCGGTCTGTACAAAAACCACGGCTTTGAGATCTGTCGCGAGGACGGGTACAGCTTTGCCGCGGTCGCCTGCGAGAACGGTGTTTACAAGATCGTGCCGCCCGAGACGCCGGAGGGCGCATGGAGCTGGGAGCAGCTGCTGGACACCCCTGCCAGCGATGTCCTGTATCTGGACTTTGACGGCGACGGCGAGCGTGAGCTGCTGGTGCTCTCCCCCTTCCACGGCGATACGCTGACGATTTATAAAAAGCGCGACGGTCGCTTTACGGAGGTCTACCGCCACCCGAAGCCCCTGCCCTTCCTGCACGCCATCTGGGGCGCGGAGATCGGCGGCCGCACCTATGGTTTCATCGGCAACCGCGACGGAAGCCGCGATTTCTTCGCCATCTACTGGAACGGGACAGACTATGTCTTTGACATGCTCGACCAGGGCGCCGGTGCGGCCAACGTCCTGCACTTTCGGGCGGACGGGAAAGACAAACTGCTGGCGGCCAACCGCGAGACGGACGAAGTCGCCGTCTATACGCTGGACGCGGAGGCCTGAGCAAAAGCGCACGTCCTCCGCCGTCACCGACGAGAGCGGCCCCCGATGGGGGCCGCTCTCGTCGGTCTTTTTTTGTCGTACGAGCCGCTAACGCAGGAGCAGTACGGCGATGTCGTTCACGTTGGTCCCGGTGGGGCCGGTAACGATCAACCCGCCGCTCTCCGAGAGGGCACGGTAGGCGTCGTTCTCCGCGAGGATCGCGGGGATCGAGACGCCCTTCGAGGCGAGGAGCGCGCAGGTCCCGCCGTCGACATAGCCGCCGGCGGCGTCGGTGGGGCCGTCGGTCCCGTCGGAGCCGACGGAGATCAGCGCGGCGTTCTCGAGCCCGGCCAGGCCCTCGGCCGCGGCGAGCGCGAGCTCCTGATTCCGGCCGCCTTTCCCCTTCCCCGTCACATGCACGACCGTCTCGCCTCCGGCGAGATACGCCATGGGACGGCCCTCCGCCGCATGGGTCCGGGCGACCGCGGCGAGAAAGCGCCCCGCCTCCCGCGCCTCACAGGCGAGCTGATCGGTGAGCAGCACCGGCTCGTAACCGAGCTCCCGGCAGCGCGCCGCCGCCGCGCGGCAGAGCTCACGGACACTGCCGTTGATCTGCGCGCGGACATTCGGCAGGCTCTTGGGCGTCTCCTCCCGGAGGCAGGCCGCGGCCTGTTCGCTCAGGCGCAGGCGGTACTTCTCCGCGACGGCGAGGGCCTCGGCGCAGGTCGCGCTGTCCGGGCTGACCGGCCCGGAGGCGATCATATCCAGTGGGTCGCCCAGGATGTCGGAGAGGATCACGGCCTCGATGCGCGCGGGCGTGCAGTGCAGGGCGAACTTCCCGCCCTTGACCGCCGAGAGCCGCTTGCGCACGGTGTTCATCTCCACGATGTCCGCGCCGCTCGCGAGGAGCTGATCGGTGACGTCCCGCAGTTCGCCGAGCGGGATGAGCGGCGCCTCAAAGAGCGCGCTGCCGCCGCCGGAGAGCAGGAAGAGCACCGTGTCGCTCTCCTCCAGCCCCTCGGTCAGCTCGAGCGCGGCCCGCGCCGCCCGGACGCTGTTCTCATCCGGGACGGGATGTCCGGCCTCGAAGCACGCAAGCCCCGGCAGGGCCGCCGGGATGTGGCCGTATTTGCTGATCACCACGCCGCCGTCGGGCTTCTGTTCGAGCGCTTCGAGCGCGGCCCTGGCCATGCGCCAGGCTGCCTTGCCCACGGCGACGAGATAGAGCCGCCCCGGAAAGCGGAGGCCGCTCAGCGCGCGGCGTACGGCCTGATCCGGGAGCACGGCTTCGATCGCGGAGAGGACGATGCTCTCCGCATCCTCACGCAGCGTCCCCATCTCAGTTCACTACATTGACCGGAGCTCCGGCCAGAAAGGCGCGGAGATTCCCGGCCGTAATGCTCATGATCCGCTCGCGGCTCTCCTTCGGCGCCCAGGAGATATGCGGTGTGATGAAGCAGTTTTTGGCTTTCAGAAGCGGATTGTCGCCACGGATGGGCTCGGTGGAGACCACGTCCAGCCCGGCGGCGTAGACCTTGCCGCTGTTGAGCGCGTCGGCCAGATCCTGTTCGACGATGAGCGGGCCGCGGCTGTTGTTGATGAGGATGACGCCGTCCTTCATCTTCGCGATGGTCTCGCGGTTGATGATGCCCTGCGTGCTCGGGAAGAGCGGGCAGTGCAGCACCACGACGTCCGAGCGCGCGAGCAGCTCGTCGAGCGGTACATAGTCCGCGATCGCGCGGCCGGCCTCGGTCTCCCGGCTGCCGGACGCGAGGATCTTCATGCCCATCGCCTTCGCGATGCGGCCGGTGGTCTGGCCGATGCGGCCGAAGCCGATGATGCCCATGGTCTTACCGGCGAGCTCGATAAGCGGATAATCCCAGAAGCACCAGTCGGGATTCGTCTCCCATCGGCCCTGGTACACCGCCTCCGAATGGTGGGCGACGTGATGACAGATCTCCAGCAACAGCGCGATCGCGAACTGCCCCACCGCCGCGGTCCCGTAGGTCGGGACGTTGGAGACAGGGATGCCCTTTTCGCGGGCGCAGCCCACGTCCACGATGTTGTAGCCCGTCGCGAGGACGGAGATATAGCGGATGCTCGGGCAGGCGTCCAGCACCGCGCGGCGGATCGGGCACTTGTTGGTCAGCACGATCTCCGCGTCCCCGATGCGGCGGGCGATCTCCGCGTCGTCATAGGGCGTGCGGTCATAGACCGTCAGCTCCCCGAACCCCTCCAGTGCCTCCCAGCTCATATCGCCCGGGTTTTCGGTATAGCCGTCCAGGATCACGATCTTCATGTGCGCATCCTCCTCGTTTCTGTCGGTGCCTCCATTATACGGTATCGCCGGTCTGAATGCCAGCGCTTTTTCTGCGTGCAGAAAACAAAAAAGCCGTGACGTTCGTCACGGCTTTTTCGTATGATCACCGACACAGCAGCTCGCCGTTTTCCGCGTCCACGGTGATCGTGGAGCCGGCCTGGATGTCGCCGCGCAGGATCGTGCGGGCGAGCAGGGTCTCGACGCTGCTCTGCAGCATGCGCCGCAGCGGGCGCGCGCCGTAGAGCGGGTCGTAGCCGCGCTCGATGATGAGCTCCTTCGCCGCGTCTGTGAGCTCGAGGCCCAGCGACTGATCGGCCAGGCGCTTGCGAAGGCCCTCGATCATGATCTCGATGATGCCGCTGAGGTTCTCCCGTGTCAGCGGGCGGAACAGGATCGTCTCGTCCAGGCGGTTGAGAAACTCAGGCCGGAAGCTCCGTTTGAGCTCCGCCATCACCGCCGCCTGCGCCTCGGGGTCGATGCTGCCGTCCTCGCGGATGCCGTCCAGCAGATACTGGCTGCCGAGGTTCGAGGTGAGGATGATGATGGTGTTCTTGAAGTCCACCGTGCGGCCCTGGGAATCGGTGATGCGCCCGTCGTCCAGGATCTGCAGGAGGATATTGAACACGTCCGGATGCGCCTTCTCGATCTCGTCGAAGAGCACCACGCTGTAGGGCTTGCGGCGCACCGCCTCGGTAAGCTGGCCGCCCTCGTCGTAGCCGACGTATCCCGGAGGCGCGCCAATCAGACGCGAGACGGAGAACTTCTCCATATACTCGGTCATGTCGATGCGCACG
>JAFXTM010000003.1 GCA_017535865.1 Oscillospiraceae bacterium
GCCTGTTCTTCGATAAACTCCCTATCGTCTCCTGAGCAAGGTATCATTTCGAATCTCATTTCTGTTTTCTCCATAAATCCCGATTTGTCGGGATGATTATACTATACAACGTCGGTGAAAACAAGAAAGCTCTTTTGCCCTAGCAGACAAAAGAGCTTTCTTTTATGGATTTGTTGCAGTGTTTTGATAGAATTCTCCGTAAGGGGGTGCACTACCTGTTCAGGGGGGTGCAATTCGTTTTAGGGGGGTGCAGATGGCAAAGGGGGTGCATTTTGAACGATTGGGTGCGCTGACAAACTTGTATTTGAAATGATAATGATGAAGGAATAAATACTTGCTGCCGCAAGAATTAGAAATGCTCCCAGACGACCCTTTCTTCAAAGCTCTTCTTTTCTTTTTGCACCACTTCTTTTGTTGGAACACCGAAAGGAATGATGCTTCTCACCCATTTCCCATCGGGGACAGAGAGAAGCTTTGCAATCTCAGAATCCACATCATTCATACGGGACATGCCGTCCATCCATACCCCGGCATAGCCCATGGCAACGATTGCGAGCATGATATTCTCCACAGCTGCTGCGTAATCTTGTGTGTCGAATGCAAAACTGGCTGCGCCCTGTGCCCTGTTGATCTTCTGCTCTGAGACGGCGACAAGAATGACAGGCGCAGTTTTCGTTGCCGGAGTAGGCAGCAGCTCTGCCAGCTTTCCTCTCAGTTCCGGATCGCGGACGACGACAAAGGATGTGGTCTGAAAATTATAGCCGGAGGGGGCATGCAGCCCGGCGGTGACAATCTTGCGAATGTCGGCTTCCGGAATTTCCTGTGCGGCAAATGCGTTCCGGTAGCTTGCACGTTTTTCAACAGTCTCAAAGAATTCCATAATCGGTGATCTCCTTTCTTCTTTGAGCCTATTATAGCAAGCCGCCGAACCCGGTGACAATCCCAGCTGATTCGCAAAGAATACCAGGTTTGATTGGGACTGCGTTACTCCAAAGGAGAAATCCCCATTTTTGAAAAATAGGCAAGCAACGCCTGCCGCAGATCGTCTTTCGAACTGAGCTCCAGCTTTTTTCGGATGTTGCTGCGGTGGTAGTCTACCGTTTTTTTGGACAGGCTCATACGATCTGCGATCTCTTTGCTCATGTAGCCGTTTGCGATATACCTGGCGATGGACAGTTCCTGACCAGAGAGCAGATGCTCCGGCGACGGGCCGCCCATGGACTCCTTGAGAAGCTCCAGCTGTCTGCTGATCAGATCGTAGCTATGGCTATCGAGCGTCGCCCTGAGATAACGGAGAATAGAAGAAATGGACTGATTTATACTCTCCGTTCTTCGCTGCTCCTGCCTGCGGTAATCTTCCTCTCTCTGCTTGAGCAGATCCGTGAGTGCATGGTTTTGGGATTCCACCAGTTCTGCAGACAGAACCGCATTGCGCTCGTCCGTAAGATTCCGCACATATTCGACGATCAGCTCAATCTGACCATCTTCGCCATACACCGGCGCGCAGAATACCTTTTGCCACCCGCTCCGCCTGCTGCCCTTGACAAACAGAACTTCCTGCTCTTCCGCCTTTCCTGAGCGCATGGCTCTCTGCGCCGGGCAATTCTCGCATGGGGTGGTTCTTCCCTGGTACAGAGAATAGCATTTTTTCCCGCAGGGTTCCTTAGCACTTTCATACCAGTATTGCATGGCGGGATTCTGATAGAGTACTTCCAATTCCGGCGAAAGGAAGCAGATTCCATCCTGGACCAAAGAGAGCAGGGTCGAAACAATGATTTGATCCTTCTTGTTCGTCTTGATCACCCCTAGTATATTTCCGATTTCTCCTATTGATTACCAATCATCATCCAGCAGTGCAGACAGGCCCTCAGCATCGTCCTTGTTTTCATCATAGCACAAAAAGAAAAGAACGGCAATTCTATCATAATTACCGTTCTTTTATGGCGGAGGGTGCAGGATTCGAACCCGCGTGGGCTTGCGCCCTAACGGTTTTCAAGACCGCCCCGTTATGACCGCTTCGGTAACCCTCCGTGTATGTTAACTCCCTCGCGGGAGGTAACGACGATATGTAATTGTCTCAGATCACTTGTTCACGGGGCCGCCCCGTTATGTCCTGTTGCGGTGCCCGAAATCCTCCGCTCGCTGTTCGCTCGCAGGATTTCGACCGCTGCCACTCCTTTTTGCTCGCTGCATCCGCCCCCGGCGGCGCTCGCAAACGTCCCCGCTTCGGTAACCCTCCAGATATATCTGTATGCTATTGTGAGAGCCTCTGGCAAAAGGCCGGAGGCTCTCCTCATTTTCGTATCTTACTTCGCAGCGTTCTTCGCCAGATCGCAGAGCGTGGTGAAAGCGGCGGGATCGTGGATCGCCGTCTCGGAGAGCATCTTGCGGTTCATGTCGAGGCCGGCCAGCTTCAGACCGTGCATAAACGTGGAATAGTTCATGCCGTTGGCCTTGCAGCCCGCGCTGATACGGGTGATCCAGAGCTGACGGAAGTCTCTCTTCTTCTGCTTGCGGCCGACATAAGCATAGCGGCCGGACTTCATCATCTGCTCATTGGCCATTTTATAGTGACGGGACTTGTTGCCCCAGTAACCCTTCGCCAGTCCAAGGATCTTGCTTCTGTGCTTGCGGGTCATCATTGCGCCTTTAACTCTTGCCATTTGTATATCCTCCTATATCGCGTCTGCCCTTATTTATAAGGGATCATTTTCTTGATGGTGGCTGCGTTGGTCACGTCGGCATATGCCTCGGAACGCAGGCGGCGGCAGCGCTTGCTGTCCTTCTTGGTGAGGATGTGGCTCTTATAGGCGTGGGCGCGTTTGACCTTGCCGGTCTTGGTGAGATTGAATCTCTTCTTGGCACCGCTGTGGGTCTTCAGTTTGGGCATAATCGTTTCTCCTTCCATTAATAGGCGGCGGACCGCCGTACAAGTACGAGCTTATCCCTCGACGGGCGTTCCCGTTTTGGGCGCTTTGGGCTTTGCCGGCTTCTTCGGCGGGGTGACGGGCTTGGGCGAGAGGAACATGGACATGTTCCGCCCTTCCAGCTTGGGCGCTTTATCCATATTGGCGATGTCCGCGCACTTTTCCGCAAACTCTTTCAGAAGCTGAGCGCCGATCTCGGTGTGCGCCATCTCGCGGCCGCGAAAACGCACGGACACCTTGACCCGGTCGCCGTCGGCCAGGAACTTCTGGCCGTTCTTCAGCTTGGTGTTGAAATCGTTGGTGTCGATGCCCGGGGACATACGGATCTCCTTGATCTCAATGACGCGCTGGTTCTTCTTGGCTTCCTTCTCCTTCTTGGTCTGTTCGAAACGGAATTTACCATAGTCCATGATCTTGCAGACGGGAGGCGTGGAGCCCGGAGCGATCTTGACCAGGTCCAGTTCGCGCTCGGTCGCGATCCGCAGCGCCTCGGCGGCGGACATGATGCCAAGCTGCTCGCCCTCGTCACCGATCAGGCGAACTTCCTTGTCCAGGATCTCTTCGTTGATTTGATGAACAGCGTTTGCGATGTGAAACACCTCCGGAATAAATAAAAGCGCGGACGCACAGCATCCGCGCATAAAAACAGCGTTATCCTCCCCCGCGGGAGCGTTGCTTCTATTGACCGCAGCTGGCTCAAAACGCCGCCGGGTGAGGACGGGGATGCCGTACCTTCTTTATTGGCGTCGATAATATAACAGGATTCGCAGGCTTTGTCAAGAGATTTTTATGCGTTGAGGCACTTTTTTATGTCACAGGCGGCTGACGATCTCCAGGCGGAGGCGGACATACTCCTCGTAGCCCACTTCTCCGCTCTTGAAGCGCTTTTCCAGCTCGGTGAGCTCCGCCTTCGCAGCGGCCAGTTCCCGCTCCTGTTCGACGGGGTCGGGCATGGAAAAGGTCCGCGGCGCGCTCTTGCCGCTTCGGCGCAGGAGCGCCCATAGATTATAGCCCAGCAGCACCGCGCCCGCGATCGTCCAGACGAGGCCGGCCGTTCCGAAGCGCGGGAGCCCGAACGCCGCGCCGAGGATCAGCAGCGCCGCGCCGAGGACCGCGCCCCAGACCGAACCGCGCTTCTTTTCCTCCATCAGTAGTTTTCGTCCGGCGCGCCCTCGAGCTTCTCAAGCTCCATCGCGAGCTTCACCACGCGGCTCGTGCCGAGGCGGTCCGCCCCGAGCGTGATGAAGTCCTCGGCGTCCTGCAGCGAGGAGATGCCGCCCGCCGCCTTTACTTTGAGCGTGGCCGGGCTGTGCTCGCGCATGAGCTTCACGTCCTCGCGCGTGGCGCCGCCCTTGGAAAAGCCGGTCGAGGTCTTGATATACTCCGCGCCGCAGGCGGCGACGATGCCGCAGAGGCGGATCTTCTCCTCCTCGGTCAGCAGGCAGCATTCGATGATGACCTTCAGAAGCTTGCCCTTCGTAGCCTCGCGCACCGCGCGGATATCCTTCTCCACGCCGTCCCAGCAACCGTCCTTGACCATGGAGAGGTTGATGACCATGTCGATCTCGTCAGCGCCGTTGGCCACGGCGTCTGCGGCCTCAAAGGCTTTCGCCGCGCTGGTCATGTAGCCGTTGGGAAAGCCGATGACCGTGCAGAGCGTGAGCCGGTCCCCAACATAGCGCCTCGCGCCCGCCACATGGCAGGGCGGGATGCAGACGCTCGCGCAGTGATAGCGGATCGCCTGGTCGCAGAGAGTGCGGATCTCTTCAGATGTGCAGTCGACCCGAAGCAGGGTATGGTCGCATTTTTCAAGGATCTCGTTGATATCCATCTTGATACGCTCCTTGTCGAAGTGATGTCCCTATTATAGCCGCTTTACCGGGCATAATCAAGAGTGTGCGCAGAATAGGATGGACTATCTTACGAAAAGGACGGCCTGACCATGGATCGAATGGAAGTGAACAATTACGCAAGGCTCTGCGGCGTGATGGCAGCGGCGCCCGCTTTTTCCCACAGCAGCCGCGGTCTGGATTTCTATACCTTTCCCTTGACGGTGGAGCGTCTCTCCGGCAACACTGACACGCTGAACATCCTCGTCCGGAGCGAGCAGCTTGCAGCGCTCGAACCAGCTGAAGCCGGAAAGCTCTGCGTCACGGGCGAAGTGCGCAGCTTCAACAGCCGGCGCGGGACGGGCGCCCGGCTCGTCATCACAGTGCTCGCGCGGGAGCTGGAGTTCTGCGACGAAGAGGACGGCAACCTCGTCCGGCTCCGCGGCACCCTGTGCAAGGCGCCGAATCTGCGCTGCACGCCGCTCGGACGGGAGATCTGCGATCTGATGCTCGCGGTGACCCGCCGCTACGGCCGCTCGGATTACCTCCCCTGCATCTGTTGGGGACTCGCCGCGCGGGAAGCCGCCGCATGGGAGGCCGGTACGTCGGTCCATCTGGAGGGCCGGCTCCAGAGCCGGGACTACATCAAGCTCACCGAAACAGGCCCCGTACAGCGGACCGCCTTTGAGATCTCCGCCACACAGGTCCGGCGTACGGAGGACTGACGAGCGGAAAAAGTGCGATCCGCACCAGTTTTGTCGAAGCCCTTGACCTGCCTCCTGCATTGTATTATGTTAACTTGCGGAGGTGATCCCATGCTGAAATCTTATCGTGCTGCGCTGATCGCGCTGCTCCTGCTCCTGCTCGTCCATCTGCAGCCAGTCTATCGGGTGTGCGTGGACGGACAGTGGCTGACAGGGCTCTATACGGGCGGGCAGATCCGCCTGGCGAACGAGGCGGCCGAAGCGGCGGCGGACGAGCTGCTGCCCGGCGAGGCCGCTCTCCCGGTACTGCGCAAATCCCTCCGCGTGCGTCTGCGCCGTCCCGCGGGGAATACCGCGGTGCTTTCCGACGCGCTGCTGCTCTCCCTCGGCGAGGTCCGGTCGGCGGACGCGGTCAGCGTCAACGGCGCCGCTCTCGGTTCCGTGGCGGACGGCGAGGCCCTGCTCGACGCGCTTCGCCTTACGATCCGCAGCGACATGCCCGTGGGCGCCGCCGTCGGCAATCTCGGCGGGCGGCTGCAGGTTTTTCCGGTATACACCCGCGCCGGTCTGGAACGTTCCAAGGCTGACATGCTCGCGGAGATCCTTGCTGCCGCGCCGGTTTTCTATCTGGACAGCGGAGGGAAGTGTGTGGAAAGCGCGTAGTCATTTTGTCAAGCGCCTCCGCTTTTTGTTCTCTGCTTTCCGGCTTTTCTTGACCGCGACGCACGGCAGGAGTATAATGATTTAAAAGCGAAAAACAGCAACCGGAAATCATATACAGACAGGAGGACAACCCATGGGTAAAATCAAACGGATCGGCGTGCTGACCAGCGGCGGCGACGCTCCCGGCATGAACGCGGCCGTCCGCGCAGTCGTCCGCACGGCGCTCGACTGCGGGATCGATTGCATCGGCATCCGGCGCGGCTGGCAGGGTCTGATCAACAGCGAGTTCAAAAAAATGGACTCTGACAGCGTCAATCACATTCTCTCCCGCGGCGGCACGATCCTCTATACCGCCAGAAGCGAAGATTTCATGACCGAGGCGGGCCGGAAAAAGGCGGTCGCCACGTGCAGGATGCTGGGTCTGAACGCCATCGTGGCCATCGGCGGCGACGGAACCTTCCGCGGCGCGCTCGAGCTTTCGCGTCTCGGCATCCCCGTCGTCGGCATTCCCGCCACCATCGACAACGATGTCGGCTGCACCAATTACACCATCGGCTTTGACTCGGCCTGCAACACCGCCATCGAGTGCATCGACAAGCTGCGCGACACCATGCAGTCGCACGAGCGCTGCTCCGTCGTGGAGGTCATGGGCCGCAACGCGGGCTTCCTGGCCCTCTATGTGGGGATCGCGGTCGGCGCCACTGTCGTGCTTGTCCCCGAGCATCCGGTGGACTTCCAGAGGGACGTGGTGGAGCGCATCCAGGATTCTCGTCTCGCGGGCAACACGCACTTCATGATCGTGGTGGCCGAGGGCGCGGGCAGCGCGGTCGAGATCGGCAAGAAGCTGCATGAGGCCATCGGCATCGAGCCGCGCGTCACCGTTCTGGGTCACATCCAGCGCGGCGGCTCACCCACCGGGCGTGACCGTGAGACTGCGACCCGTATGGGCTATTACGCGGTAAAGGCGCTGTCTGAGGGTCGCGGCAACTGCATCATCGCCACGCAGGAGGGCGGCATCGTGGAGATCCCCATCGAGGAAGC
>JAFXTM010000080.1 GCA_017535865.1 Oscillospiraceae bacterium
ATTGAGATTTATTATTCTTTTGTTGGCAAGGTGGACTTGCCCGAATAACCGCCCGACCTATCCGACACAATGCGCAAGTGCCGGATAGGAACGGCAAAATTTTTTACACTTCTATTACTTCTTTATCGCACATCAGTAAACTGCGCCGGGATCTCCTGCGTCCGGAGCCCGGACCTGTGCCGGGCAAAGCGGATCATGCCATACGGCGCCGGCCAGAACGGCCGGCGCCGTATGCCTTTCATCCCGCAGGCTCGGGGATGCGCGCCGGGCGCCGGCAGACAAGAGCCCGCAGGACGGATGGAAGGGGGGAGACCGGGACGAAAGCAGCCCGGTTTTTGTGCAGGATACCAGAAAAGAAAGTTTACATAAGCCAATTTTTTATTTAACAATTACGAAACAACTTTTATCTTATTTGTGAAACATTTGAACGCTATAATACACAATAGCAAGCAACAGTTTTCATCTTTTTCATTTTGTCCTCACCAAATAGGAAACGGAGCGGTGGCAGCCGCTCCGTTTTCTGTTCTGTCTTTGAAGAGACAGGACGGGAAAAGATCCGGCGGAGGTCCCGCCGGATCTTTTCCGATTCCGCTGTGTCACTTGTAATACTTGTCCGCGTGGTACTGGAAGAGCGCGCGGATCACTGAGGTGACGTTGCTGACGGAGACGGTCGCTCCCGCGACGGCGTCCACGTCCACGGCCTCGAGGATGTCCCCGTAGCCCTCCCAGGCGTCGTACTGGGCTTTGGTCGTCCCGACGAGCTTCTGCACGAAGTTCGCGTCCATGTACTCCTTCGTGTAGTCCGGCCGCATGAAGACCGGATCGCTGTCGCCCCACATGCCCACGGTGAAGCCGTCCTTCTCGCCGAAGCAGATCGAACGGATCGCCGCCTCGTCCGCGGTGTCCTTGGTGTTCAGGAGCTCGATGTACATCACCGAGCGGTAATTGCTCTCCGCGCCGCGGCAGGTGCAGGAGGTGAAAGCCACCTGATAGCGGGTGAAGGTGGAGTTCTTGTTCTCAAACAGGATCACCGCCTCCAGCTCCGTCGGCGTGCCGCCGCTGGCGTACTGGGTGTAGGGGATGGTCTTGAGCTCCGCAAAGGCCTGGGCCGCGCCGCAGCCGAGGAGCAGGCACAGCATCAGGGCGATGCAGAGAACGCGTCTGCCTGTCATCGCGCCTCAGCCTCAGGAGACGGGGTGCAGACGGCTGAAGTCGATCAGAGCGTAATCGGCGCGCCAGGTGCAGAAGTAGTCGTTGCCGTTGGCGTCCTCGGAGTACTGGATCAGCTCCACGCCGTGATCGCCCTCATAGGCCCAGTTGCCGCCCACGTTGTACAGCAGCTCCGGATCCCAGCCGAGGAAGATCAGCAGGGACTTGGTCATCCCGGCGTAGCCGCCGCCGCCGCACATCAGGAAGATGGCCTTGTCCTTCGGGAACAGATCCTCGAGGACCAGCATGGACTCCTCGTAGTTCGGCGTGGCGGAGGCGATGCTGCCGTCCTCGTTCCAGGTCAGCGTGAAGAGGGTCTCGGCGGCATAGGCGCCCTCGACGGGCAGCGCGCTCAGCGTGGCGAGATAGGGATAGGGCACGATGCGGAAGCCCTCGACGGTCGAGGCGAGGTCCGCGTTGCCGCCGATGGCGGCGTAGTCGGCGGGGTCAAAGAGCATGCGCACGTCGCGGTAGGCCACGTCGTCACGGCCGAGATACTGGTCCAGCGTGGCGATGTTGATGTTCTTGTCCACGCCGAACATATTGGTCTCGTCGGGTTCCGGCGCGGGCAGCGCGTCCGCGCAGGCGACGGCGCCGAGCGCGGTGAGCAGCGCGAGGGCGAGCAGGATCGAAAGCAGTTTCTTCATGGCGGTTCCTCCCATAATGAATTATCCGATCCGGACGCCGGGGCGCCCGGTCTTTCTTTCATTATAGACATTGTGCTGTGATATGTCAAATAAAGGGAGGCGTATCGGCCATCATTTGTTTTTATCCTGCGGGCGGAACAGCAGCGCGGCGAGCAGGCCGAAGACGACCGCCGCGGCGGTGCCGCCGGAGGCGGCGCTGAAGCCGCCCGTGAAGGCGCCGAGCAGGCCCTGCTCGGCCACGGCCTTTTTCACGCCCTTCGCCAGCAGGTTCCCGAAGCCCGTGAGCGGGACCGCAGCCCCCGCCCCGGCCCAGTCCGCGAAGGGCTGGTAGAGCCCCAGCGCGCCGAGCGCGACCCCGGCGACGACGAAGGCGGTCAGGATGCGCGCCGGGCTGAGGCGCGTGTAGTCGATCAGCAGCTGTCCGAGCAGGCAGAGCAGCCCGCCGGCGGCGAAGGCTTTGGCACAGGTCAGCAGCGTCTCCGTCTCAGTCCCCCCTCTCCAGTACGATCGCGTGACAGACGCCGGGGATGCTCTCCCCCTGCTGGGCGCTGGTCGGGGACATGAGCGCCCCCGTGGCGGCGAAGAGCACGCGGTCCCAGATGCCCTTTTCCATACCGGGGAGGATCTGCGCACAGAGCACGGCCGCGCTGCAGCCACATCCGGAGCCGCCGGCCCCGACGTCCTGCGCCGCCGCGTCGTAGATCAGCACGCCGCAGTCCATATAGCGCACGCCGAGCTCCGTGCCCTGCCGCCGGAACAGGTCCTCGAGGATGTCGTGGCCGAGCGCGCCGAGGTCCCCGGTAAAGATCGCGTCATAGTCGGCGGGGGAGCGGCCCGTGTCGGCGAAGTGCGCGGAGAGCGTGTCGAAGGCCGCGGGCGCCATGGCCCCGCCCATGTGCGTCGCGTCTGCCACGCCCGCGTCCACGATCCGGCCGGGCGTCACCTGCGTGAGGCGCAGGCCGCTCCCGGCCGCGTCGAGGATCACCGCCCCGGCCCCGGTCACGGTCCACTGGGAGGTGGGCGTGCGCTGGCCGCCATACTCGAGCGGGAAGCGGTACTGCCGCTCCGCTGTGCAGAAGTGGGAACCGGTCAGCGCGCAGACGCGCGCGGCCGCGCCGCCGTCGAGCAACAGCGCCCCGAGCGCGAGGCTTTCCGCCATCGTGGAGCAGGCCCCGTAGAGCCCCCAGTGCGGTACGCCGCTGTCCTTCACGGCGAAGGCGGAGCTCACGCACTGGTTGAGCAGGTCGCCCGTGAGGACGCAGTCGAGCGCCTGCGGGGAAAGCCCCGCCTTGGCGCAGGCGAGGGCGAAGCAGTCGCGCAGCATGCGGGTCTCCGCCTTCTCCCAGCTCCCTTCTCCAAAGTACGAATCCTCCGAGAGCCGGTCGAAGCCGCGCCGCAGCGGCCCCTCGCCTTCCTTTTTGCCGCCCAGCGCGGCCCAGGCGCGGACAGCCGGCGGCCGCTCCAGCGCCCGCGTTCGCCCGCCGATGCGTTTTGCCATGGTCATTCCTCCGTTTCTGCCGGTAGTATGTGGAGAAATCGGCAAAATAAACACGCCGCGCCGGGCGGCGAGGCTTGATTTCAGACGGCCTTTCCCATATAATAAAAGCAATGGAGTATCGACAGAGAAGCGATCCGAAAAAGACAGAACAAGGAGAGAACGCCATGGACAAGAGCCTTTGGGACGCATCGTTCCGCTCACGTTTCGCCAGGCACGGCGAGGAGCTCGCGGAGCTCTACAATCAGCTCTATCCGAACAACGAACAGGCCTGGGCCTATTTCGCGGAAATGCTCCACCGCTGCTGGGAGCAGCGCTCCGATCCGCTGCGTGCGCTGGACGAAGCGCGCGAGGCCGATCCCGCCTGGTACAAGGGGCACGAGCTGGTCGGCATGCTGATGTACGTCAGCGCCTTCGCGGGCACGCTCCGCGGCGTGCGGGAGAAGCTCGATTACATCGAGGAGTGCGGGGTGAACTACCTGCACCTGATGCCGCTGCTGGAGAGCCCGGCGGGCCGCAGCGACGGCGGCTACGCGGTCGCGGACTTCCGGAAGGTCGAGCCGGAGCTCGGCACGATGGCGGACCTCGCCGCGCTGGCGGAGGACTGCCACGGCCGCGGCATCGCCCTCTGCCTCGACTTCGTGATGAACCACACGAGCGAGGACCACGAGTGGGCGCGCCGCGCCCGGGCCGGGGAGAAGGCGTATCAGGACCGCTATTTCTTCTACGACGACTGGAGCGTGCCGCGGGAATTTGAAAAGACGGTGCCGCAGGTCTTCCCGACCACCGCGCCGGGGAACTTCTCCTGGTGCGGGGAGGCGGGCAAGGTCGTCATGACGACCTTCTACCCCTACCAGTGGGACCTGAATTACCTCAACCCCGTCGTCTTCAACGACATGACCGAGAACATGCTCTACCTCTGCAACCGGGGCGTGGACATCATCCGCCTCGACGCGGTGCCCTACATATGGAAGGAGCTCGGCACGAACTGCCGCAACCTCCCACAGGTGCACACGCTCGTGCGCATGATGCGCATGGTCTGCGAGATCGTCTGCCCCGGCTGCCTGCTGCTGGGCGAGGTCGTGATGGAGCCGAGCAAGGTCGTGCCCTATTTCGGCAGCGTCGAAAAGCCGGAGTGCCACCTGCTCTACAACGTCACCACGATGGCCAGCACCTGGCACACCGTCGCCACGAAGGACGTGCGTCTGCTGCGCCACCAGCTCGGGCAGGTCTTCGCCCTGCCGAAGGAGTACAGCTTCCTCAACTACCTGCGCTGCCACGACGACATCGGCTGGGGCCTCGACTACCCCTTCCTCGCGCAGTTCGGGATGGGGGAGGTCTCCCACAAGAAGTTCCTCAACGACTACCTGACCGGCGACTGGGAGGGCAGCCCCGCCCGCGGAGAGCTCTACAACAACGACCCGCGCCTGGGCGACGCCCGCCTCTGCGGGACGACGGCCTCGCTCTGCGGGCTGGAGAGTGCGCGGTACGAGGGGGATGAAGCGAAGATCGCCTGGGCGCTGCGGATGGACCTCATGCTCCACGCCTACATGTTCACGCTCAGCGGCATCCCCGTGCTGTACAGCGGGGACGAGATCGGGCAGGAGAACGACTACGGCTATCACGAGGATCCGCTCAAGGCGGCGGACAGCCGCTTCCTGCACCGCGGAAAGCTCGACTGGGAGGCCGCCGGGCGGCGGCACGATCCGGAGAGCGTCGAGGGGCGGATCTTCTCCGCGCTGCGCCGGCTCGAACAGCTGCGCGCGGAGCACCGCGTCTTCGACGGCGCGGCCGACGTCTGGATCGTCAACACCCGCGACGACGGCGTGCTCGGCATCGGGCGCTACTGCCGCGGCGAGAAGCTGATCGGCCTGTTCAATTTCTCCGAATGGGAAAAGACCGTCTCGCTGACCGAGCTCGGGGACTATCACGATCTGCTCGACGGCGGGGAAGTGGACAAGTTCGCCGTGACGCTGCCCTCGGGCGGCTTCCGCTGGCTGCTGTGCGACTTCGGGGAAGAGAACGCGACGTGAGGCGGAGGCTCATCTTTCTCGACGTCGACGGGACGCTGACCCCGGCGGGTACGAACACCCCGCCGGCGAGCGCGCTGGAGGCGATCCGCGCCGCCCGCGCGGCGGGACACGGGGTGTTCCTCTGCTCGGGGCGCAACCGCGGCATGCTCCTGCCGGTGCTCGGCTTCGGCTTCGACGGCGCGGTCGCGAGCGCGGGCGGTTACGTCTTTGCCGGCGATGAACTGCTCTTCGACTGCCCGATGACGGAGGAGCAGCGATCGTGCGCGGTGCGCGCTTTCCGGGAGGGGGGCGTGTATCTGAACGTCGAGACGCGCGACGACAGCTTCTGCGACGAGGGCGTGGCGGAGTTTCTGGCGGCGAGCGCCGGCGGCAACAGCGAACTGCTGCGCTGGCGGCGGCAGCTGGAAAAGGAGCTCGGTTTCCGCCCGATGACGGAGTACGACGGCACGCCGGTGTACAAGATGCTCTTCAGCTGCGCGCGGCCCGAACAGCTTGCGCAGGCGCGGGAGGCCATGGAGGGGGCGTTCTTCTTCCTCGTGCATGACGACCCGGCGTCCGGCTGCGTAAACGGCGAGCTCATCAACCGGAAGTTCGACAAGGGCAGCGGTGTCAAGCGCATCGCGGCGGCCTTCGGCGTGGAGCTTGCGGACACGGTCGGCTTCGGAGACAGCATGAACGACCGGGAGATGGTCCGGACGGTCGGGACGAGCGTCTGCATGGCCAACGGCAGCCCCGCCCTCAAGGAGCTCAGCGACCTCGTCTGCCCCGCCGTGGAGGAGGACGGGCTCGCCATCGCCTTCGCGGAGCTCGGACTGACATCAATCTGAAAAGGAGATACGACGATGGAGAACAAAGTCTTTGACGTGACCGCGCTCGGCGAGCTGCTGGTGGACATGACCCAGAGCGGCCTGAGCGAGCAGGGCAATCAGCTTTTCGAGGCCAACCCCGGCGGCGCGCCCGCGAACGTGCTCGCCATGCTCCGCAAGCTCGGCAAGCGCTGCGCCTTTCTGGGCAAGGTTGGGCAGGACAGCTTCGGCGACATGCTGGAGCGGACCGTCCGCGAGGCCGGGATCGACACCCGCGGCCTGCGCCGGGATGCGGAGATCCCGACCACGCTCGCGCTCGTGCACACCTTCCCCAACGGCGACCGCGACTTCAGCTTCTACCGCAAGCCCGGCGCGGACATCCGCCTGCGCGCGGAGGAGCTGGACCTCGAGCGGGTACGCGGCTGCCGCATCTTCCACTTCGGCACGCTCTCCCTGACCGACGAGCCCTGCCTCTCCGCGACGCTCGAGGCCGTGCGCGAGGCGAAGGAGGCCGGGGCGCTGCTGTCCTTCGACCCGAACCTGCGCGAGCCGCTCTGGCCGAGCCTCGACGCGGCGCGGGAGCAGATCGCCTGGGGCCTCGGGCAGTGCGACATCCTGAAGATCTCCGACAACGAGATCGTGTTCATGACCGGCGAGGAGGACTTTGACGCGGGCGCGGCGAAGCTGCAGGCGCTCTATCCGAACATCCGCCTGCTGAACGTGACCGCCGGGGCGGAGGGAAGCTACGCTTATTACGGCGGGCTGCGCGCCTTCGAGCCGGGCTGCCGGCGAGGCGGCGTGATCGAGACCACCGGTGCGGGCGACACCTTCTGCGCCTGCGTGCTGAACTACGTGCTCGAGCACGGGCTGGACGACCTGACGGAGTACGACCTGCATGAGATGCTGCGCTTCGCCAACACCGCCGCCTACATCGTCACGACCCGCAAGGGCGCGATCCGCTCCATGCCGGAGCGCGATGAGGTCGAGCGGCTGCTGTAAGAGAAGAAAAAAGAAAAACCCCGGGAGCCCGCACATCCGTGCGGGCTCCCGGGGTTTTTATGCGGAGGGGATCTCTCCGTGTTCCGTCTCAAAATCCCGTATGCGCTTTTTGATGAGCTGTTCGAGCTCGCGGTTTTTGGTGCGTCCCTCGTATTCGGCGATGTAGCCGAGCTTTTCCAGAAGCGCCGCGTCGATGCGGAGCGTGTAGCGCGCTTTGTTGTCGGTCATGCTGTCAGCCTCCGTGACGAAGTGTTGACAAAAGTTTAGCGTCATAGTATAGTCAAATGTAAAAATGACGCAGTTTTGACGCATAACGGAGGGAGAAAAATGTTCAAAAAAATGTATCTGCTGCTCTTCAATCGAGTCACCGACGCGCTTGACGCCCTTGCCGCGGGCAACACGGCCCGGGCGGGGGAGATCCTTGTCCGAGCGCAGCAGGCGTGTGAGGAGCTGTACATCGAAGGGACGGAGGAGTGAGCGAGCGAGACCCTTCGCGGGCGGCTGCGCTTTCCCGTACGCCCGCAGAAAAACGGATCGCCGCACCGGTATGCGCACCGGTGCGGCGATCCGTTTTCTGTCTTGCTGATCGCGCCAGCTCAGCTGATCTTGAGCGCCTCCCAGAGGGTGTTGAGGTAATCGAGGGTAGCCTGGTCGAGGTTGCGGTAGGCGTACTCGTTGTAGAGCGCGGTGAAGTCCTCCAGCTCGGGGTAGAGGATCTCCATGGCCTCCTCGCCCATCTCGTCGGCGTAGTCCGCGTTCTCGTAGACGAGGGAGTTGGGGGAGGCGTAGCAGATATACTCGGCGTTGGCGATGGCCGGCTCCTCGGAGAGCATGTAGTTGATGAAGATCTCCGCGAGCTCCTTGTGCTGGGCGGACTTGGGGATGCACATCGCGTCGAAGAAGTAGTTGGTGCGCTCGGGGTAGTAGAAGCGCAGATCGACGTTCTCGGACTGGTTGTCGAGCATGGTGAAGTAGTCCCCGGCGTAGTAGGCGCCGATGGCGGCCTCGCCGGACTCCATCATGTTGTAGATCTCGTCCATCACATAGCTCTTGACCAGCGGGGCCTGGGCCTTGAGCTCGGCCAGGGCCTGATCCCAGACGGCGGGATCGCTGCTGTTCACGTCGAGCCCGAGCTTGTACTGGGCCGTGCCGAAGGCGTCGCGGGAGTTGTTGAACTGCAGGATGTTCCCGGCGTAGGCCCGGTTCCACATCAGATCCCAGCCGCCCGCGTCGGCCTCGTCGACGACGTTGGCGTTATAGATGATGCCGATCACGCCGTAGGTGTAGGGCACGGAGTAGAGGTTCTCGGGGTCGTAGTAGAGGCTGCGGAACTGGTCGCTGATATACCGGTAGTTGGGGATGTTGTCAAAGTTCAGCGGCTGGAGCATGTCCTCGCTGATCATGCGCGCGATCATATAATCGGAGGGCACGACGACGTCGTAGCTCACGGCGCCGGTGGAGAGCTTGTTGTACATGTCCTCGTTGCTGGCGTAGGTGTCGTAGTTGACGTGGATGCTCTGCTTGTAGGCTTCGGCATACCACTTCTCGAACTCGCGCACGGTGTCGAAGGAGCCCTCGGAGCCGTCGGAGATGTATTCGCCCCAGTTGTAGACGTTCAGGGTCAGGGTCTCGGTCTTGCCGCCGCAGCCGGAGAGCAGGACGGCGCAGAGCAGGACGGCGGCGAGCAGCAGAGCGGTGAGTTTCTTCATGGGATTACCTCCTGTATTGAAAATGGAAATGAGTCCGTTTTTCGGACCGGGCTCCGTCCCCTGCGAAGCGGGGGGCTCAGCCCGCGGCGGCGCGTTTGGCTTTGCGCTTCTCGCGCGCGGCTTTGAGCTTCCGGTCGGTGTCGTCGTCGGAGAGATTGGAGATGAGCAGCAGCGCGAGGATGACGAAGAAGATGATGGTCGCGAGGGCGTACATCTTCGGCGTGACGGTCTTTTTCGTCATGTTGTAGATGCGGATCGGCAGAGTCTGGAAGCCGTTGCCGGCGGTGAAGTAGCTGATGACGAAATCGTCGAGCGAGAGCGTGAAGGCCATGATCAGGCCGGTCAGCACGCCGGGGAGGATCTCGGGGATCTCCACCTTCCAGAAAGCGCGCAGCGGCGTGCAGCCGAGGTCCATCGCGGCCTCGGGCAGGGCCTTGTCCATCTGCTGGAGCTTGGGCAGCACCTGCAGGATGACGTAGGGCAGGGAGAAGGTGATGTGCGCGATGAGCATGGTGGCGAAGTTCAGGCTCGTGGCCGCGCCGAAGAGCCGCCCGACGAAGACGAACATCAGCATCAGCGAGATGCCGGTGATGATGTCGGGGTTGATCATGGGGATGTTGGTCACGGTGTCGAGCGCGGCGCGCAGGTACTTGCTGCGCAGGCGGTGGATGCCCACCGCGGCGGCGGTGCCCATCGCGGTCGCGAGCAGCGAGGAGGAGACGGCCAGCAGCAGGGTGTTGCGCACGGCCTTGAGCGTCTCCGCGTCGCGGAAGAGCTCGCGGTACCAGTAGAGCGTGAAGCCGGAGAAGACCGAGAGGCTCTTGCTCTGGTTGAAGGAGAAGACCAGCAGGATCAGGATCGGCGCGAAGAGGAACAGGAGCACCAGCGCCGTGTAGACCTTGGAGAGCGGTTTCATTTTCATCGTGCGTCCCTCCTCAGGCCATGGCCTTTTTGTTCGCGCCGCGCTGCATGAACGCCATGGCCGCGAGCAGGATGACCATCAGGATGAAGGCGATGGCGGCGGCGAAGTGCAGGTTGTTGGCCACATACTGGCCCTCGATCGCGTCGCCGATCAGATAGAACTTGCCGTTGCCGAGCTTCTGGGAGATATAGAAGGTGGAGATCGAGGGGATCAGCACCATCGTGACGCCGGAGATCACGCCCGGCAGGCTCAGCGGCCAGATCACGCGGCGCAGCACGCCGAAGCCGTTGCAGCCGAGATCCCGCGCGGCCTCGAGGAGCTTCAGGTCCATCTTGGCCATGACCGAGTAGATCGGCAGGATCATGTAGGGGAAGTAGTCGTAGACCATGCCGATGACGACGGCGCTCTCGGTGCCGATGATGTGGACGCGCCGCAGGTGCAGCGCCGAGAGGAAGGAATTGAGGATGCCGGTGTCCTGCAGGATCGTCATCCAGGCGTAGGTGCGGATCAGGAAGTTCATCCACATGGGGATCATGATGAGCGTGATCATGATCTTCTGCGTGCGGGCCGGGGCGCGGGCGATGATGTAGGCCGCGGGGTAGCCCATGAGCAGGCAGAGGACGGTCGAAATCACGGCCAGCTTCAGCGAGCGGCCGAAGATCAGCAGATAGGTGTGCACCTCCCGCGCGGCGCCGGTCTCATCCGTGACGCTCGAGGTCGCGGTGAAAAAGCGCGTGATGTTCGCGGTGGTGAAGTGAAAGCTGTTGTCGGTGAAGGCGTAGTAGGCCACGAAGAGCAGCGGCACCACGATGAACAGCACGGCCCAGGCCGAGTAGGGGCCGAGGCAGAACCGCTCGATCCGCGTCGAGCGGCGGCGGACGGCGTTCGGATTCTTCATGCGTCCGTCTCGCTTTCCGCCGCGGGCGCCTCGGCCGGCTCGTCGGGATCGACCAGCTCGCCCAGCTCCTCCAGCTGCTCCTCCTCCAGCTCGCCGATCTCGTCCATCTCCATCGAGAAGGAGGAGTAGTCGCCGAACATGCCGGAGTATTCGGACTTGGCCATGATGTGGATGGCGTCGGGCTCGATGCTCAGGCCGATGTGCTCGTCCACGTCCACGAAGTCGGTGGTCTGGATCATCCACTTGAAGCCCTTGATGTCCACGATGATCTCGTAGTACACGCCAAGGAAGGTGACGGCGGTCACGACGCCCCTGAGCATGCCCTTCGCCTCGGGCACGATGTCCACGTCCTCGGGCCGGACCACGACGTCTACGGGCGTGCGCTTGCCGAAGCCCGTGTCCACGCAGTCGAAGACATGGCCGGCGAAGCTGACCTTGCGGTCGTCGAGCATGACGCCGTCGAGGATGTTGCTCTCGCCGATGAAGTCCGCCACAAAGGCGTTCTTCGGCTCGTTGTAGATGTCCACGGGGGTGCCGATCTGCTGGATGCGGCCCTCGGACATGACGACCACGGTGTCGGACATCGACAGCGCCTCCTCCTGGTCGTGGGTGACGAAGATGAAGGTGATGCCGGTGGCCTTCTGGATCTTTTTCAGCTCCTGCTGCATGTCCTTGCGCAGCTTCAGATCGAGCGCGGCGAGCGGCTCGTCCAGCAGCAGGACCTTGGGGTTGTTCACGAGGGCGCGCGCGATGGCGACGCGCTGCTGCTGGCCGCCGGAGAGGCTGGTCACGCTGCGCTTTTCAAAGCCGGTGAGGGCCACGAGATGCAGCATCTCGGTCACGCGGGATTCGATCTCGGCCTTCGGCACGCGCTTCTCGCGCAGGGGGAAGGCCACGTTCTCAAACACGTTCAGATGGGGGAAGAGGGCGTAGCGCTGGAAGACGGTGTTGACGTTGCGCTTGTGGGGCGGCACGGCGTTGATGTTCTCGCCCATGAAGATCACGTCGCCCTCGTCGGCGGTCTCGAAGCCGGCGATGATGCGCAGGGTCGTGGTCTTGCCGCAGCCGGAGGGGCCGAGCAGCGTGAGGAACTCGTTGTCGTAGATATAGAGGTTGATGTTGTCCAGCACGACCTGCCCGTCAAAGGATTTGGTCACGTTCTTCAGCTCGATGATCTTGTTCATCCCACTGTCCCCCAAAACACAAATAATGAATGCCGGCCGCGAAAGACACAGGGCCTTTTCGTTTCGCAGCCCGGAGAAAACCAGATCGGTCCTTGAGGCGGCTCCGCCGGCTCAAAAACGCCCTGAGACAAAAGCGGCCTGTCCCCGCCCGCGAAACGCCGGTTTCGTGAGCGCATGAAAAAATGACGTATGCCAACGCACACGTCACCTGCATGATCGGACACGATATACCCCTCCCTCTCAGGAGGAGGCCGTGTTCACAATGGATTCAGAGTCTATATAGCAAAGATTACTTTTACTACTCTTATTGACCATTTCACAAGTTTGTATGCTGTTAAGCACTGGTTATAGAGTAACCAACTTATAAAACTTGCGCTTCTAACGCAATCAATAAGGCAACAGAAGTTGCCGCCGCACCTGCGGATTTCGGCATTCGACCCGGCTGTCCGTCTGGCCTTGGCCCGTCCCCGCGCGGGGAATGGGCGGTCGTATCTTGCTTCGGATAAACTCTATCCAATTGAGACGGCTTATTTTAACAAGTTTCGCCGGGAAAGTCAAGGCTTCCCCGGCTTGGATACGATTTTATTTTTATGACATGTCGCCCTGAGCGGAGCGAAGGAGCCCCCGTGCGGAGGGACAGCCCCGGTCCTCCTGTCATTGCGAACCAGCCCGCAGGCTGGTGTGGCAATCCGCAGTTCCCTTTGGACGCGCCGGATCTGCTTTTTGTCTGTTGCACACCTTGCGGTGCCCGAAAAACGCTGCGGAAATTGTCCGCCGCCTGCATCCGCCCCCCGGCGGCGGCAGCGGACAATTCTCCGGCGGGCGGATTGCCACGCCAGTGTGAGCACTGGCTCGCAATGACAAAAACGTGCCGCGGCGTTCAAGCCCGGTCCGGGAACGGGCGGGCGGCTGATAGCCGCCCCTACATTCTCACGACGGCCTTTGTCCCACATTGTAGGGGCGGATACGCACCGACCCCGGTCCTGTCATTGCGAACCAGTGACCGACGTCACTGGTGTGGCAATCCGTAGTTCCCTTTGGACGCGCCGGATCTGCTTTTTGTCTGTTATCCGGGGGATCCTTCGCCGCCCGAGAAAAGTCTTGTGCCCCGGACGGTGGCTATGGTATGATGAAACACACAGAACATACCGATTTTTCCTTTGGGAGGCCGCTATGAAAAAACTGCTCGCTATCCTCCTCTGCTTCGCCATGCTGCTGCCGCTGTGCGTGTTCGACGGCGGGAGCGCGGCGGCGCTCGGTGCGGAGCTCTGGGTCAAGGAGTATTACAGGGACGTGTTCGGGGACCTGACGGAGGAGTATTACCTTGTCAACGGCAAGCCGTTCCAGGGGACGTATTCCACCGCGGCGCTCGACGACGCGCCGCTCGGGGCGGAGATCCTCGTGGACTTCGACGGCGTCTCGATCCGGCTGTACGAGAACGACGGCCTGATCCGGAACAAGACCGCCGCCGACATTGACTGGAGCGTCGCCGTCAAGGCCCCGAACGGAAAAGTGTCTTCCTTTGAGGGCCTGCTGTCCGTGGGCGACGACAGGATCGCGATCCTGGGGAACGCCGCGCCGGTGATCGAGGCCCTGTCCGCGAAGGACGGGCAGGTCGGTTTCTATCTGCTGCGGAGCGACCGGGATCTGACGCATTATTCCTTCAAGGCGGACTGCTCGAACTTCGCCGCGCTGTACGACGCGGAGATCACGACCCCGATCCTGGAGGAGCAGTATCTCTACGCGCTGGCGCTGCTGGAGGCCGGGAAATACGACCGGGCGATCGCGGCCTTCGAGGCGCTCGGAGACTTCAAGGACAGCGCGGCGCAGGTGACGGCGGCGCGGGAGGCGAAGACGGAGGCGGCCTATCAGGCGGCGCTCCGGCTGTTCAGAGCGGGTAAATTCGACGAGGCGGCCGCGGCCTTCACGGCGCTCGGAAACTATAAGGACAGCGCGGCGCAGGCGGAGGCGGCGAGGAAGGAGCCGGCCTACCGGGCGGCGCTCCGGCTGTTCCTTGAGAGAAGATACAGCGAGGCGGCCGCGGCCTTCGCGGCGCTCGGAGACTATAAGGACAGCGCCGAACAGGCGGCTGCGGCGCTGGAAGCCGGGAGAGAAGCCGTCTATCAGGCTGCGGTGACGCTGCTGGCGGAAGGGGAGTACCACGAGGCGGTCTATCGGCTGGCGTCGATGCTGCTGGAGGAGGAGAGCTTCAAGGAGGCGGCGGATATTTTCACCGCGCTCGGGGACTATGAGGACAGCGCGGCGCAGGCGGAGGCGGCGAGAAAGGAGCCGGCCTACCGGGCGGCGCATGCCTTGCTGCAGGAAGAGAAGTACGACGAAGCGGCCGCGGCCTTCGACGCGCTCGGAGACTACAAGGACAGCGCCGAGCAGGCGGCGGCGGCAAGAGAGACCAAAGCGGAAAAGGAAAATCTCGCAGCCTACCGGGCGGCGCTCGCCCTGCTGGAGGAAGAGAACTTCGACGAGGCGGCCGCGGCCTTTGCGGCGCTCGGAGACTATAAAGACAGCGCCGGGCGGCTGATCGAGGCGCGCTGCGAGCCGGCTTACCGGGCGGCGCTTGCCTTGCTGGAGGAAGGAAAGCAAGACGAGGCGGCGGAAGCCTTCGACGCGCTCGGAGACTATAAGGACAGCGCGGCGCAGGCGGCTGCGATCCGGTATGAGGCGGCCTATCAGGCGGCGCTGGCGCTGCTGGAGGAAGGCAAGTACGGCGAGGCGGCCGCGGCTTTCGCGGCGCTCGGGGAGTACAGGGACAACACGGAGCAGATGAAGGCGGCGCTGGAGGCCCGGTATGAGGCCGTCTATGAGCTTGCGTTGGGACTGCTGAAGGAGGAAAAGTTCGGGGAGGCGACCGCCGTTTTCACGGCGCTCGGAGACTACAGGGACAGCGCTGCGCTCGCGAAGACGGCAAGGGAGGCCGAAGAGGAGGCGAAAAAGCTCGCGGCTTACACGGCGGCGCTGGCGCTGTTGAAAGAAGAGAAGTACGACGAGGCGGCCGAGGCCTTCGAGGCGCTCGGGGACTATAAGGACAGCGCGGAACAGGCTGCGGCGGCAAGAGAGGCCAAAGCGGAGGCGGAGAAGCTCGCGGCTTACGAGGCGGCGCTGGGGCTGCTGGAGGAAGAGAAGTTCGAGGAGGCGGCCGCGGCCTTCGAGGCGCTCGGGGACTACAAGGACAGCGCCTGGCGGCTGATCGAGGCGCGCTGCGAACCGGCCTACCGGGCGGCGCTGGCGCTGCTGGAGGAGGAGAAGCGCGAGGAGGCGGCAGAAGCCTTCGAGGCGCTCGGAGACTACAAGGACAGCGCGGCGCAGGCGGCCTTTGCCAGGTATGAACCGGCCTATCAGGCGGCGCTCGCGCTGCTCGGGGAAGGGAAGTACAGCGAGGCGGCCGAAGCCTTCGAGGCGCTCGGGGACTATAAGGACAGCGCGGCGCGGATGAAGGCGGCGCAGGAGGCCCGGTATGAGGCCGTCCATGAGCTGACGCTCGCGCTGCTGAGGGAAGGCGCGTACGAAGAAGCGGCCTATCAGATGGCGCTGGAGCTGCTGGAGGAGGAGAAGTACGGCGAGGCGGCCGCGGTTTTCACGGCGCTCGGAGACTATAAGGACAGCGCGGCGCAGATAGCCGCGATCCAATATGAGCCGGACTATCAGGCGGCGCTCCGGCTGCTGGAGGAAGGCGAGTACGACGAGGCGATCGAGGCCTTCAAGGCCCTCGAAGACTACCGGGACAGCGCGGAGCGGGTGACGGCGGCGCAGGAGGCCAAATATGAGGCCGCCTATCAGGACGCGCTCACGCTGCTGGCGGCGGGGAAATACGACGAGGCGATCGAGGCCTTCACGGCGTTCGGGGACTATAAGGACAGCGCCGGGCTCCGAAAGGAAGCGGCGTATCGGAAGGCGTCGGCGCTGCTGGAAAAGGGACGGCTCGTTGAGGCGGCGGAGACCTTCGAGACGCTCGGGACCTACAAGGACAGCCCGAAACAGGCGGCCCTGGCGCGGGTGCGCATCCGGGCAGCCTGGGAGGAGCTTTTCGCCCTGCAGAAGAGCCCGACGGTCGCGGCGGGCGCTTCCCATACCGTCGCGCTGCGGAAAAACGGCACGGCGGTCGCCGCGGGAAGCAACATATTAGGCCAGTGCAAGGTCTCCAAATGGGAAAACCTCATGGCGGTCGCGGCGGGCAGTTATCATACGGTGGGCCTGCGCGCGGACGGGACGGTGGTCGCCGCGGGA
>JAFXTM010000081.1 GCA_017535865.1 Oscillospiraceae bacterium
CCCGTAAGCCTGCGGAAACGGGCGAGAAGGGTATTCGCTGAAAGGCCAAGCTCCTCCGTCAACGCGTCAATCTTGAAATCGCGTTCGGGATGGCGGCGCATCCTGACGATGAGTGCGTTGATGCGAGAATCCGTCGCCGTGCCTGCGGAGGTTTTTCCAGCCTCCGCCACCGCGAGGGCCAGCGCCAGCGCCCTCCACTTCCCGAGCTCCTCCAGCCGCTCCCGCAGCCGGAGCCCCGCCCCGAGGCGCGCCAGCAGCGCGTCCTTGCCGTCGAACTCCATGAGCTCCAGGCAGCTCAGCGCCTGCTGCTCGCGGCCCGGCTCGAAGAGGCCGAGGCGGCAGAGCTCCATGGCCAGCTCGTTCTGGCTCAGGCGCGAGTAGGCGCTGCGCCGCTGGGCGCTGACCTTCACGTCGACGACCGGGGCCGCGAGGCCGAGCGCGCTCCCGTCCGGGGCGAGCAGCGGGCGCGGGAGCAGCGCGGCGTTGGAGAAGCGCACGTAGTCCTCCCCGCCCGCGCCCGTGATGCGGAACTGCCGCGGCAGGGTGTAAAACTGGCGGATCAGCTCGATGCACAGCTCCACGATCTCCGCGAAGGCCTGGTAGGACGCGCGGGAGGCGTCGCGGCTGCCCTTGCCGCTGGCCTCCTGCAGCGCCGCGATCGCGGAGGCGGCGGTGACGCCGGTGTGCACGGTGCCGGTGGCGGTCTCGGTGTTGCCGCTGGTCTCGCGCAGCTCGCGGATCGTGCTCTCGAGCACGGCCAGATAGGCCCCCGGCAGGCCCGCGAAGCCGATCTGCCGCAGGCTGTCCTCGCCGAGGTTGCCGCTGACGTGCACGAGCGGCCGGGTCAGATCGAGGAACTCCTCCTCGTTCACCGCGCCGTCGACGCGCTCGAAGTAGCGCGGGGTCGCGCCGACGAGGGCGTTTTTGACGAAGGCGCTGCGCAGCAGGTCGATGGCGGTCTGGTTGTTCGCGCAGAGGTCCACGAAGCCGTAGCCGCAGGGGCTGCCCTCCACCGGGAACAGCGGGTCGAACACGAAGGGATAGCGCCCGTGGGCGTAAAGGCCGATATCGGCGTCATCCTGAGCGGAGCAGCCTCGGTCCACCCTGTCATTGCGAGGCAGTGCGCACACTGCCGCGGCAATCCGTTCTCCCCCCGGCCGCGTCTGGTTTTCGTCTGGCGTATGACCCACGGCCTCCGGCGGGCGGATTCCCACGCCAGTGTGCGCACTGGCTCGGAATGACACATCCGGGGCGGTGCGTTCTGTCCGGGGGATCCTTCGGCCTTCGGCCTCAGGATGACAGGCGGGATCGTCTTCCGTCGCGTACAGCACCGTGTCCCCGACGTACTTGCAGTAGTGCAGCACGTCCCGGCCGCCGACGCGCTTTTTGTAGTAGACCTCGATGACCGTGGCCTTGCCCTCGAGGCTCACCGCGTCGTCGTAGACAAAGCGCGTGGCGAGGAAGGGGTTGGAGCGCAGGCGGCCCCGGAGCTGCGGCCAGCGCTCGGCGAGGCTGTCCTCGTCCTCGAGGTGGGTGCAGAAGAGGTACCGGCTCTTCTGGATGTCGCTCACGCCCGGCTCCCAGAACAGGTTCAGCAGGTCGACGCGCTCGATGGCGATGTCGCCGAGGCCGCCGCACTTCTCCGCGTCCCAGACGACGCGGTAGCAGGCGGTGCCGGTCTTGAGCTTCTGCCACATGGCCTGGTCGTAGGTGCGTTCGAAGCGGTTCTGCTCCAGGACGCAGGGCAGGATCGCGCTCAGCAGGCGCGCCTGCTCGCGGTCGCCGGGCTCGCGGGGCAGGATCAGCGGCTCGGGGTAGGCGTCCATGGCGTCGGCGTGCTTGGAGACGATCACGTTGTGCAGCCAGCCGCTCTCGCTGCGGTAGCCGTCCTCGTCCTTCACGCCGCCGCGGCGCTCCTCGAAGCGGTTGCGCAGCTTCCACCAGTTCTCTGCCGCGACCACGCGCCGCTCGAGCGCGGCCTTCCCGGTCTTGTACTTTTGCAGCACGGCTGTGAATTCCCGCAGCCGCTCTGCGTCGATTTGAGGCATAGGATTCTCCTTCCTGTTGTTACATGTGTCCTGTCTTCCCGGGCGGAGCGGAGCCGTGCAGCCATTCCACCTTGCGGTGCCCGAAAACCCGTTCGGGCTTACGCTCATCCTCCGGGTTTTCGACCGCTGCGGAAATTGCGCCCTCGCTTCACCTGCCACCGGCAGCGCGAGGCCGCCATTCCTGTCATTGCGAGCCAGTGCTCACACTGGCGTGGCAATCCGCCCGCCGGAGGCCGTTCGTCCCAGGCAAAGCGTAATACCTATGCGGCCGCGGGGAGAAACGGATTGCCACACCAGTGACATCGGTCACTGGTTCGCAATGACAAAAACGGGGGTGGTGCGTCCTGTCCGGTGGATTCTTCGCTTCGCTCAGAATGACACGGGGACGCTCAGCATGACGCAAGCGCTCAGTATGTCAGACGCCTGCCCAGCGGGTCCTTGATGAAGCAGGGCTCCTCCGCCTTCCGCATCGGCGCGACGGGCCTTGACATGCAGGCGTGCGTCCGAAGAAGCTCGCTCCGCTCTGTTTCCCCGGACTGCAAAAAGCACCCGTGAAAACGCCGCATCCGCTCCCTCCTTCCTCCTTTTCCCCGCCGAACCCGCTGCGCTGGGCTTCG
>JAFXTM010000082.1 GCA_017535865.1 Oscillospiraceae bacterium
AAGAATTTTTAAGTCATGTCTGACTTTCAAAGAACCCTTCTCTGGTGCTTATTTGCATAAGCTTTTTCTTCTTGCATTGTTCAATTTTCAAGGTACATTCCCGCCCCCGCCTCTCGGCGGCAGCTTTGTTATAGTACCACAAAGGGAACGCCATGTCAACAACTTTTTTGATTTCTTTCAAAGTTTTTTCCGGCGCAGGACTACCGCCCCACCCCTGTGGTGCTTGGATAATATATCACTCCTGCGCGGCCTTTGTCAACAAGTTTTTGGCGAATTTTTAAAACTTTTTTGCAATTTCTAAATCTTGTGTAACTCTTTTGTTCCTGCCCACAAAATACAGACGGAGGCCACCCGGGCCTCCGCCTGATACCGTGCTTTTCAGATTTGACCTTTACTCGTCTTTTTCGCCGAACTGGCCGATGTAAGGCAGCGGCTCCATCCGGTCGTTGAACGCGTTGCTCATACCTTTATATATACAATAAATGCGGAACAGATTCAGCAGCCCGCCGAAAGGAACGACGGCGCTGATCGCATCGCAGATGATGCTGAACACAAACAAGGTCAGGCCCTGCCGCGCGTGGTAGCGGGCGAAGGGATCGTCCGCGCACAGGAAGCGGGGCAGGATCCAGAGAATGCTGAGATAACTCAGTGCGGCGAGAATGCGGTTTTTCCCGGCGCCGGTCGTGCCGGTGCCGACGGCGCGATAAGCGAAACTGCGGGCGCGGGCCTCCCGTTCCTCCTGCTTTCTGGCGCGTTCCTCCGCCTGCTGCTTCAGCCGTTCCTCCTGCTCCCGGCGGCGGCGCTCCTCTTCCTCCTGTCGGCGCAGGCGTTCCTGCTCTGCCCATTTGCGGTTGTCCTCCTGCCGGCGGCGGCGCTCTTCCTCGTATTTTTTCCGGAAATCCTCGTTCTCCTGTTCGCGCGCCGCTGCGGCGGCGTTTTGGTTATCCGCCGCTGCCTCGTCGTAGCCGCAGGCCAGACAGGCGCTCAGCCCGTCCGGTATATAGGCGCCGCACTTTTTGCAGTATGCCATGCTCCATCCCCCGCTGTCTCTGGTCTAACAGGGATATTATAGCGTGAGCTCGCTGCTTTTTCAACTGCAAAAGCGATGATTTCCGATCTGGACGATCAGCGGCCGCGACCAGATCCAGGCGCTCGTGGCAGTCGCCGGGTTGAAGTAATAGATCGCGCCGGCGCTGGGGTCGCTTCCGTCGAGCGCCTCCTGCGCGGCGCGATAAGCGCTTTCACTGATGGGCTTGTCGAACTGCCCGTCGTCCAGGCAGGAGAAAGCGCCCGGCTGGTAGATCACGCCCGAGATCGTGTTGGGAAAGGAGGGGTGCTCCACGCGGTTGAGCACCACGGCACCTACGGCGACCTGGCCGATATACGGTTCTCCCCGCGCCTCGGCGGAGATGAGCCGCGCCAGCAGGTATTTGTCTCCGCTCTTTCCGCGCCCGCCGACAGTTGTTCCGGACACGGGACTGATGCCGAGCGCCGCCAGCGTCTGGTTCCCCACCTGACCGTCCACCGAAAGGCCGTTCCGGCGCTGGAAGAAGCGCACAGCCTCCTCGGTCTTGCTGCCGTAGACGCCGTCCACGACGCCGAAATAATAGCCCCAGTTTTTCAGACGCGTCTGGATCTCGGCCACGACGTCTCCGGTGGAGCCTTTTTTATACAGATCCGCCGACGCTTTCTGCGCCAGGGCGATGATGAAGATGTTGACTGTGAACACCACAACGACGGCCAGCAGCAGCCGCTTTTGTTCCCGCGACATGAGAAATCCCCCTCACAAACTCTTTTTCGTAGTTTGTGAGGGGGACGGAGCTTTTATGCGGTCAGCATCAGCCGATCTTGTCCGCGATCTCTTTCTCGATCTTCGCTTCGAAGTCGGCCAGCGGCATCGCGCCGAGATCCTCGCCCGCACGGGTGCGGACGGCGACGGCGCCGGACTCGGCCTCCTTGTCGCCCACGACCAGCATGTAGGGGATCTTCTGCAGCTGCGCCTCGCGGATCTTATAGCCGATCTTCTCGTTGCGCAGATCGGTCTCGACCCGCACGCCCGCAGCGTCGAGCTTCGCGGCGACCTGTTTGGCATAGTCGGCCGCACGGTCGGTGATGGGCAGGACGATCGCCTGCACGGGGCTCAGCCAGACCGGGAAAGCGCCGGCATAGTGCTCAGTGATGACGCCGATGAAGCGCTCGATCGACCCGAAGACCACGCGGTGGATCATGACCGGGCAATGCGGCTCGCCGTCGGAGCCGATATAGCTCAGGTCAAAGCGGCCGGGGAGCTGGTAGTCGAGCTGGATGGTGCCGCACTGCCAGGTGCGGCCGAGGGAGTCCTGAATGTGGAAGTCCAGCTTTGGGCCATAAAACGCGCCGTCGCCGGGGTTGATGATATACTCCTTGCCGATGCTCGTGATGGCGTCGGCGAGGGCGGCGGTGGCGATGTCCCAGTCCTCGACGGAGCCGATGTGGTCCTCCGGCATTGTGCTCAGCTCGATGGTATAGGGCAGGCCGAAGAGCTTGTAGACCTCGTCGAAGAGGCTCGCGATGCGCACGACCTCGTCCTTGATCTGCTCCTTGGCGAGCAGGATGTGCGCGTCGTCCTG
>JAFXTM010000083.1 GCA_017535865.1 Oscillospiraceae bacterium
CTTCCTCATGCCCTCCGACGGCGAGGCGGCCCTGTTCCTGAAGGATCTGGAAAACCTGTGAAAAACGCGTAGATAACAAAGCCGGTCTGCCCAAGGCAGACCGGCTTGCTTTTATGGGGAAATACACTTCAGAGGACGGGCGGCATGCGGCGCTTGTGGGCGTTGGCCGCCTCCTTCCGACGGATGCGCGCGTCGACCGCCGGATCGCCGCTGCTCCCGAGGCGCAGGTAGTCGTGGATGCTCTGATAGCTGAGGCCGAGCTTCTCCTCGTCGCTCATCCCGGAAATGCCGTCACTCGGCGTTTTGCGTACGAGCTCCGGCGGCAGCTCCTCCATCGTCAGGCCGACCTCCACGACCTCAATGCTCGTGAGCGAGCCGAGCAGCGAAAAGTCGCAGGAGGTGTCGCCGTCCTTGGTGCAGTAGCCCACCGTCGCCTCCGAGAGGTTCCCGGTCCCGACGAGCCGTGCGCCGAGCGCCTGCGCGGCGTAGCGCAGGGCGGTCATCCGCAGGCGGGGCCCGACGTTGATATCGCTCTCCCGGGAGAAGGGGATCGCAAACTCACCCTCCGCCGCTTCCCGCTCCGGCTCCGCCTCCGCGAGCAGGGCCCGGTGCATCGCGCCGATGTTCAGCGTGCGGACAGGGATGCCCAGCGCCGCGCAGATCCGTCGGCTGTCGGCGATGTCCCGCTGCTCTCCGTCCGGGAGCAGGAGCCCGAAGACGTTTTCCGGGCCGAGCGCCCGGGCGCAGAGCGCGGCCGCGACGCTTGAATCCTTTCCGCCGGATATGCCGATCACCACGCGGGAAAAGCCCTGCTCCGCCGCGTGCGCCCGCAGCGCCGCGACCAGCCGGTCACGCGCGGCGGCCGCGTCAAACTCATAAGCTGCCATTTTTCTCCCCTCAGTGCGATTTCGCCAGCAGGTCCATCTTCATCTCGTAGTAGGCGGGGCTCATGTCCAGATAATGCCGGTGCGGGTTTGAGAAGCGCTGCTCCTCTTTCCAGATCTCGTCGCTGAGCTGGCGGCGCAGGCGCGCCGCGATCTCGCCGAGCGGCTCCGGGTCAAAGCAGCGCCGCCCGTCCTTGAGCACCTGGACCTGCATCTTCCTGGCCGTGCAGTTTTCCAGATACAGCACCTTCCAGGGGCGCAGCGGATCCACGAAACGGTACGGCCTTGAAAGGTCGGGCTCCTCCCCTCGCAGACAGATGAGGTCGGCGACGGCGGTCCCCTTTTCGTCGTAGATGCGGTAGACGTCCTTCAGGCCGGGGTTGGTGGTTTTTTCCACCGTGTCGGAGACCTTGATGCGCGGCTCCCATTTTCCGTCGCGATTCACGGCGCAGAGCTTGTATACCCCGCCGAACACCGGCTCGGAGCGCGAGGTGATCATGCGCTCGCCCACGCCGAAGGCGTCGACCTGACCGCCCTGGTCGAGGATAGAGGTGATGGTGTACTCGTCCAGGCTGTTGGAAATGATGATCTTCGCATCGGAAAAGCCCGCCTCGTCCAGCATCGCGCGCGCCCGCTTGGTCAGATAGGCGAGGTCCCCGCTGTCGATGCGGATGCCGTAGCTGCGGGACTGCACGCCCCGCTCCCGCATCTCGCGGAAGACGCGGATCGCGTTGGGCACGCCGGAGTTGAGCACGTCGTAGGTGTCCACGAGCAGGATGCAGTTGTGGGGGTAGCGCTCGGCAAAGCGCCGGAAGGCGAGCAGTTCGTCTTCATACAGCATCACCCAGCTGTGCGCCATGGTGCCGCTGACGGGGATCCGGAAGCGCTGCCCGGCCAGCACCGTGGCCGTCCCGGCGACGCCGCCGATGTAGCAGGCCCGGGCCCCGTAGACCGCGGCGTCGTTGCCGTGCGCCCGGCGGGCGCCGAAATCGGAGACGGCGCGCCCGGCAGCCGCCTGCACGATACGCCGCGCTTTGGTGGCGATCAGGCTCTGGTGGTTGAACTGCGCCAGGATCTCCGTCTCGACGAGCTGCGCTTCGACCACGTCCGCGATCACTGTGACGACGGGTTCGCCGGGGTAGATCACGCTGCCCTCGGGGAAGGCGTAGACGTCGCCGTGAAAGCGGAAGTCCTCCAGCCAGCGGAGGAAACGCTCGTCGAACTGGTTGAGCGAGCGCAGATAGGCTATGTCCTCCGCCGAAAAATGCAGCGTGTCCAGATAGTCCACGATCTGCTCCAGCCCGGCGAAGACGGAGAAGCCCCCCTCGTCCGGGTTGCGGCGAAAGAACACGTCGAAGGCGACGCGGGTATCGCGGCTCTCCTCATCCAGGAAGTAGCCGTTGGCCATGGTCAGCTCGTAGAGATCCATGACCATGGCGGGATTGGCGGAAAAACGGTCCATCGCGCACCTCCTCACAAGATCCGGATCTGGCAGCTCGCCATCGTCTCGAGCGCGGCCCGGTGCTTCGCCGGCGTCACGCCGGCGCAGCAGGCGGAGTCGACGCACAGATCGGCCTCAGGAAAGGCGGCCTTGAGGATCATGGCGTTGGACACCACGCAGATGTCCGTGCAGAGCCCGATCAGCTCGATCGCAAGGCCCTCGCCGTCGCCCTCCGCGCCCGTGAGTTCACGTACCAGCGCGGGCAGCTCCATGCTGCCGAAAGTCGGCTTGCAGAGGCGGGGGCAGTCCCCAAGGGCTTCTGCGATCTGCGGATCGGGCAGCCAGCCCGCGGTGTCCCGGATACAGTGCGGGACCGGCAGGAAACGCCCCTCCCGACCGGACATATAGTCCTTCCCGTGGGTATCCAGCGTCGCGACGACGGGCCAGCCCGCCGCGCGATAAGCGTGAATCTTCTCCGCCGCCGCGGGGACGATGGCCACCGCCTCCGCCGTGCCGAGCGCGCCGTCGATGAAGTCCTTCTGCAGATCCACCGCGATCAGAATATGGTCGTGTTTCATGCTCAAAGCCCCCCCTTATATGGATCCTCTCCGGATCAACTGTATTATACACCATTCCGCCCGTTTTGCACAGCTCTCCGACAAGATAATGATTTAACACAGTCCCGCATGCCCGCAGAGAGCTTTCCCCCGAAAAAAGACGCCGCCCGCGTCCCCCAACGTGGGCACTCAAGCGGCGTCTAATATTATGTCTACTAACTTACGTAAATAATATTACGTGAACTTATATGCGATATAGCGATGGAAGTGCTCGCCGGCGCGGAGGAGAGCGCTGGGGTACTCCGGGTGATTGGGTGTGTCCGGGTAAAACTCCGGCTCCAGGGCGAGGGCCTGATTCTTTTTGAAATCGTCCTTGAGGCCGCTGCCGGTGTAGACCTGCAGCGCCGGCAGGTCGGTGAAGATCTCCAGGGTCGTGCCGCCGTCGCGCAGCGTGCAGGCGGGCGAGCCGGAGAGCACGAAGCAGTGGTCGTAATCCTCCCCCACGGGCCGCTCGGTCCTGAAGTCGAAGCGGGTGCCTTCGACGCTCTTCTCCGCGACCGGGATCTTCTCCTCGTCGATCTCCAGATAGGTCTCGGCATTCACCTGGAACTGCGCTTTCAGGCAGTCGCCGTCCCCGCTGAGGTCGAAATAGCTGTGGTTGGTCGGGGCGTAATAGGTATCGGAATCGCTCTCGGCCTCGTAGTCCATGCGGAGTGTGCTCCCCTCGAGGCTGTAACTCACCGTCGCGGTGACGCAGCCCGGGAAGCCGTTGTCCCCATCCGGAGAGAACAGCGTGCAGCGCAGCGTATCCCCGTCGATCTCACAGGCCCAGCGGCGCTTGTGGTGATAGGTCCGGTCGCCGCCGTGGAGCTGGTTGCGCCCCTCGTTCGCGACGAGCTTGTATTCCACGCCGTCCAGCGTGAAGGACGCGCCGCCGATGCGGTTGGCATAGCGCCCGATGGTCGCGCCCGGGCAGCCGCCCTGCTCGAGATAGCCCTCCGGCGCCGCGTGTCCGATGACGCGCTCCTTTCCCATGTACTGCAGGCTCACGATCGTCGCGCCGAGGTCGGAAATCTCAGTGCGGATCGTCCCGTTGTCCAGCGTAAAGAGCGTGTACTCGCCCCAGGCTCTGCTTGTGATCATGGTGGTCCCTCCCTGTGTTTTTTCTCATTTTAATGCAAGTTGACCAATTTTGCAATCCCTCTCGCAATTGTTCTTGTAAAAAACGGGAAGAAGTGCTATACTCTCTCTCAGAGGGCTCTGCCTCGCCGGGCGGAGCCAAAACGGGCAGTTATTCAACTTTAAGGAGGTATTTCATGCTTACCAATGAGTATCTGAAGCGCGTGTATGCGGAAGTGGAGAAACGCGACGCACACGAGCCGGAATTCCTGCAGGCGGTCCGCGAGGTCTTCGAGTCTCTGGAGCTCGTGGTCGACAAGCATCCCGAATGGGAGCGCGCCGCTCTGCTCGAGCGCTTTGTCGAGCCCGAGCGCGTCATCGAGTTCCGCGTCCCCTGGACGGACGACGCCGGCAACGTCCGCGTCAACCGCGGCTATCGTGTGCAGTACAACTCCGCCATCGGCCCCTATAAGGGCGGCCTGCGCTTCCACCCGAGCGTCAACCTCTCGATCATGAAGTTCCTGGGCTTTGAGCAGATCCTGAAGAATTCCCTGACCACGCTGCCCATGGGCGGCGGCAAGGGCGGCTCCGACTTTGATCCCAAAGGCAAGTCCGACGCTGAGGTCATGCGCTTCTGCCAGAGCTTCATGACCGAGCTGTATCGCCACATCGGCCAGTTCACCGACACTCCCGCCGGTGACATCGGCGTCGGAGCGCGCGAGGTTGCCTATATGTACGGCCAGTACAAGCGCATCGTCGACCGCTTCGAGGGCGGCGTCATCACCGGCAAGGGCCTGACCTTCGGCGGCTCCCTGGCCCGCACGCAGGCCACCGGCTACGGTCTGTGCTACTTCTCCGCCGAGGCGCTCAAATACCTGAAAAACGACAGCTACGAGGGCAAGACCGTCGTGGTCTCCGGCTCCGGCAACGTCGCGCAGTACTGCGCCGAGAAGGTCACGCAGCTCGGCGGCAAGGTCGTCGCCATGTCCGATTCGCAGGGTTATGTCTATGACCCGAAGGGCATCGACCTGAAGAAGCTCTTCGATATCAAGCAGCGCCGTCGCGCCCGCATTTCGGTCTACGCGCAGGAGGTCGAGGGCGCCGAGTATGTGGAGGGCTGCAAAAACATCTGGAAGGTCAAGTGCGACATCGCGCACCCCTGCGCCTCCCAGAACGAGATGGACGCCGAGGGCGCTCAGGCGCTGGTCGACAACGGCTGCATGGCCGTCTTCGAGGGCGCGAACATGCCGCTGACCCCGGAGGCCATCGCCATCGTGCAGTCCAACGGCCTGCTCTACAGTCCCGGCAAGGCCTCCAACGCCGGCGGCGTCGCCACCTCCGGTCTGGAAATGAGCCAGAACTCCATCCGCATGAGCTGGAGTTTCGACGAGGTCGACGAGAAGCTGCACGGCATCATGAAGAACATCTTCAAGGCCTGCTACGACGCCTCCGTCGAGTGCGGCAAGCCGGGCGATCTGATGGTGGGCGCGAACGTCGCCGGCTTCCTGAAGGTTGCCGAGGCCATGATGGCCCAGGGCATCGTGTGAGTTTCTTCTCCGTATAAGCGAAAACACGCCGGCCGGGAGGCCGCGGCTCACAAGACAGTATAATCGTTTTCCGGAAATGGCATGATCTGCGGGTCATGCCATTTCCCTGTTCCGGCATTGACACGGTGCGAATGAAGTGATATGTTAAAAAAGCAAACGATCCTGCAGCGGCAGGATGGAAAGGTAAGCAAGCCGATGATCTTTTTCGACGCCCTCATCTGATAACTGAACAGAGGCGCAAAGTACGGGGAGGGCCTGTTCCTCCTTGGTTCGTGCGCCGTTTTGGGGTAACTTTCGAATCGTGGGAACCGCAGGATGCAGCCACAGACGGGAGCTGCTTCGCTGCGGTTTTTTGCGCCCGTTTTCGGCAGTCGATGCGAAACGGGAACGATTCTGTACCAAATCGCGGGATAAAGGAGAAAAACATCGTATGATAATCAAACTGGAACCTGTAAAGGAAGATAATCGAGAGGCCGTTCTGGCTCTCTCCGTGCGCGGGGATCAGCCCTTTGTCGCCCCCAATGACGTTTCCCTGCGGCAGGCGGAGGAGACCAACGCGGAGTATCCCGGCGTGGCGCGTCCGTTTGCGATCTGCGCGGATAACAAACTCGTGGGCTTCTGCATGTTCGCCTTCGCGCCGGACGCGGAATGTCCGGAGGACCGCTACTGGCTCTGGCGTTTTATGATCGACAAAAACGAGCAGGACAAGGGCTGCGGCCAGGCCGCCCTTGCCGAGATCATCCGGTATTTCAGGGACCACGGCGCGGACCGGCTCTACCTCAGCACCGAGCCGGAAAACGAGCGCGGCCTGCACATCTATCACAAGGCCGGCTTCCGGGAAACCGGCGCGATCGACGGCGATGAGGTCGTTCTGATGCGGATGCTGAAAGGCCCCAACCGGATCGTCAGGGATTTTTACGGCGTTGATGTGGACAAAGCCATGCGGATCCGGGGAAAGAAGGGGTATGGCGTCAGCATTGCCGTCTGTGACGGAGACGGGGATCTTAATACCTACTGCTCCGGCAGCGGCCGTTTCGGGCAGGACTTTCCGGTCAATCCCAACATGCTGTTCCAGGCGGGCTCCGTATCGAAGCCCATGTTCGCCCTGACGCTGCTGCGGTACGCCGACAAGGGTCTCATCGACCTGGACGCGGATATTTCGGGCGTCGTTCCGGAGTTCGTCAAAAAAGGTCCCGTGACCTTCGCCGCCCTGCTCAGCCACACGGCGGGATATAATCTGCACGGCTTTCCGGGCTATCGCGCAGATCACGAGCCGCTTCCGCTCGAGGACGTCCTGAACGGAAAAGGCGTTACGCCGAAGCTCCGCAGGATCCGGCCTTACGGCGGGCAGCACATGTATTCCGGCGGCGGCATCACGCTGGCCGAGCTGGCGTTCACGCGCATCACGGGGACCACGCTGCGGGAAGCCTTCCGGAAGGAGGTCGCGGAGCCTCTGGGCCTCACCCATACCGGATTCTTCCAGCCTCTGGATGAGGACCTCGCTGCCAACGCCGCGTTCGGCGGTCGGCTCGGTATCCGGGAAGACCCCGCGCACGGCTATCACTACTATCCCGAGCACGCGGCGGCGGGCCTGTGGACCACGCCGACGGAGCTGGTCAAGATCGGCGTCGCCCTCTCAAGAAGCTGTCGTAAAGGGGGCTTTCTCAAAAAGAAGACCGCGCGGCGCATGATGACGCCGGTCATGGACGGCTACGGGCTTTGCCTCGACATTTGGGAGTCGGAAGCCCGCGCAGACAGCGTCGCCGGTCACGGCGGAGAGAATCGGGGATTCCTGACCAGCTGGGTCTTCTCCCGCAAAGAAGAGATCTGCGTTGCCGTGATGTACAACAACGTCACGGAAGCAGCGGATGAGAGGCTGAACGACATCGCCTGCGAGATCTATAAAAACGCGAAAGAATAAAGGAGAAAGTATTCTATGGATAAACATGCAAGGATGCAGGATCTTGCCCGCGAAGCGTATGAAAAGGGCGGCTTCAACGGGGCCTGGCTGTACGCCGAGAGCGGCGGGATCGTATCAAAGGGCGCCCTCGGATGGCGCGACGCGGAGAACACGCTGCCCATCACGGAGGACACGATCTTTCAGCTCGCCTCCGTGAGCAAGCAGTTCACGGCGGCCGCAGTCATGCTTGTGATAAGAAAGGGACTTTTGAGCCTGGAGGATCGGATCACAAAGTTTTTTCCCGAACTCACGGCGTATGAGGCCGTGACGATCCGGCATCTGCTGAACCACACCAGCGGCATTCCCGATTACTTTGACGACGCGGATTGGTTCATCCGGATCTGGAAGGAGGAAAAACGGGTCCCGGGCAATGAGGAGATTCTGCGCTTCCTCTCCGAAACCAAAGCGAAAGCGTATTTCGCCCCGGGCGAGGGACTTGAATACTCCAACACCGGCTACAACCTTCTGGCGCTTCTGGTGGAGCGGCTCTCCGGTGTTCCCTATGAAGAGTTCCTGCGGAACAACATTTTTGAGCCTGCCGGCATGAGCAGCACCCGCTGCTGCCACATCCGCCGTGACGGCGTTCCGTTTGAGAATTATGCCCGCGCGTCGGTATTGGAAAACGGCCGGTATGTCGCCGATATGGACTCCGCCAAGGTCAGTGAAGTGGCCGCCTTTGACGGTCTGAACGGCGACGACTACGTGTACACCAACATCTTCGACATGCTCACCTGGGACCGGGCGCTGCGGGAGGGCAAGGTGCTGACGCTCGAAGAGCAGCGGCTCATGTACACCCCGGGAAAGCTCAGCAACGGCAAAGACGCTGTTTATGACGAGGACGACGGCCTGGGCTACGGCTTCGGCTGGGGCGTCGGGCGCGACGAGAAGCTCGGGCTCATCGTCAGTCACAGCGGCGGCATGCCGGGCGTGATCACCTGGTTCGAGCGTTGGATCGACGCAGATCGGGTGCTTGTCATGCTCTTCAACCGCGATCCGTTGGATTACAGAGCCGGCCTGGGAGCGTGGAACGGCCTGCGGGCCGTTGCAGCGGGCAAGGAGCCCGAGCCCATCCGGACCATCGAAGAAATCGCGGTCAGGGATCCCGACAAGTCCAGGTGGGAAAGCTTCTGCGGAAAATACGAACATCCCGAAGATGAGGATCTCATCATCGACGAGATCTTTATGAAGGATGGGGAGCTTTACGCCGATGCGGTCAGCGAGGAATACGGCGAGTTCACGTTCCGGCTCTATCCCGTCGGGGAAAACGAGTTCGGCCGCAAGAGCGGCATGCTGAAGCTCACCTTCGGCGAGGACTGCCTGATGATCGACGATCTCATCTGCAAAAAACTGTAAAGAAAAGATCCCAAAGCGAATGCCGGCCTGCTGCATAAAACAGCGGGCCGGTATTTCTTTCGCCGATCCTGTCGGTCAGACGCCCCGATCCGTGCGGCCGAAAGCCGTCGATCCCCTGCGGCATATAAATCTCCCCCGGGTTTCCCCGGGGGAGACTTCCGCATGTGCCGTGCTGGCCCAGTTATAACCTGCACAGAAGAGCAGGTGGGTCGCCTAAGCTCTGTTTCGCTGCTTCCAACGTCCGCCCGGTGGGCGGGAGGCCTGCAATCCGCAGATTCAAATCGGCATCCCTTATAAGTGATGTGGGTTTAATGGGCCATCCAGGTCGTAAGACCGACACGCACACCGCAGAAAGAACCGTTCAATGCAATGTATGGAAGAACGCGCCGGATTATTCCTGCTCCTCCTCGTCGTCGAACAGCAGCACCATGAAGTGCTCGTACACGTCCTGCAGCTCCTCCTCGTCGTCGATGGACTCGAAGACCTCCTCGCCCTTCTCATCGAGAACCGAGCGCAGGATGATGATGCCGTAGTCCGGATCGCTCTCGTCCATGTCGGCGGGCAGAAAAGCCGTGAAGGTCTGCCCCTTGTAGTCCATGGTGTCGAGGACCTCCAGCTCGAATTCCTGTCCGTCGTCGTCCACGATCGTGATAAAATCGCCGCCGAATTCTTCGCTCATAAAATCGCCTCCTCTATCGGATGCTTTTATTGTAACCGATGGCGGCGGAGAAATCAATAGGCAGCGCGTCGGAGAGTCCGCGTTTCAGGAGCCGAGGTCCTCCAGCAGGAGCAGCAGCTCCCGGTCGCTGATGACCGGGATCCCGGCCTCGACCATGGCGCGGTCCGCCGCCCGCAGGCAGCGCAGTTCGATACCTGTGACGGAGAGCGGCTCCCGGCTTCGGTCGCGGTCATAGACCGCCACGTAGTTCCCGCAGTTCTTCAGCACGTATTCCGCCGCCTCCGAGCGCACGGCGTAACGCTCGTAAAGCTCCTTTGGCAGCCGTGAGTCCGCCGGCGGCTGCACGCTGCGGAAGGCCTCCGCCCCGGAATAGAGCGCCCCCGCCGTCAGGCACAGCAGCAGCGCCGCCTTCGCTCTCAGGCTCATTCCGATCCCCTCGCTTTCAAAAAAACATCCCTGTGCTGAAAATTATTTCTCTTTTTTGGCAAAATATACAGGGAGCGCACGCTTCTTAAGCTTTCATAAATTTTATAATCCCTCTACCCGCGCGGCTTTGAATATGGTATAATGCTCCCATCCTGGTAAAATGTAAAATGGCCGTGTTGTTTTTGCCGCATGTTCCCCGCCCCGGGCATCGGCTTCAGAACGGGCCGTTCCTTTCCGGGAACGGGCCAAATACAGTCTTGCAGTCTTTTCTCAAACAGCGCTTTTCTTTTTTCACCGAAGGAGGTGTTTGCCTATGGCAGACAAGCCCGCCAAGAGCGGAAAGCCCGCCAAACCGGTCAAGCCGAAAAAGCGCACGGCCGGGCGTCTGGCCTCCCGCGCCGCCGGCTTCACCGTGGACGCCGCGTCCTCGGTCGTGAGCTCCGTCTTCAAGATCTTCGGCTCCATCCTGCTGATCCTGCTGATCGCCGGGCTGCTCTTCGCCTGTGTGTTCGCCTATTATGTCAAGAACTTTCTCACCCCGCAGATGGATCTGTCCCTGGAGGACTATCAGCTGAGCGAATCGAGTACGATCTGGTATCAAAACTCCGCCGGCGAGTACCAGGAGCTGGTCACGCTTGCCGGTCAGTACAAGCGTATCTGGGTCGATTACGAGGACATTCCGAAATATATGGAGCAGGCGCTGATCTCCATCGAAGACAAGCGCTTCTATCATCACAAGGGCGTGGACTGGTACCGGACCTCCGGCGCCTTCGTGAAGATGTTCGCGAAGATGGAGACGAACTTCGGCGGCTCCACGATCACGCAGCAGCTCATCAAGAACCTGACCGGCAAGGACGAGGTCACGATCCAGCGCAAGCTGGGCGAGATCTTCGGCGCGCTGGAGCTCGAGAAGAAGTACGACAAGCAGGAGATCATGGAATGGTATCTCAACGCCGTCTACTTCGGCGAGAGCTGTTACGGCGTGCAGGCCGCGGCTCAGACCTACTTCGGCAAGGACGTGAAGGATTTGACGCTGGCCGAGTGCGCGGCCATCGTCGGCATCACCAACAAGCCCACCTATTACGATCCCTTCTACAACGAGGACAACAACAAGCAGCGCCAGTTGACCATCCTGCGCGAAATGTACGAGCAGGAGTATATCGATTACGAGACTTACAAGGCTGCCTGCTCCGAGGAGCTCGTGTTCAAGCGCTCTCCCGGCACCGAGACCGTCGTCACCCGGCCCTACACGTATTATGAGGAGGTCGTTATCAACGACGTGCTGAAGGATCTGATGGACCTCAAGGGCATCAGCTACGACGCGGCACGCACGCTCCTTTATAACGGCGGTTATCAGATCTATTGCTGCATCGATCCCAATATCCAGGCCATCGTGGACTCGATCTACACCGATCTAGGCAACTTCAAGTCCCGCAGCAGCCAGCAGCTTCAGAGCGCCATCGTCATCATGAACCCCTACGACGGGCGCATCCTGGCCCTCTCCGGCGGCGTCGGCGAGAAGACGAAGAGCTTCGAGCTCAACCGCGCCGTGCCGCGCATGGTCAACGGTTTCGACTACGGCGGTACGCAGCGCTCCCCCGGCTCCTCGATCAAGCCTCTGGCCTCCTACGCGCCGGCCATCAACGAAGGGCTCATCACGCCGAACACGCTGGTCGACGACAGGGCCAACATCTATCTGCGCGGCACGAGCTGGTATCCCCGCAATGACGACAACCAGTACTACGGGAAGCTGACCATCACCGACGCGCTGAAATGGTCGCGCAATACCGTTGCGGCGCAGATCGTGGATATTCTGCCCAACGGGCCGCAGACCTCCGTCGACTACCTGACGCAGCGCCTGGGCTTCACGAGCATCGTCACCTCCGGCGACAAGAACGACGTCGGCTACGCCTCCATGGCGCTCGGCCAGCTCACCAACGGCGTCTCCGTGCGCGAGATGACGCAGGCCTACTGCGCGCTGGTCAACGACGGCATCTTCACCTATTCCCGCACCTACTCGATGGTCACCGACTCGCGCGGCAACATCGTCATCGACAACGCCCCCCAGACCATCGCCGCCTTTGACCCGAACACGGCCTACTGCATGACCTATATGATGCGCAAGGTCGTCGAGGAGGGCACCGGCACCGACGCCCAGCTCTGGTCCATGCCCGTCGCAGGCAAGACCGGCACCTCCGGCGAGTACAAGGACCGCTGGTTTGCCGGCCTCACGCCCTACTACGCTGCGGTAGTCTGGACCGGCTACGACATCCCCGAGGTGATCAACGGCTCCGGCAACCCCGCCGCCAAGACCTGGAAGAAGGTCATGCAGAAGGTCCACAACGGGCTGAACTGGAAGGAGTTCACCTATCCTTACCTGGGACCGGACACGGGGATCTTCCGTGTGGAGCAGGTCGTCGAGACGCCCAATATCCTCATCGACGGCGGCCAGGGCCTGGTACTGGACGACGGAGGCGGCCTGTATAACGGCGGAGGCGTGTATGACGACGGCAGCGGCGGCATCTACTTCGACGACGGGGGCGGCTATTCGGACCCCGGCACGGGCTATTCCGATTTCTTCACGCCGCCGGATTACTCCTATACCGATCCGAGCGACGGTTCCGCCGAGATCGTCTTCGGCTGAGCGCGGAGAGGCTGCGCCTCTCCGCTTCCCCCGGCCGGCCGCGGCTCCAGGATTTTCCTGTTGACTGCGGCCGGGCCGTATGGTAAAGTTTACATAAATTTCGGAGGTATGTTTCATGGCTAAAACGCTGGAGTACAAGGGGCACCCCCTGCAGAGAAAAGACAACATCATCTATTACGGCAGCTTTGCCGACAAGTACATCATCATGATGCAGATCCTCGACACCAAGAAGGTCAAGGATATGGACGTGGCCACGCGGGTCTCCGTCCAGCTGCAGATGACCGATCCCACGATCAAATCCCGCGACCGCGTCGTCAAAAAGGCGGAGAAGGACAGCCTGTACTCCGCGATCGACGTCGCGGCAGTCTGGCTGGAGCGCGCGCTCGCCTCCCGCTGAAGCGGTCTCCGCCACCGGCGGACCGGATACGTTCCCGGAACAGGCCGACGATGGGCGCCCGAGAGGAGCTCGCCTCCTTCCGCGTCCAGGAAAGAGATAGAAGGGCAAGCTCATGCGAAGAAAAACATTTCGAACGCTGCTGGCCGCGCTGCTGATCGCCTCGACCCTGTCCGCGACCGCCTTCGCCGAGACGGCGCTCGTCACAGGCTCGGAGGTCAACGTGCGCTCCGGGCCCGGTTCGGACTATGCGATCCTGGGCAGCTGCACCCGCGGCAGCACCGTGGACGTGATCGACCGCGGAGACGGGACATGGTACGCGGTGAACTATAACGGGAGCGTCGGCTACATGTTCTCCCAGTATCTGTCGCTTCAGTCGAGCGGCAGCGGCGGCGCTTCGGCCGCCCCCGGCCAGGCCGTGATCAGCGACGGTACGACTATTCTCAACCCCGGCGTGTCGAGTTCTTCCTCCACGCAGACGAATGGGGTGATCACCGGTATGTACGTCCGCTTCCGCTCCGGCCCCACGTCCGACTCCGCCATCCTGGAGGAGTACAACCAGGGCAAGGCAGTCACCATCCTCGGCACCGAGGGCGACTGGACGCTCTGCTGCATCGACGGGCAATACGGATACATATTCAGCAGCTACGTGACCGCGACCTCGGCCGCCTCCGCGGCGGGCGCGGCCGCCACCCCCGCGCCGGATACGGCGTCCGTCGGCATCGTGGTCGGGCAGAGCGACGTTGTGGTCCAGGACCCCGCCTACGGCCAGACCATCCTCGTCACCGCGCCCGTCGCGCCGACGCCGACGCTCGCGCCCGCTCCGACCGGCACGACGTCCGGCATCTCGATCGTGCTCGTCACCCCGAGCCCGGCCCCCGCGGTCGGGACCACCGCCCAGGCGGGCGTGTCCGGGACCATCACGGGCGACTATGTGCGTTTCCGCCGCGGCCCCGGCACCGGGTACAGCATCATCTGTTCCTATGACCGCGGCCAGGCGGTAAGCGTTCTCGGCGTTGAGGGCGACTGGGTCTACTGCCGCATCGAAGGCGAGACCGGCTACGTCTTCGCTCAGTATGTGAAGACCACCGCCGCCTCTGCGGCGTCCGACCCGGTGAGCACGGGCGGCCAGGCCGTCAGCGATTCGCCGGTCACCGTGCCGGTGAGCGCAGGCGGACAGACGGTCCTTGATCCCACGGCGGCCGGGCAGAGCACGGTCATGCCGACGCCCGCTCCCACGAGCGCTGCCGGTTCTCCCGGCTATATCAAGGGCAACAACGTGCGCTTCCGCGCCGGCCCCGATCTCTCCGCCGATATCATCGGAGAGCTCTACTACGGCAACGTCGTGACCATCACCGGCACCGACGGGACCTGGACCTCCCTCATCTGCGAGGGGAAGGCGGGCTATGTGTTCAGCCAGTATGTGGCGCCCGGCGTCCTCCAGGCCGTCAGCAGCGCCGGCAGCGCCTCGGGCCGCGAGGTCGCGGATTACGCGCTGCAGTATGTGGGCACCCCCTACCGCTGGGGCGGCGTCGATCCTGCGACCGGCTTTGACTGCTCCGGCTTCGCCTACTACGTGTACAAGCACTTCGGCTACACGCTCAACCGCGTCGCCTCCGAGCAGGCGCTCAACGGCAGGCATGTGGAGGCCGCGAACATGCAGCCCGGCGATCTGCTCTGCTTCTATTCCGGCGGCAGTTATATCGGGCACGTCGGCATCTACATCGGCAACAATCTCTTCGTCCACGCCGCGACCTCGTCCACAGGCGTCATCACCTCCGAGCTCACGGGCTATTACGCCAAGCGCGGCTTTGAGGTGCGGCGCATCCTGAACTGAAGGAAAAGCATACGCGAACTCCCCGCAGCTTCGAGATCGGAGCTGCGGGGAGTTTTTTTCCATTTCTGTGTTTTTTCAGTAGCGCTTGACGACAAAGCGTGTTATACTTATACTGGTTTATTAAGGGCCTTTCCAAAATAATCCACGCATTTTCGCGAAAAAGCTCCGTTGGGCGCGGGACGAGTTCCGTAAGCTGCCCAAGGGATAACAGCAAGGAGGACAGGAGCAAGTGCAAAACGTACAGTTTACCGAGACCATCCTGCGCGACGCAAATCAGTCGCTGGTGGCCACTCGCCTTTCCTACGATCAGTTTGAGCCGATCCTGCAGACCATCGACCAGGCAGGCTTTTACTCCGTGGAGTGCTGGGGCGGCGCCACCTTCGACGTTTGCCTGCGCTTTCTGAACGAGGATCCCTGGGAGCGGCTGCGCAAGATCCGCGCCGCCATGCCCAACACGAAGCTGCAGATGCTGCTGCGCGGGCAGAACATCCTGGGCTATAAGCACTACAGCGACGACGTCGTGCGCCGCTTCGTGCGCGCGGCCGTCAAAAACGGCATCGACATCGTCCGCGTCTTCGACGCGCTCAACGACACCGACAATCTCCGGGTCGCGATCGAGGAGACCGTAAAGTCCGGGGCTTTGGCCTCCGGCGCTATCTCCTACACGATCTCCCCCGTCCACACGCTGGAGAAATACGTTCAGATGGTGCGGGAGCTGCAGGCCATGGGCGTCGGCTCCATATGCATCAAGGACATGGCGGGCATCCTCTCCCCGAAGAACGCCTACGACCTTGTCGCCGCGATCAAGGACGCGGTGGATCTGCCCGTTGTGGTCCACACACACAGCACCACGGGCCTCGCTTTCATGACCTATCTGAAGGCGGTCGAGGCCGGGGCCGACGTGATCGACACTGCCATCTCCCCCTTCTCCGGCGGCACCTCCCAGCCCGCCACCGAGACGCTGAACTACGCGCTGCGGGAGCTGGGCTATTCGACCTCGCTGAACGAGGACGCGCTGCTCAAGATGGCCGATTTCTTCAAGCCCATCCGGGCCGAGTTCCTCGCCGACGGCACGCTGAACCCGATCTCGATGGCCACCGACACCCAGTGCCTGACCTATCAGATCCCCGGCGGCATGCTCTCGAATCTGCTCAGTCAGCTCAAGACGCTCAACGCCCTCGACCGCTTTGAAGAGACGCTGCTCGAGACCCCGCGGGTCCGCGAGGATATGGGTTATCCCCCGCTGGTCACGCCGACCAGCCAGCTCGTCGGCACGCAGGCCGTGCAGAACGTGCTCTCCGGCGAGCGCTACAAGAACGTCGGCGCCGAGATGCGCGCCTACTGCCGCGGCGAGTACGGCCGGACGCCCGCGCCGATCGATCCCGAGGTCCGCGCCAAGATCCTTAAGGGCGAGCGGCCCATCCAGGGGCGCTACGCCGAGACCCTGCCCGCCGATCTGTTCGAGATCGCGCAGGCCGAGCTTGGGGAGACCGCCCGCTGCGAAGAGGACGTGCTCAGCTACATCTCCTTCCCCCAGGTGGCGGAGAAGTTCTTCGCCCAGCGCCAGGCGGATGAGGAGAAGCGGTGCCGCTACAGCATCGTCGCCGTGGAGGACTGAGCCATGAGCTTTGGAGACGCTTTGATCTATTCCCTGCTGGGCATGTGCGTCGTGTTCTTCGCGCTCGTGCTGCTCATGTGTATCATCAAGGTGATGACCGCCGTGGGCGACCGCGCGGCGACGCGCTCCGTCCCGGCCCCGGCCGGGGTGGCCGCGGGCGGGATCCCCGCGCCCGATACCTCTGCTCCGGTGGTCCCGCTGGCGATGACGGCCAAGCTCGCTCCGGGCGCCGCCGGCCAGCTGAAGCTCTATGACACCGATCCCCGCACCGCCGCCATGCTCATGGCCATCGTGGCCGATGATCTGCAGGTGCCGCTCAACGAACTGCGCTTCCTGTCCATCCGCGAGATCAAGGAGGAGAACGAAAGATGAAATATAAAATCACGCTGCAAGGCAAAACCTATGAGGTCGAGGTCCAGCGCGGCGAGGCCATGCTGCTGGACGAGTACGACGCCGTCGCGCCCGTACCCGTGACGCCGGCAGCCGCCCCTGCGCCCGCTCCCGCTGCGGCTCCGGCCGCCGCCCCCGCGCCCGCCGCGGGGCCCGTCAGCGAGGGCACAAAGGTGGATTCTCCCCTGCCCGGCAATATCCTCGCGATCAAGGTCGCCGTCGGTCAGGCCGTGAAGGCCGGCGACGTGCTGATCGTCATCGAGGCCATGAAGATGGAGAACGAGGTCGCCGCCCCCTGCGACGGCGTCGTCAAGCAGATCGTGGCGAGCAAGGGCGCGGTCGTCGCCACCGGCGACACCCTCCTGGTCATCTGAGGACGCGCCCATGAGTATCTTGGAAACGCTTGGCCGCCTGGGTCAGACCTCCGGCTTCTACCTGCTCTTCGCCGACTGGCGGCAGATCGTGATGATCGCGCTCGCCTGCGTGCTGCTGTACCTGGGCCTGGTCAAAAAGTTCGAGCCGCTGCTGCTCATCGGCATCGCTTTCGGCATGCTGCTGACGAACCTCCCCGGCTCCAAAATGTACCATCCCGAACTCTGGGACGCCTACATCGCCGGCGAGATCACCCTGACGCACATCATTCACGACGGCGGTCTGCTCGATATCCTGTATATCGGCGTGAAGTCCGGACTCTACCCCTCGCTCATTTTCATGGGCGTCGGCGCGATGACCGACTTCGGGCCCCTGCTCGCCAACCCCAAATCGCTGCTGCTCGGCGCGGCGGCGCAGCTCGGCATCTTCGCCGCCTTTTTGATGGCCATCGGCCTCTTCGGCTTCGCGCCGAACGTGGCAGCCTCCATCGGCATCATCGGCGGCGCGGACGGCCCCACCGCCATCTGGCTGACCTCCAAGCTCGCGCCGGACTATCTCGCCCCGATCGCCATCGCGGCTTACTCCTACATGGCGCTGATCCCGCTGATCCAGCCGCCGGTCATGAAGCTGCTGACCACGAAGGAGGAGCGTGAGATCAAGATGGAGCAGCTCCGCCCCGTGTCGAAGAAACAAAAGATCCTCTTCCCGATCATCGTGACCATCTTCGTCTGCCTGCTGCTGCCTTCCGTGGCCCCCCTGCTCGGCTGCCTGATGCTCGGCAACCTCTTCAAGGAGTGCGGTCTGACGGACCATCTCTCCGACACCGCGCAGAACGCGCTCATGAACATCGTGACGATCTTCATCTCCACCTCGGTCGGCGCGACGGCGGTGTATTACCGCTTCCTCACGCCGCAGACGCTGTTCATCATCGTGCTCGGACTGATCGCCTTTGAGTTTGCCACGATGGGCGGGCTGCTGCTGGGCAAGCTCATGTGCAAGCTCTCCGGCGGAAAGATCAATCCGCTGATCGGTTCCGCCGGCGTCTCCGCGGTCCCGATGGCCGCGCGCGTGAGCCAGACCGTCGGCGCGAAGGCCAACCCCTCCAACTTCCTGCTGATGCACGCCATGGGCCCGAACGTGGCCGGCGTCATCGGCTCCGCCGTCGCCGCGGGCTTCCTGCTCGCCATGTTCGGCGGCTGACAGCGTCAGACGAGACTCGCTGCCTTTCCGTATCCCCGGTTCCTTTTCGGAATCGGGGATACTTTCATATCCGCTCCTTCCGTCTTTCTTCTCCAGATCGAAGCCGCTTCTTTGGGCTTCGGTTTGGGATGCGAGGGATACGAAAAGAAAGCGGCCCCTGTCGATGCTCCGCGTCGGCGGGGGCCGTTCGTTATCTCCGCTCCTCGACGCGGACGGTCAGGACCGTCATGTCGTCGCTCGCGCCGTAGAGCTTCTCCGCCGCGCGCAGGATCGTTCGCGCGAGCTGCTTCATGTCCGTCTCTTCCCCGTTCAGCAGCGCCTTGAGCCAGCCGTCTTCCTCATCGGGCAGCACCCCGTCCGAGACGATCACGGCCAGCGCGCCGGGCTTGAGACGCATGCGCACCATATCCGGCGGCGTCCCCTCGGCAGGCGAGAGCCCGGCCGCAAGCGTCTCCCCCTCGATGCGGCGGATGCCCTTGCCGCTGCGAATGAAGGACGGCGCCGCGCCGTATTTATAGAAGCTGGTCTCGCCGCTGAAGAGATCCACGCACATGAGATCCACCGTCGCATAGCCCCAGCCGTCCCCGCCGCGCAGCAGCAGGACGGAGTTGAGGATCTTCATGGCAACGGCCGGGTCCACGCCGGACCGCAGGAAGTGTTCCAGGATCCCCACGACGCGCGCGCTGTCCTGCGCCGCCTCGCCGCCGGTCCCCATGCCGTCGGAGAGCAGCACGCAGAGCACTCCGGCGTCGGTCTTGAAGTAGCTGCCGCGGTCGCCGCTGACGCTCTCGCCGCGCTTCTTCAGCGCCGCGATGCCCACCGACACCGCAAGCGGTTCCGCCTCCAGCAGCGCCAGCCGGGACTGCCCTTCCCGCAGCTCGTCAGGTTGACATAATCTTACCCCGACCGTCTGGCTGAGTTTTTCGAGATAGTCGCTCTCGCGCAGGAGCGGACTGAGCCGCCCGCTCTCGATCACCACGTGGATGCGGCCGCTCCCGTCGCGGTAGACCGCGCTGTCCGCGTCGATATCGAGGCTGCGCAGGTAGCGCCCCAGGCGCCGCTCCGCCGCCGGGTCCGAGCCGTTGAGGCTCCCCAGCTCGTCCGCCACGCCTCCGAGCACCTGGGCGACCTCGCTGTACTGGCCCCAGGCCGCGGCCCGGCTCTCGCGCAGGCGCAGCCGGAGTTGGCGGCGGTAGTTTCGGCCACGCAGCTCGCTGTTTACCGCCGCCACGAAGCCCTCCAGCCCCGTGCAGCTCTCGCGGAAGTGCGCAGGCAGGTCCGCGGCGTGCAGGCTGCCGGTCTCCAGCATAGCCTTCGTCGCGTCGTTCATGGCCGAGAGCGTGTCCATATATTCCGCGTTCCAGCAGCGGTTCTTGTTTTTGCAGTGCACGCAGACCGCGTCCGCAGCGCGGTCGAAGACGCGGGCCACGTTCTCGTCGTTGCCCGGGTCCTCCACGCTCTCGCGCACGATCTCATAGACCTCGCCGTAGGCCTCGCCGAGGTTTCGGACCCGCTGCGCGACGAAGCGCCGCAGGCCGGATTCCCCGCTCCCCTTCTCCATCGGCTGGAGCAGCAGCGCGGTCTGGCTGACCAGCCACGAGGGCAGCAGAAGGAAAAACACCGAGGCGCAGAAGGTCTCGAAGAGCGCGCTGATATAGACGGCGGTGCTCCACGCGCAGACCACCGCAAGCGCCCCGGCGAGGATGAAGGAGAGCGTGAACACGAGCCGCCCGTGACGGCCGAACACGCCCGAGAGCAGGCCGGAGAGGGCGTAGGCCATGGTGTAAAAGGGCGCGCCGAGGGAGGTGACGTCCATTGCGAGGCCCAGCACCGTCCCCACCGCCGCGCCCGTCAGCATACCGCCTTTCATGGCCGAGCAGATCACGAGCAGCAGCGCGGCGACGCGGCCGAGCGAGACGGTGTGGAAGAGCACGAGGCGGCTGAGCGCGATCAGCGCGCAGGCCGTGAGGATCATGCGGGAGATGCTGTGCCGCAGCTCCGCCGACTCGGTATAGCGCAGGCCTCCCTGCAGGGCGTCGCGAAAGAAATAGCTCGTTCCGAAGACGAGCGCCGTCTCCAGAAAGACCGCCGCCGGGAGCGGGACCTCTCCGACCGGCAGCGAAAAGCTCCCGAGCCAGCCGGTCAGCGCCATGACCGCGGCGGCCGCGGCGGGCAGGAAAAAGGCCGTGCGCTCGAGGCTCGTCTCCTGAAAGAGATGGGCGAGGGTGTAGATCAGCACCGACGCCGCGACGTAGCGGATCCCCCAGGCAAGGCCGCCGCCCGTGAGGTAGCCCAGCGCCGCGCCGAGCAGCGCGCATACGCCGCCGATCCCGCCTCCGGCGCCGGCCACGAAGGCCATGCCGAAGGGCGCTCCGTTCTCCTGCACCCGCGCAAGCGAGAGCACAAAGCCCATCAGCGAGTAGAACACGCAGCGCCCGACGATCCAGACGCGCCTGTCCCCCTGTTTTTCCCGCAGCGCCTCCGGCGCCGATAGCTTCCCCGTTTCGGGTATCGCCATGTCATCCATCCTCCCCGGCGAACATAAAGTGGGATCATTATACGGTCCTCCGCTTCAAGAAGGCGGTCACTTGGCGCTGTAAAAACAGGGGACTTTGCTGAGGGAAAGGATGGGAAATACGGCTGCGGAGGCCTTCCGGCGAGGTGAGGGAAAATGCGGCGGGATCCACGTCCCACAGAGGAAAAAGCCCCGATTTTCCTTGTGTTCGGGGACAGATTATGATAAACTGAGAAAAAGCAATGTGGAAACCGGGGTGATCGCCGTGGATGATAACGAAAACCGGGAGGCTCTGGATTACGAGTCGATACAGGAACAGCGCAACGCAGAACTGATGGCGCTGCTCGACAGCCGCAATGTCAAGGAACTGCAGCGGCGCATGGAGGCCATGAACGAATACGACCTGGCGCAGTTCCTCACGCAGTTGGAGGACTCCCGCATGCCGATGGTCTTCCGCCTGCTCTCCAAGGATACCGCAGCCGACGTTTTCGCAAACTTCGAGGCCCCGGAGCAGGAACGCATCATCAACGCCATTACGGACTCGGAGCTGGCCGGGATCGTCGAAGAGCTGTACGTGGACGACGCGGTCGACATGCTGGAGGAGCTGCCCGCGAGCGTCGTCAAGCGCGTCATGCGCGCCGCCACACCGCAGACACGCAGCCTGATCAACCAGTACATGCACTACCCCGAAAACTCCGCCGGGTCGATTATGACCTCGGAGTACGTGGATTTGAAAAAATACATGTCCGTCAAGGACTCCATCGCCCGCATCCGCCGCATCGGCGAGGACAAGGAGACCATCTACGTCTGCTTCGTCATCTCCTCGACGCGCAAGCTCGAGGGCATCGTCACGGTCAAAGACCTGCTGCTGAACGACGACGACATGGTGATCGAGGATCTGATGGACCGCAACGTCATCTTCGCCACCACCACCGAGGACCAGGAGAGCGTCTCCGAGAAGTTCTCGGACTACGACCTGATGGCCATGCCCGTGGTCGATACCGAAGGCCGGCTCGTCGGCATCGTGACGGTCGACGACGTCATCGACGTCATGGAACAGGAGGCCACCGAGGACATCGAATTGATGGCCGGTATGACGCCCTCCGACAAGCCCTATTCCCGCACCAGTCCCATCGAGATGTGGAAGAACCGCATCCCCTGGCTGATGTTTCTCATGCTCTCGGCCACCTTCACCAGCATGATCCTCACCTCCTTTGAGGAACGGCTCGCCGTCGTGGCGGGGCTGATCCCCTTCATCCCGATGCTGATGGGCACCGGCGGCAATTCCGGCGCGCAGTCCGCCACCGCGGTCATCCGTTCCCTCTCTCTGGGCGACATTGAGCCGAAGGACGCGCTGAGCGTGCTGTGGAAGGAGTGGCGCACGGCCTTTCTCTGCGGCCTGACGCTCGCCTCCGTGAACTTTGTCAAGATGCTGCTGCTCGACGGTCTGCTGCTCGGCAACGAGAACGTCACCGTCCTCGTGGCCGCCACGGTCAGCCTCTCCATTGTCTTCATCGTCATGTTCGCCAAGCTCGTCGGCAGCCTCCTGCCCATCGGCGCCGAAAAGATCGGGCTGGACCCGGCCGTCATGGCCAACCCCCTCATCTCCACGCTCACCGACGCCGTCTCGCTGCTCATCTACATTTTCATCGCCAAACTCATCCTGAACATTTAGCTTTGTCTACTCAACACACAGAAAGAAGGATGTCCCTTGGAGTTTTCCGTTCTCATCGGTAAAATGGTCATCTTCAGCGTGCTGATGCTGCTCGGTTACGTCTTCGCGCGGCGCGGGATGGTGGAGCGCAGCTTTGCCCGCGGCCTCAGCCTGCTTGCCCTCAACGTCTTCCTGCCCGCTACGATCCTCAACTCCGTCTTCGTCGTGAAGCTGGAGATGGGGGCGGGAGAGGTCGCAAAGCTGATGCTGATCCTGTTTTTGACCCTTGGCATCGGCTTCGTGTTCGGCGCGATCGCGATCCGCTTCCTCTCCATTCGGAAGGACCCCGCCCGCAGGCCGGTATATGAGCTGCTGCTCGCCCTGAGCAACACCATGTTCATCGGCATGCCCGTCGCGCAGGAGCTCTTCGGACCGACCGCGGTGTTCTACTGCGCGCTCTCCTGCATCCCCTTCAACATCTACGCCTACACCTACGGCGTGTGGCAGATGCGGGGCGGCAAGGGCGGCGCGATGCGCCTGAAGGACATTCTCTCCGTTCCCCTCGTGGCCACACTGATCGCAGTGCTTGTCTTCGTGCTGCGCCTCCCCGTGCCGGGTATCGTGAAGGATCTCGCCTCGGCCATGAACGGCGCCACCATGCCCATCTCCCTGCTGGTGATCGGCTTTTCCATGGGCACCGTGAGTCTTGCGGACGCCTTCAAAAACAAGGATCTGTACCTGGCGAGCTTTCTGCGGAACCTGCTGATCCCGGTCCTGACCTGGTTCATCGTCCGCTTCTTCACCAACGATCCTGTGCTGCTCATGACCTGCATGCTGCTCGCGGCGAGCCCCTGTGCGGTCATGGTCACGGTGCTCGCCATCCAGTATAACCGCGACAGCGTCTTCGCCGCGGAGGGCGTGCTGCAGAGCACGGTCCTGTCCATCGCGACGATCCCGCTGCTGATCATGCTTCTGGGCAGGGGCTGAGCCGCCATGCATATCCCGACCGGGGCGACCCAGACGATCGAGCTGCTGGATTTTGAGGACGCGCTGGCCCTCTCCGGCCGCTCCGGCGCTTACGACGCCGCCAAGTGGATCTATGTGCCGGACTTCTATACCGAATACCGTTACATCCTCGGCACGCGGGGGCGGGATCCGCTGATCTGCATCGGCATCAACCCCTCCACCGCAGCGCCGGACGATCTGGACAACACGCTCAAATCCGTCGCGCGTATCGCGGCGGGCAACGGCTTTGACAGCTGGATCATGTTCAACGTCTACGCCCAGCGGGCCACGCGGCCTGACGACATGGACCGCGAACGCAACGAGCGCCTGCACCGGGAGAACATGAAGGCTTTCGCCTATATCCTCTCCCGTGTCGCGGCCAACGGAGTTTCCCCCGCCATCTGGGCGGCCTGGGGGACCATCATCGAGAAGCGTCCCTATCTCCCGGACTGCGTGCGGGAGATGGTCGCGCTGGGACAGCGGTACGGAGGGCACTGGCTCTGCGCCGGGAAATGCTCGGCAAAGGGACATCCGCACCATCCTCTGTACCTGCGCCGGGACGAGGTCACACGCCCCTTTGCCGTGGAGGACTATCTGACATGCCTGTAAACGAGCAAAAACTCCGTCTGGCCGTGCTCCAGATCCGGACGGAGACCGACTACGATCAAACCATGGAGAAGGCGCACCGCATGCTGGCCGAGGCCGCCGCGGGCGGCGCGGACATCGCCGTACTGCCGGAGATGTTTGCCTGTCCCTACGACCGCGCCTTCTTTAAGCTCTTTGCCGCGCGCGGCCATGAGGAGACGGTGGCCGCGCTCGCCGCCTGGGCACGGGAATTCGGGCTGATCCTGGTCGGCGGCTCCGTGCCCGAACGCGAGGGAGACAAGCTCTACAACACCGCCTTCGTCTTTGACGCGCAGGGCCGTCAGCTTGCCCGGCACCGGAAGGTCCACCTCTTCGACGTGGATCTGCCCGGGATGTGCTTCCACGAGTCCCACACCTTCACGCCCGGTAAGGAGGTCACCACCTTTGAGACGCCCTTCGGCACGATGGGCCTCGCGGTCTGCTTCGATCTCCGCTTCCCCGAGCTCTTCCGCGCCATGGCCGTGCGCGGGGCGAAGATGATCTTCCTGCCCGCGCAGTTCAACCTCACCACCGGCCCCGCCCACTGGGAGCTCAGCCTGCGCAGCCGCGCGGTCGACAACGAGCTCTTTATGGTCGGCGCGTCCGCCGCGCGCAGCGTCGGCTTCTCCTACGAATGCTGGGGCCACTCCACCGTGGCCGACCCGCTCGGCGCGGTGATCGCCTCCTGCGACGAGACCGAGCAGATCCTCTGGTGCGAGCCGGACCTCGCCCGCATCGACACGGTGCGGCGGCAGCTGCCCACCTTCCTGCATCTGCGCCGGGACGTCTACGAGGTGGCGAGATGATCCGGGACGAGATCGCAGCCTACGAGCCCTTCAACGAGCAGGAGCGGCGCGACAGGGAGCTGATCCTGCATTTTCTCGACAGCAACCCCGACGCCTTCCTGCGCAGCAATACGCTCGCCCATATGACGGCCTCCGCCTGGGTGGTCAATCCCGCGCGCGACAAGGTCCTCCTGGTCTACCACCGGCTGTATGACTCCTGGTCCTGGACCGGCGGCCACGCCGACGGGGAGACGGATCTGCTGGGCGTGGCGCTGCGCGAGGTGCGCGAGGAGACGGGCGTACAGCATCTGCGCCCGGTGAGCACGGCGATCTACTCGATCGAGTCGCTCACGGTGGACGGGCATGAGAAGCGCGGCGTCTATGTTTCCAGCCATCTGCACCTGAACGTCACCTACCTGATCGAGGCGGACGAGCACGACACGCTGCAGATCTGCGAGGCGGAGAACAGCGGCGTGCGCTGGTTCGCGCGGGAGGAGGCGCCGCTGGCCAGCAGCGAGCCCTGGTTTACGGAACGCATCTACAAAAAACTCAACGAGAAGCTGGCGCTGCTCGATTGAAATCGGAGCATAATCCTGTTCGCTGAAATATGCTTCAGGGCTTTTATCCGTGGACGGCAGAAAAGGACCGCGGGTCTGACGACCCGCGGTCCTTTTCTGCTGTCAAAGCCGATTCAGCGCTCGAACACGACGGCGGCAGAATCGTTATAGAACATGTTCACATACTCCTCCAGCGTGATACCGAGCTGCTGGATCTGAGCCGCGGCCGCCTCGCCCACATAGCGGTAATGCCAGGGGCTGTAAGCCATGCCGGTGCTCTCCTCGCTCCCCTGCGGGTAGCGCAGGATAAAGCCGTATTCCCAGGCGTTGTCCCGCAGCCAGGCCGCGACGCCGCTGCTCGCGGGATCGCTGCCGCTCTGGTCCAGGATATCGACCGCAAGGCCGATCTCATGCTCCGAGAAGCCGGCCTCCGCCGCCTCCTGGGCCTTGACCGTCCCCTTTTCCAAGTCTTCCCGGCTGATATAGCCCACGCTCAGGGTCGGGGCGTGGCCCGCCGCACGGCAGGCGCCGAGCATATTGGTAAGCGGCTGGGCACAGCTCTGGTCCACCTGTTTGCCCTCCACCTCCGTGAGCGTCGGGCGGTAGCCCGCCACATCCACGGCGTTCCAGGGGTTCACCAGCGCGGTCAGCGTCCCTTCGACCCGCTGTCCCCTCCAGTCGACCAGGCGCAGCGCGACCAGCGCCACCAGGGCCAGCACCAGAAGCAGGATCAGCACGATGACGATCGGGTGGACACGCCGTCTCGCCGCTTTGGCATGCGTTTTAGGGCTCATTGTTTTTCCCCCTTCCCAGGAGCTTCACATGATGTATCATAGCACAGTTTTCCTTCAATTGACAGATGGGCGCGCATGTTTTTCAGAAAAATTAAGAAAAGTGCTCAGCGGCCGCGGCGCATCGCCAGATATTCCTCCAGGGTGAGCTCCCGCTCATGGATCGCCTGCGCGTGCGCCGTGCCGACATAGCGGTAGTGCCAGGGCTCGTAGATGATGCCGGTGATATCGCTCGTCCCATTCGGATAGCGCAGGATGAAGCCGTACTCCCAGCAGTGCTTCATCAGCCACTGCTGCGTCGGAGTCCACTCCTGGGCTTCGTTCAGTCCCGGATAGTTCTCGTCGATGATATCAAGGGCCAGACCGAGCTGGTGCTCGCTGGTACCCGGGATCGCCACGCTCCTCGCGGCTACGGTCGGCGCGATATCGGGGCTCACGCCCTCCTCAAGCAGCCGATCGATCTTGTCGTCGAAGAGCATCTGCTGGTAGTCCTGCGTCCGGTAGGCCGAGCAGACGTACGGCAGCCCCCCGCCGAGCATGCAGTCGTTGAGCATCTGCGTGAGGGCTTCGGTGCAGCGCGCGTCCGCCTCGTAGCCGCTGGTCATCTGGTTCCAGTGGCTCACCGGCGCGAGCTCCGGCACATAACCCTCCGGGACCTTGTTCCAGGGATTGACCAGCAAAAGCAGCTCCAGATGCTTGTTCCGCAGCGTTCTGCCCTTGCGCGCGGCGAGCTTTTCCAAGCGCAGTCTGACCTGAGTCTGCCCGTTCTCCGCGATCGGGATGAGGCGGCTGCGCTCGCTTTCGGCCTGGAGCTCCGCCGCCTGCCGGATCTCGGTCAGCACCGCGCCGGCGGTCTCGCAGCTCTGCCGATACTGCCAGACGCCCAGCCCGATCTGGATCCCGACCCCGGTCAGGAGCAGGAGGATCGCGGCGATGGTGAGCCCGGCGCTCTTCCGGCCGTTCTTTTTTTCCTTGACTATCATGTCACGCAATGACCTTATGTATCAGACGTTGAGGATGCCTAAATGTTCCAGCAGGATCTTCAGGCCAATCAGGATCAGGATGATCCCGCCGATCCGCTCGGACCAGTTTTTCCAGCGCGCGCCGAAAAGATGGCCGATCCCGATGCCGAGCGCCGAGAGCAGGAAGGTCGTCACGCCGATCAGCGCCGCCGACGGCAGGATCCGCACCTCCAGAAACGCGAAGGTCACGCCCACGGCAAGCGCGTCGATGCTGGTGGCAATGGCCAGAGGCAGCATCGCGTGAAAGCGGAAATCGTCGTCCAGGCTCTCCGCATCCGAAAAGGATTCGCGGACCATGTTCGCCCCGATGAGCGCCAGGAGCCCGAAGGCGATCCAGTGATCGACGCTCGTGATCAGCGCCTCGAAGCGGTAGCCCAGCAGCCAGCCGAGCACCGGCATCAGAAACTGAAAGCCGCCGAAGTAAAGGCCCGCCAGAAGCGCGTGCTTTGCCTGCAGCCGCCGCACGCTCAGCCCCTTGCACACCGACACCGCGAAAGCGTCCATGCTCAGGCCGACGGCGATCATCAACAGTTCCGCAAAGCTCATCTTACCCACTCCCATCAGCGGTACTCTACTCTATCCCGGTCGAAAAGTCAACCGGCACCCGGGCGGGAATCTCTGGCAGGGAACAGCGCAGGCCGCGGGAAAGCAGTCTCTCTGCGGTCCGCGGCTTTCCCGCGCGCGTTTTCCGGCGTGTGTTATCCGTAAATGTCGTTCGTGTCCACCAGGACGACGTCAAACTCCATTTCTCTGCCGTCGCGCCAGATCGTGAAGTGCAGCGTGTCGCCGACCCCGAATTCGTTCTTGATGTCGTTGACTTCGTCGGTCGTTTTGACAGGCGTCCCGTTCACCGCGATCAGAATATCGCCCGGCCGGATGCCCTGCTTCAGGGCGTCAGAGCCCTCGGAAACGTCCGAGATATAAAGGCCCTCCGGCAGCTCGTAGTAGTTGGCGGCGTTCTCGGGGATGCTGCCGACGGTGATGCCGATCGCCGGGCGGCCCCGCACCTCGCCGTCGCGGATCAGCGCGCTCACGATGTTCTGCACCGTCGCGGAGGGGATGGCGAAGCCGATGCCCTCGATGCTCGAGTAGGAGGACATCATCTTCATGTTGGTGATACCGATCACCTGCCCGTACATGTTGAACAGTGCGCCGCCGGAGTTGCCCTCGTTCAGGGCGGTGTTGGTCTGCAGCAGGGTCATCGTGCGGCCGTTGTATGACACGCCCCTCTCGATGGCCGAGATGATGCCGTTGGTCAGCGTGCTGCGGAACTCCTCCCCGAGGGGATTGCCGATCGCGGCCACCGGATCGCCCACGCGCAGCAGACCGCTCTGCCCGAAGACGGCGGGCCGCAGTCCCTCCGCCTCGATCTTCAGCACGGCGATGTCGCTGATCGCATCCGCTCCGACCAGACGCGCGGGATAGACCTCGTCGTTGCTGAGCGTGACCGTCGCGCGGTCGCTGTCGTCGATCACATGGGTGTTCGTCAGGATCAGGCCGTCGGAGGAGAGGATCACCCCGGTGCCCCAGCTGTAGCCGACCTCGTCGCCCTGATAGGCGGAGATGCCGACGATGGAGGGCTCACAGTTCACATAGAGCTCCTGCAGGCTGCACTCTGTCCCCGCCGGCTGCAGTTCCAGCTCGAAGCCTGCCGGGATCGTCACGCGCTCGATGTCGATGTTCGTCGTGCTGTCCGTGACGGTCTCGTAGTAGCTGTCGAAGAAATCAACCCAGTTCTCGGGCATGTCGCTGTCTCCGTCCGCTTTTTTGTCGTCCTCCCCGCCGGAAGGCGCGTCCGGTCGTTTGAAGGGGTTTTCCGCCTTCGACTGTCCGTTGTCCGCAGCCTCGGCCACGGTGCCGAAGCTGGCAAAGGCGAGCGAACTGCTCACGATGAGGGCGATCACCAGCGCGATGGCGCCCAGAACGCGCCATGGCGTCCAGAGGCGGCGTTTCCTTCCACGCGGCGCTGCGAGGCGCTGCAGCGGCTCGTACCAGCCGATCTCTTCCCTGTGCTCGTTGTTGTTCATGCAGATTCTCCGTTCTCTCCGCGTCCTCCCGGACGCGTTTATTATTCCTGTTCGGCCAGAGCCAGGGTAAACACGAACTCCGTGGCCCCGTTTTCGCTCTTGACCGCGATATCCTCATCGTGACTTGTCAGAATGGTCTTGACCAGATACAGCCCCAGCCCGACGCCCTCCTTGTCCATACTGCGCGAACGGTCGGACTTGTGGAAGCGATCGAAAATGAAGGGCAGATCGTCCGGCGGGATCGTCTCCCCGAAGTCCTTGACGGACACATAGGCCTTGCCCCGCTCCTTGTACAGCCGCAGCACCAGGCAGCTGCCCGGGGCGGCGAATTTCACCGCGTTGTCAAGCAGGTTGTAAATGACCTGCGTGATCGCGTCCTTGTCCGCGCGGACCAGGATGTGGTTGTCCGGCAGCTGCGGGTCGACGTCCAGGTCCTTTTTGGTCGCGCGGCCCTCAAAGCTCAGCAGCGTCTGCAGGATCAGCTCCGTCAGGTCGAAGACCGTGCGTCGGCTCGCGTCGCTCGCGCGGGCGCGCGTCTGGCTCAGGGAGAGCATCTCCCGCACAAGACGGCTCAGCCGCTTGGTCTCGTCCCGGATCGCGCGCAGGTACTTGTCCTGCTCCCCGGGCGGGATCGTCCCGTCCAGGATGCCGTCGGCGAAGCCGGAGATCGTGGTCATGGGCGTGCGCAGTTCGTGGGAGATGTTGCCGATGAATTCGCTGCGCCGCTTCTCGGACTGCTCGAGCGAGTCGGCCATCCGGTTGAAGGAGTCGATCAGCATGCCCATCTCGCTGGAGGGGTCGTCCGTCTGCCGGACGCGGACGGAGAAATCGCCCTTCGCGAACTTGCGCGAGGCGGAGGCCATCTCGTCCAGCGGGCGCGCCAGGTGCTTGGAATACAGCAGCGACACCAGCAGCGCCGCACAGAACACGCCCAGCGCCACGATCGCCGCCATCATCAGGAAGGCAGACCAGCCGCCGAGCATGTTGTCCGACGCGTTGGAGACGAAGACATAGCCGATCAGCTCCTCGCTTCCCGGCGAGGACAGGACCGGCATCGCCGCCACATAGCGCGCCAGCGGGTACATGCCGCCGAGGTCCGTGCGCTCGTCATACTTGCCGGCCTCGCGCACGGAGACGAGCGTCTCCTCCGAAACCCGCATGCCCAGATGCTCACAGACCGGCGCGCGGTCCGAGCAGGTCAGCACCGTGCCCTCCGCGTCGGTGATGAAGACATGGTCCCCCGTCGCCTCGGCGATGGAGCTGATGGACATGCCCAGCAGCCAGCTCGAGAGCGAATCGCCGTGGGAGACGGCCATGGCCATGCGTGCGACCTCCTGCGCCGTGTGCTCCATGCTCTCCCGGTACTCGCTGATGACATAGCTGCGGCCGATGCCGACAAAGGAGAGCGCGATGATCAGAAAACACATGGTCACCGTCGCGGCCGTCGCGGCAAAGCTGCGCAGATAGATGCTCTTCATGCGCGCATCCGGCCCGAAGCCGCTGTTTTCTTGTCGCCATTTCCTGCTCTCATGCCCGTTTCTCCGATCGTTTTCGCCGTGTGATGACTGCATGTGCGTTTTATATATTATAGAGTTTTTCGCGTTTTTTTCAATGTCCTGTTTGTTAACATTCGCCTTTTGCTGCCGTAAACTTGATGCTTTTCCATATACGTGATAAAATCATCCTGAGCTTGCCGCCGGAGCGGGACGCTTCCCGGCGGCGGGAAGGAGTATGTCGGCATGAAAAAGTTTGCGGTTTTCAGCGGTTTTCTCGGTTCGGGAAAAACCACGGCCATGATGGCGCTGACCCGGTATCTGAACGAGCACGGGTCCGGGGCGGCCATGATCTCGAACGACCTCGGGGAGGGCGTGACCCTCGCCGATCACCGTCTGGCCGAGCTCAGCGGCTGCCGGGCCTCCCAGATCACGGACGAGTGCATCTGCTTCTGTCACGATGTGCTGACGGAGCTTCTGAAGACCCGCTTCGACGAGGGCTGCGAGCTGGTGATCTCGGATATCCCGGGCTTCGGGGTCGGCGCGCTCGAGCACGTCTACCACGGTCTGAGCCGGGAATACCCGGACTTCTGCGAGCTCGCGCCCTTTACGGTCGTGATCGAGCCCCGCACCGCCGCGCTCCTGCGCGAAGGAAAGAGCGACGATCTGGCCAGCATCTGGACCGCCCAGCTCCTGGAGGCCGATCTGATCGTGCTCAGCAAGTGCGACCTGCTGGACGGGGACGCCCGCGCGGAGCTGCTGGCCTGGCTCGGGGAGCGCTTTCCGCAGGCGCAGGTGCTCCCGCTGAGCGCGCTGGGCGGAGACGGGCTGGACGCGCTCGCGTCCGCGCTCCTGCAGGGCCGCGCCTCGCTGCGCCATCCGGATATCGACTACGACGACGAGCGCCTTCAGGACGCCATGGGGAGCCTGAGTGAGTACTATCTTCAGTACCACGCCGCCGTCTGCTGCTATGACTTTGACGGCAACGCCTATCTGGCGGACATGGCCGGGGAGATACAGGCGGCGATCCGCGCCGCGGGCTGTGAGATCCCGCATCTCAAGCTGCTGGCCTGGGAGCCGGAGGGCGACTTCGGCAAGGTGGATCTGATCGGGGCGGAACGGCCGCCGGAGATCGGTCATTGCTTCCGCGGCCCCTGCACCGAGCTCGCTGTCGTCGTGAACGCCAGCGCCGCCTGCCCCGCCGAACTGCTGGACAAGCTGGCGACGGAGGCGGTCAGGGCCGTCTCGGACAAGTATCAGCTGGAGCTGCTGCTCTTCAAGCGGGAATGCTTCGGCATGGGGGACTGAGCATGGGAGAAGGTATACGCCGGACGCGCTCTGTCTGCCCGGTCTGCCTGCGGAACCTTCCTGCGGAGCTCGTGCGGGAGGAGGATGGCTGCGTCTTTCTCGAGCGGCGCTGCCCTGAGCACGGGCTGTTTCGCGCGCCTGTCTGGCGCGGGCGGGTCGACTGGGAGACCTGGCTGCTGGGGACCGAGCCGCTCCCCGCGGGCGCCGGACTGCGCTGTCCGGACGGCTGCGGACTGTGCGGCGAGCACGAGAGCGGCAGCTGCTGCGTGCTGCTGGAGGTCACGCAGCGCTGCAATCTGCGCTGCCGCTTCTGCTTTGCCAACGGCGGCAGCGCTGCGGACGATCCCCCGCTTGAGGAGCTCAAGGCCGCCGTGCGGGAGATCGCCGTCCGCTGCGAGGGGCCGCTCCTGCAGCTCTCGGGCGGCGAGCCCACGCTGCGTGACGACCTGCCGGAGCTGGTGCGCTGCGCCAAAGAGGCCGGCTGCCGCTGCGTGCAGCTCAACACCAACGGCCTGCGCCTTGCGCGGGAACCGGGCTACGCCGAGCGGCTCGCCGAGGCCGGGCTCGACATCGTGTTCCTGCAGTTTGACGGGACGCGGGACGAGATCTACGAGACGCTGCGCGGCGCGGCGCTGCTGGAAGAAAAGCGGGAGGCGATCCGCGTCTGTTCCGCGCTGCGCGTCGGCGTCACGCTGGTGCCGACCGTCGTACGCGGCGTGAACGACGGCGAGCTCGGCGCGATCGTAGCCTTTGCGCGCAGGGAGGCGCCCGGCGTGCGGGGCGTCCATTTTCAGCCGGTCTCCTTCTTCGGGCGCTATCCGACGCTGCCGCGCGACGGGGACCGCTATACCCTCGACGAGCTCATGGCGGCGCTCAGCGAGCAGGCCGGGATCCCCCTCTCCTGCTTTCAGCCCTCCCGCTGCGATCACCCGCTCTGCGGTTTTCACGCGAGCTTTCTGATCGACCCGAAGGGCGGGCTGCGTCCGCTCAGCTCGATTGCCCACTCCTCCCGCAGCCGCGGCTGCGCCCGGGACAACCGGGAATACGTCGCGAGGCACTGGACCCGGCCCGCACCGGAGCCGGAGCCCGCGGGCGCTTTTGCGGAAGAGATGGACTTTGACACCTTTCTTTACCGCCTCCGGCACGAGAGTCTGACGCTCTCCGCGATGGCTTTCCAGGACGCGGGGAATCTCAACATCGAGCGGCTGCACCGCTGCAGCCTGCACGTGTACGAGGGGGGAAAGATCAAGCCCTTCTGCGCGCGCTACCTCTCCGCTGTCGAGGCAGGCGGGCAAACGAAAAACGGGAACTTCACTTGAAGTTCCCGTTTCCTTTTTTCCTTTGGGACGCCTGTCAGTCTTCCGCGAGCTCGAACTTGTAGCCCACGCCCCAGACGGTCTTCAGGCTCCACTTCTCGCTCACGCCCTCGAGCTTCTCGCGCAGGCGCTTGATGTGCACGTCCACCGTGCGGGAGTCCCCGAAGTAGTCGAAGCCCCAGACCTCGTCGAGCAGCTGGTTGCGAGTAAAGACGCGGTTGGGCGAGGAGGCGAGATGGTACAGCAGCTCCATCTCCTTGGGAGGGGTGTCGATCTTCTTCCCGTCCACGATCAGCTCGTAGGAGTCGAGGTTGATGACGAGCTTGTCGAAGCTCAGCTTCTTTTCCACCGGGGCGTCCGCGTCCGTGCGGCGCATGACCGCGTGCACGCGGGCCAGCAGCTCCTTGATCTCGAAGGGCTTGGTTATGTAGTCGTCTGCGCCCATCTCCAGGCCGTTCACCTTGTCGTTCAACTCGCCCTTGGCCGTCAGCATGATGATCGGCGTGGAAGCCTTCCGGCGGATATCCCGGCAGACCTGCCAGCCGTCCTTCACGGGCAGCATAATATCCAGCAGCACCACGTCCGGCTGGAAAAGGTCGAAGTCCGCCTCGGCCTTGCCGCCGTCCGGGGCGATCATGGTGTCGAAGCCGTCCTTGCCCAGGTACAGACGCAGCAGCTCGGCGATGTTCGCATCGTCCTCCACGATCAGCGCGCGCTTGCTCATTTCCGTCCACTCCTTTGCTTTCGCTCTGTTTTTTCCATTATCATTATACCGACAATCATTATACCGCGGCGCACGCGGCAAAGGTTAAAAAAGTGTAAAAATCAGAAGTCCAGCTCCTCCAGCGAGAGCAGCGCCAGGATATACACCTTCAGCGCCTCCAGCAGCCAGGCGACGCAGGCGCCCTCGTCCGCGCCGTGGATCGGGCCGACGAAGTCCGGGACCGGGCGATCGAAGTGCTCGGGGCCGAAGGAGACCGCGTTCGGGAAGTCGCGGGCATAGGTGCCGCCGCCGATGGTGAAGGGCTCGGCGTTCTCGCCCGTCACCTCGTTGTAAGCGTTGATGCAGGCCTGGATGGCGGGGTTGTCGAGGGGCATGTAGAAGGGCTTGGCGTCGCGGTCCACCGTGACCTCGGCCAGTTCCCCGGCCTTCGCCTGGATGCCGGCTGCGATCTGCGCGCCGCTGGTGTTGGTGGGATAGCGGCTGTCGAGCGACTGGAAGAGCCGCCCGTCCTCCACGCCGATCACGCCTCCCACGATGGTCAGAGGCTTGAAGAGCCCGTCAGACGCCTGCACGCCGAGGCCGCTGCCGTCGGTATGGCGGTGCAGCGCGGCCAGCAGCTCCAGCAGCCGTTCCTCCTCGCCGGTGCAGACACGGTTTTTCAGCAGATAGTCCACCAGCTCGCCGATGGCGTTCACGGTCCCCTCCGGCATGGAGGCGTGGCCCGCCACGCCCTCGGCCGTGAGCTTCCAGAGCCCCTCGCCCGCGGGCTCGGCCGTCACGCGGCCCTCGGAGCGGAGCGACGCCGCCTTTACGGTCGCCTCCGCCTTCTGCGGGATCGCGTTGGGCGCGACGCCGCCGCGGATGTCCACGATCCGGTCCAGCGGCACGCGGGCGCGCAGGGTCCCGTGGTAGATGCCTTTCTCGCCGTTGACGAGCGGAAAATCCGCGTCCGGGCTGAAGCAGAAGAGCGGCGCGCGGTAGTTGGCAAGATAGTATTCCACATCCGCCATGCCCGTTTCCTCGTTCGCGCCGAGCAGGGCGCGGACCGGATAGCGCAGGGGGACGTTTTTCTCCTTCAGATATTTGAGCGCGTACAGGCACAGCACGCTCGGGCCCTTGTCGTCCAGCACGCCGCGGCCGAGCAGCCAGCCGTCTCTCTCTCGCATGACAAAGGGATCGCCCGTCCAGCCGTCGGCCACCGGCACGACGTCCAGATGCGTGATCGTAGCGAGATAGTCCTCGCCCTCGCCCAGCGCGGCGTAGCCGATCCGCCCCGCGCAGTCCACAGCCTCCAGGCCAAGCTCGCGGGCGATCTGCAGGCCGAGATCCAGCACCTCGCGGGGGCCGCGGCCGAAGGGCGCGTCCGGCTCCGGCTCACCCTCCACGCTGTTGATCGCCACCAGGCGGGCGATGTCCCGCTTGATGCTCTCGGTGTTTTCCTCGACAAACCGGTCGATATCCCGGCGCAGTTCTTCGTTCATGTTTCTCTTCCTTTCTGTCGGAGATTCCAAACAGACTATACCATTCCCGCCCGCACTTTTCAAGGCCGGACGCAGAAACAGCGCCTCCCGGACCGGGAGGCGCTGCGGCAGGACCCGTGCTATTTCTTTTTCTTCTCCGGCTCAGCGGCTTTGAAGTCCGCCTCTGTGCCCTCAGCCAGGCGCTTGATGTTGCTGCGGTGCTGGAAGATCGCAAGGCACATCGCGAAGATCGCGAGGATCAGCCGCGGGGTCGAGACGTGGAAGACCAGCGCGAAAACGATGATCGAGACCGAGGCGGCCAGAGAGCCCGCCGAGACCTTCTTCGTCAGGAAAGCCACGATCAGGAACACGACCACGATGCCGACAAAGACCCGCCAGTCGATCGCGAGGCCGATCATCGCGCCGACCGATATGCCCTTGCCGCCCCGGAACTGGTGGAACACGGGGAAGCAGTGGCCCAGGATGCAGGCGCAGCCGCCCGCGGCCAGGCCGACGTCGCCGAGCAGACGATAGCCCAGCCAGATCGCGGCCGCCGCCTTCAGCATGTCCCCCGCCAGCGTGGCGAAGCCGGCGCCCAGGCCGAACACGCGCGCCATATTGGTCGCCCCGGCGTTGCCGCTGCCGTGCTTGCGCACGTCCCTGCCCCAGCCGAAGCGGCTCAGCAGCAGCGAGGAGCTCAGCGAACCGAGCAGATAGCCCGCCGCGATCACGATCAAGAACTTCACAAGGCTCACGCAGACACCTCGCTTTCTCTCTGTCGATGTATAAAAAGTATACGCTCTTTCCGCGTCTATTTCAATACGATTCCTTGACAGTTTTCAGATTATTAAAACTTGTCCACGGTTCGATTTTCGGCGGAAATGCTTCAAAAGCCAGGCTTTTCCCGCTTTTGGGGTGCGTGAAGCGCAGCGCGCAGGACCAGAGCGCGAGGGGAAAGGGGTCGCCGCGCGTGCTGTATTTGCGCTCGCCCGCGAGCTCCCAGCCGCGGGAGGCGAACTGGCAGCGGATCTGATGCGTGCGGCCCGTGCGCAGCCGGATGCGCACGAGGCTCAGGCCCTCCGCGCGGTCCAGGCGGCGGTAGTCCAGCACGGCCTCCTGCACGGCCTTGCCCGGCGCGTCCGCAACGAAGGTCATCTTCCGCGCCTTGTCCCGGACCAGCAGGTCCCGCAGCGTGCCGCTCTCGCCCGGGTCGCCGTGGACCGCGGCAAGGTATTCCTTTTCAAAGGCGTCCTCCCGGATCTGCCGGGAGAGCGCCGCGGCCGCCTCCGCCGAGCGCGCCAGCACCATCAGCCCGCCCACGACGCGGTCCAGCCGGTGCACGGTGCGCAGCTCCGCCGCCGGGTCGCCGAGCTCCCGACGCAGCAGCTCCGGCACGCCGCCCGGCTCGTCGGTGGACAGCACGCCCGCCGGCTTCAAACAGACAAGCAGGCTGTCGTCCCGGTACAGGATCTCCATGCGTTCTTCTCCTCCGCTCCGTCTTTTCGGTATTCACAGTATAGCACGCGGGAGCGGTGTTTGGCAATCGGGCGGAGCGTGCGAGGCCGCGGGGCTCCTTCCCCCGTCCGCCCGGCCCTTGACAGGTCCCCGGCCCTATGTTACGCTGGGAGTGCGGGGCTGGCTGTCCGTTCGGTTTTTCCGCTTACCGCACGTTTCCGTCCTGTCCCGTATCCGGTATTTTGAAACTCTGTTTTATTCTGTATTCTTTTCAAGGAGGTCAGCAAACATGAGCAATTCTCTCTCCAGACGCAGTTTTCTCAAGGGCGTCGCCGCCAGCGCGCTGGGCGCGGCCGCGTGGAGCAGTCTCGCTCCCCTCTCCGCCTTTGCGGACGGAGCGGGCGTCTTTCGGCCGGGCGCGTATAAGAGCGTGCAGTCCACACCCTACGGCGCCATTGAGGTCACCTGCACCTTCAGCGCGGACAAGCTCACGGACGTCTCCTACGGCGTGCTGCGCAGCTCCAGGGCCGACTATTTTATCCCCTTTACCGCTCCCCTGCAGGCGTATTGCTCCCGGATCGTCGAGGCCGGATCTCCCGTCGGGGTCGACGGCGTTTCGGGCGCCACCTTCTGTTCCGACGCCATCGACGAGGGCGTCAAGGCCTGCATGATCCAGGCTCTCGGGCTTGAGCTTCCCAAGGCTCAGGCCGTGCTCAATCCCCAGGAGGAGGGCTTCGACACCTTTGACAGCGACCTTGCCGCGGTCTTTTCCCCGCTGCAGCTCGGCTCCATGACCATCCGCAACCGCACGGCGAAATCCGCCGGTACGGGCACCTGGTTCGACCAAACCGGCGACAGCGTCCCCATCTCCGCGGAGGTCTACGGCCGGATGGCGGCCAACGAGGTCGGCCTGATCATCCTTCCCGGATACGATCTGGTCCCCGGCTTCGGGCCCGACGATCCGGAAGTGGACGAGGAACAGGCCATACGCGCCATGATGCCCGTCACCCAGGCCGTCCACAGCGGCGGGGGAAAGATCGGTTATCAGATGTGCTTCGGCGGCGGAGCGCCGACGGTCCCCGACGAGGTGATCAACGACACGCCCGCGGAGGAGCTGCAGGCCTTTATTGAGCGCTGCGGCATCGCAGCCGCCCGCGCCAGGGAGGCAGGATTTGACTGCATCGAGATCAAGGGCGCCAGCGCCGACGGTCTCAACGGCTTTCTCACCCGCCGCGTCAACCGCCGTGAGGATGAATACGGCCCGCAGAGCATTGAGAACCGGACCCGCCTCTTCCGCCAGATGATCCGGAAGATCAAGGAAGTGAACGGAGCGGATTACCCGGTCGGCGCGCTCATCAACGGCGTCGAGGAAAACGACGTGGTCCTCGGCCAGAACGACAAGTTCCTCACGATCGAAGAGACCAAGGCCATCGCGCACGCCCTTGAGGAGGCCGGGGCGGACTGGATCCAGGTCCGCGTCGGCGCGAACGGGCAGGAGCTCAATATCTGGGCTCTGGACGTCCAGCACACCGTGAAGGACGCCGACGGCAACACGGGCAACGGCTCCATGTTTGATTACAGCCGGCATTACGAGGGTCTGGTCGACGGCAGCCACTCCGGCTTCGGCTCCTTCCTCCCCATCGTCAAAGCGATGAAGGAGGCGGTCAAGATTCCCGTCGGCTGTGCCTGCTATATGGATCTGCGCGTCGGTCCCGACTACCTCAACGCGGCCATCGAGCGCGGCGAGCTGGATCTGATCTTCATGAACCGGCCGCTGAACTGTGACTGGGAGCTGGTGCGCAAGATGCACGAGGGGCGCCGCGAGGACGTCATCCCCTGCATGCACTGCCAGCACTGCCAAGACGGTCTCTTCAACGGATGGACGATCCCCGATCTCTGCCGCATGAATCCCGTGTTCTTCAACGCGCTGACAGACGTCATGCCGGAGGGCTTCGATCTGGTCCCGGCTTCCGAAAACCGCAGGGTCATGGTGATCGGCGCCGGTCCCGCCGGCCTCGAGGCAGCGCGTGTCGCCGCCGAGCGCGGATTCGAGGTGAGCCTCTACGACGCCTCCGACAGGATCGGCGGCCTGATGCATTTTGCAAAGGGCGTCAAAGGCGACCATGAGCGCTACGAGGACTTCTTCACCTATATGGAGCGCCAGCTCGAAAAGAACGGGGTCTCCGTCCAGCTCTTCAAGCGGGTCGACGCCGCCTTTGTCCGGGAACAGAACCCGGATGTTGTGATCGTCGCTGTCGGCGGCCTGCGCGAGGAGAAGGCGGCGAGCAGCGGCACGCTCCCCGTCTTCACGCCGGAAGAGGCCTTCGGCTCCTCCTCCCTCGGCAGCAGCGTGGTCATCCTCGGGGCCGGCGTGCAGGCGGCAGACTTTGCCGCCTACCTGGCAACGCAGGGCAAGAAGGTCTCTCTGGTCCACGGCGGGACCGAGGCGGACATCGACAAGGAGCAGTCCGGTGAGTTCCAGATCTACCTGAAGGGATACCTGCAGGGGAAAGGGACCCGGTTCTGGAATCAGGCGGAGCTCCTCTCCATCGATAACGACAGTGTCCGGATCCGGACCGAGCTCGGGCTGGAGACGGTCATCCCCTGCGACAGCGTGGTCGATTTCCGCGACATGATCCCGAACACCGCGCTTGCGGAAGAGCTCCGGGCGGCCGGCTTTGAGGTCTATGAGGCCGGCGACTGCGTCGAGCCGAACAACATCCGCGCCGCCATCTTCAAGGGCCACATGATCTCCCGTTATCTCTGATCCGGACCGCGCCTGCCGCGCAGGCAGGCCGGAGAGCGCATAAGCATTTCTGTCTTCGCATGTTCCGCAAGGGCTGTCGGTCTTCCCGGCAGCCCTTGCCGCGTTTTCTCCCGTTTTCGGAAAAGGACGCTTTGCAAGCAGGGCTGTTTATGATAGAATAATAAAGATGATTCCACGGAGGTGGCGCCCATGCCCGAAACGAATCCCGCTCCCTGCCCGCACTATCGGCAGTGCGGCGGCTGTCAGCTGCAGCGGCTCCCCTACCCCGCGCAGCTCCGGCGCAAGCAGAGCCGCGTCGAGGAGCTGCTCGGCGGCTTTGGGCCGGTGTCCCCGATCCTGGGGATGGACGAGCCCTTTCACTACCGCAACAAGGTCCACGCCGCTTTCGCGCTCGATGCGCGGCGGCAGATCGTCTGCGGGATCTATCAGCCGGGCAGCCACGCCGTCGTCCCGGTGGAGAGCTGTCTGATCGAGGATGAGACGGCCGACCGCATCGTGCAGACGATCCGCGCCATGCTCCGCCCCTTCAGGATCCAGGTCTTTGACGAGCGCAGCGGGACCGGCTGGCTGCGGCATGTGCTGATCCGGCGCGGTTTCGCCACCGGGCAGGTCCTGGTCGTGCTCGTCGCGGTGAGCCCGATCTTCAAGCTGCAGAAGCCCTTTCTCAAGGAGCTGCTCGAGAAGCACCCGGAGATCACGACCGTCGTGCTGAACATCAACGACCGCTTCGGCCCCGTCGTGCTCGGCACGCGCGAGAAGGTCCTGTACGGCGAGGGCTGGATCGAGGACGTTTTATGCGGCTTCCGCTTCCGTCTCTCCGCCCGCTCCTTCTATCAGATCAACCCCGTCCAGACGGAGAAGCTTTACCGTACGGCGGTGGACTTCGCCGGTCTGACCGGGAAGGAGACGGTGCTGGACGCCTACTGCGGCATCGGCACCATCGGCATCACAGCCTCCGAGCGGGCCAAACAGGTCATCGGCGTGGAGATAAACCCGGACGCCGTGAGGGACGCCATCGCCAACGCCCGGCTGAACGGGCTCAGAAACTGCTGGTTCACCGCCGGGGACGCCGGCGAATACATGGAGCGGATGGCCGCGGATGGGATGCGGCCGGATCTGGTCTTTCTCGATCCGCCCCGCGCCGGGAGCGACGAGCGCTTTCTCCGCTCCCTGCTGCGCTGCGCGCCCGGCCGCGTCGTCTACGTCTCCTGCGATCCCGCGACCCTCGCGCGCGACCTCGGCGTGCTCACGAAGGGCGGCTACCGCGTGAAGAAGATCCAGCCTGTGGACATGTTCCCGTTCACGGAGCACGTAGAGACGGTATGCCTCTTGTACCACCAAAAGAAAGACTTTATTTCGGTTCCATATGAAGCGTAAAATTCTGATCGTTTGAAACAGCTTGAGGAGATCGAGCAGTTTGAATCTGTGGAGATGTAAAATCATGGGCGTTCTATTGGAAACAGAGAGACTCATCGTAACGGAATTGACCATGGACATGGCGATGGATGTCCACAGGAATTCATTGGATGAAGACACAAGAAGATTCGTTCCGGACGAGGTGTTCGAGACTCCGGAGGACGCGCGGGAGACGCTGGCGTTCCTGATTTCGCAGTATGCGTCCGCCGAGGGACCGCTGGTGTATGCGGTGATCAGGAAAGAGGATAACAAAAACATCGGCTATGTTCAGCTGGTCCCCATCGGAGACGGTAAATGGGAGATCGGATACCATATAGCGAAACCGTATACCGGCATGGGCTATGCGACCGAAGCCGTGAAAGCATTTCTTCCCGTGATGGCGGAACGAGTCGGGGTAACGGAGGTGTACGGTATACGCCTTCTGGAAAACGCCGCATCCGGACGCGTTTTGGAAAAGTGCGGTTTTGAAGCGTTCTTCACCGGAGCCGGCGCGTATCATGGCGGCGTATATGAAATCCGCAAGAGTATTTGGAGGGCATGAGGTCTGTCTGAAACCGCTTGTCCGGACAGATCCGCAAGGAGGATACGATGAAACGGGAACTTGGCATCGCACGCTGTGGATTGGCCTGCTGTCTGTGCTCTGAGAACGTCGCCTGCAAAGGATGCAGACGGGACGGATTTCTGGAGCTCTCCTGGTGTCGGGACGCGGAATGGTGCGAAAACCGGAAATGCGTGGTCGAAAAAAAGCTGAACGGCTGCTATGAATGCGAGCCGGCAGCGTGCCGCAAGGGGCTGTACGCGGAGAAGATCAAGGCGCGGGCTTTCGCGGAATTTGCGCGGCGATACGGCCTCGCGGCCCTGCTGGACTGCCTGGAGCGCAACGAGCAGACGGGCGTCGTGTATCATCGGGAGGGGATCATGGGGGACTATGACGACTTCGATGATCTTGAGACGCTGATCCGCTTCATCCAGACCGGAGAGCGCTGACGAAAAAACGCGGAGGTGCACATGGAATATCGCAGGCTTACGGGCAAGGACCTGGACGGGCTGTGGGAAATGCAGCTGGCCTATAAAGCGGAGATCGGAGAAGCCGAGCCCTCCGGGCCGGACAGGGAGCGGCTGCGGGAAGCCGTTGACAGGGACGCGATCCGGTTCTGCGGCGCCTGGGATGGCGCGCGGCTCGTCGGCGTCTGCTCGGTGACGCTCGCTTTTTCGACCTTTCTCTACGCGCCGAGCGGGATCTTTGAGGATTTCTATATCCGTCCCGCGTATCGGCACAAGGGGATCGCGCGGGAGCTGGTGCGCTTCGCGCGGCAGGAATGCGGCGCATGCACCTTGACGGTCGGCTGCGCCGACTGCGACGTTCCGATGTATGAGGCCCTTGGCTTCTCGATCCCTCTGGGCCGACTGCTCGCCTTCGGCTGAACGGTCCCGGTCGGCGGCGTTTATCAAAATGAACTTTTTTACGAATAAGGAGCAGGGAAAAATGAAGATCGCATGGTTTTGCATCCCCGCGCACGGGCATACCAATCCGACGCTCGGCCTGGTCAGGGCTCTGACGGACGCCGGACATGAGGTGTTTTACTTCTCCTTTGAGATGTTCCGGGAAAAGATCGAAAACGCCGGGGCGACCTTTATCGCCTGTGACGGCTATGATTTCGAGATGGAAGACAAGGAGAACGCCGATCGGGTCGGAAAGGACCAGGCCTTCGCCGTCGAGCTGCTGGTCTCCTCCACGCTCGCGCTGGATGAGATGGTCACGGAGCATATCGCCCGGATCCGGCCGGACCTGATCGTTTCGGACTCCGTCGCGTATTGGGGAAAGCTGGCCGCCATGAAGCACAGGATCCCCTATGTGTCCTCCACGACCACCTTCGCCTTCAACCGCTATTCCTCCCGCTACATGAAGCACGGCCTCGGGGAGACGATGCGGATGCTCTTTTCCATGCCGAAGGTCAACAAACAGATCCGCCGCCTGCAGGAGAAGGGGTACCCGGTGAAGGGGCTCCTGGACATCGTGCAGAACGACAACGACACGAACACGATCGTATACACCTCCCGGTATTTCCAGCCCTGTTCGGAGACCTTTTCCGAGAAATACCGCTTTATCGGACCGTCCATGCGTCCGATCACGGAGCCCTGTGAAAAGACGGCCGCACAGACGGTCTACATCTCCATGGGGACGGTCAACCAGAACCGGGAGTTTTACCGCAACTGCATCGAGGCGCTGGGAAAAACGCCGTATCAGGTCATTCTCTCCATGGGGACCAATCCCGACCGCTTCGAGGCGCTCCCGGACAACGTCCGGGTCTATGAGCGCGTCGATCAGATGGCGGTGCTGTCGATCTCCGACGCGTTCATCACCCACTGCGGCATGAACTCCGCGTCGGAAGGGCTGTACTACGGCGTGCCGCTGATCCTCTTTCCCCAGACTCCGGAGCAGGACGCGGTGGCCAGGCGGGCGGAGGAGCTCGGCGCCGGGCTGCGCCTGCCCTCCACAGAGCAGGACGACATCCTGAAAACGGTCACCCGGGTCCTCGAGGACAGGCGTTTCCGGGAGCAGGCGGAGAAGGTTTCCGACAGCTTCAAGCAGGCCGGCGGCATCCCGGAGGCGGTCGCTTTTCTGGAGGCGCTCGGTCGTCAGGCGGTCTGAGCATCGAACAGAAAAAAGGGATCCCGCCCCGGAGCCTGAACTCCGGGGCGGGATCCTTTTCGATCGGCGAGACCGCTCCTGCACAGCCCGTCTTTACCGGCCGTTGCTCCGGGCCTTTTGGGCGGCTCCCCAGCCGGGGCGGTTTTTTGAGTATGTGTCTGGAAATCAGCGGCGCTCTGTGGTATAATAATTTGATCTGTTTGCTGTTCCCGATCTCAAATACGACATGCGAAGGAGACGTTCAGCCGTGGAAAAGCAGCGTGACGCATACTGGGACAATTTGAAAGCGATCCTCATTTTCCTTGTCGTAGTGGGTCATTTCCTCCTGCCGATCTCGCCCAAAACGGGATCGGTCAAAGCGGTGTTTTCCTGGATCTATCTGTTCCACATGCCGGCCTTCGTCTTTGTCTCCGGCGTTTTTTCCAAGAGCTACGTCCGCAAGGGGAAAAAGGAATACAAGCTGGCCGGCTTCCTGGCGCTGTATGTTTTTTTCACCGTCGGCATCTGGCTCATCGAGCTCCTGTTCGGCAGACAGATCGAATGGACCGATATCCTCTCCACCTCCAGCGCTCCTTGGTACATGCTGGCGATGTTCTTCTGGTTTCTGCTGCTGCCCTTCGTCTCGCGGCTGAAGCCCGGGATCGCCCTGCCGCTCTTTCTCCTGCTCGGGCTTTTCGTCGGCTGCTTTTCTCACTGCGGCAATTTTCTTGCGATCTCCCGGACCATCGTTCTGTTCCCGTTCTTTCTGGCCGGGTACTGGTTTGACGGGAGCCTGATCGGCAGGATCCGCCCCTGGATGCGGCTCCCGGCCGCGCTCTTTCTGGCCCTGTGCGCCTTCCTTCTCTTCCGGTATATGGACAGGCTCGCGTTCTACGTGAACATCATGTATGCGAAGAGCCCCTATTATGCGCTCGGTTTTTCGAACAGGCAGGGCCTTGTGTACCGCGCCGTCTGGTATTGCCTCGCCGCCTCCATGACCGCCGCGCTCATGTGCCTCGTCTCGGGCCGCCGGTCTTTCCTCACCTGTGTCGGGGAGAGGACCCTCGGCATCTATATCCTCCATCGCCTGCTCCGGGACGTCTGCAGCTTTGCGGGGATGTACGCTCTCCTTGGCAGCAGCCGTATGCGCCTGCCCGTCTGCGTGCTCGTCTCGGCCGCGGTCCTGCTGCTTGCTTCCGCGAAGCCCGTCTCCGCCTTCTTCAACAGCTTCTTTCATCTCGACTTTCTGTTCCGTCCCGCTCCGCCTTCCGATACGGAGCGGCGGCAGGCCTGAAGGGGCCGCCGGCCAATAAACAAACAAGGAGAACAGAAACCATGGCCAACATTCTGACCGGCATCCGCATCCTCTGCAGCCTCGCGCTGCTGTTTTTCCCGGCGCTCTCCCCGGCCTTTCTGGGGCTGTACCTGTTTGCCGGGTTCACGGATATGATAGACGGCGCGGTCGCCCGCAGGACGCAGACCGTCAGCGAGTTCGGATCGGTCTTTGATACCGCCGCCGATTTCGTCCTGGTCGCCGTCTGCCTCATCAAGCTGATCCCCGTTCTGGATCTCCCCATGTGGGTCTATATCTGGATCGCCGTCATCGCGCTGATCAAGGCGATCAACGTGATCTCCGGCTACCTCGCACAGAACCGGCTGGCGGTCCTCCACACGACGATGACCAAGCTCACGGGGCTGCTCCTGTTTATCCTGCCGCTCACCACGTCCTTCGTCGATCTGCGGTACAGCAGCGTGCTCGTCTGCGCGGTGGCGACCTTTGCGGCGATCCAGGAGGGGCATTTCATCCGGACCGGAGCGACAGGCTCCGACGGGGCCGAAAAGCCCTGACGCGATGAAAGAAGGAAAACAGCCCATGCAAAAAGGCGGCGCCGCCGCAGGAGGTTGATCCTGCCATGAAGAAGGCAAAAATCTATCTGCTCATCCAGTCCGTGCTCTGCGTGCTGCTGGCGATCCTGCTCGCCTGCACAGCGATCGGCATCTGCCGCGAGGGCGCGGCCAGGCAGGCGGAAAACCCGCTGGAGCCGATCTATACGCGCGACAAGCTGGCCGAGCGCCTTGCGCCGATCGCGCCGCTGTTTCTCGCCTCGCTCGCGCTCACGGCCGCCGGGCTGATCCGCGGCGTCGGGGAGAAGCCCGCCGCGGTACGGGCGGAGAAAAGGACGGAGCCGCCCCGCTCCGGGAAGGCCGTCGGCCTGCTGCGCGCGGCGCTGCTCGCCGCGGCGCTGCTCCTCATCCTGGCGGGGATCGGCAACGGCAGCGCGCGGGACGTGTTCTACAAGGCCGCCCGGATCTGTACGGAGTGTGTCGGCCTTGGATAGAACGAAGCATGCCGGGCGGCTGCGCCCCTCGACGAGGAAGCTCGTCCAGCTGTACAGCGCGCTGCTGTACAACGCCCATCTGAAAGGCTTTATCGAGGGCGGGATCTACACCGGGAAGGCCAAGTACGCCTGCGTTCCGGGCCTCAACTGCTATTCCTGCCCGGGCGCCGTGGGCGCCTGCCCGCTCGGCGCGATCCAGAACGCTCTCGCCGCCTCCGGCCGCCGGGCCGGCTGGTATGTGCTGGGCATCCTGCTGCTCTTCGGCGTCACGCTGGGGCGGACGGTCTGCGGCTGGCTCTGCCCGCTGGGGCTGATCCAGGAGCTGCTGCACCGGATCCCCACGCTGAAAATAAAAAAGAGCGCCGCGACGCGCGCGCTTACCTGGCTCAAATACGCGGTGCTGGCGGTCTTCGTGATCGCCCTGCCGCTCTGGTACGGGCTGCGGTATGCGCTGACGCTGCCGGCCTTCTGCAAGTATCTCTGCCCCGCCGGGACGCTGGAGGGCGCCGCGCCGCTGCTCGCGAACCCGAAAAACGCACAGCTTTTCAGCCTGCTGGGCATGCTCTTCACGCGCAAGCTCGTCATCATGCTGGGCGTCGGGCTCCTCTGCGTGTTCTGCTACCGCTCCTTCTGCCGTTTCCTCTGCCCGCTCGGCGCGCTTTACAGCCTGTTCAACCGCTTCTGCCTCGTCGGCGTCCGCGTGGACGCCGGGCGCTGCAGCCGCTGCGGCGCCTGCGTGGCCCACTGCGGGATGGACGTGCGGCAGGTGGGCGACCGCGAGTGCATCCAGTGCGGCGCATGCATGGCGGTCTGTCGGCAGGACGCCATCTCCATCCGGGCCGGAAGGGTGACGCTCAGGGCCCCGGCCGCCGGCTGTGCCGACGATACGCCCGATGCGCCGGATAAGCGCAGACGCCTCTGCCGCGTGCTGTGGGCGCTCGCGCTCGCGCTGCTCTGCGCCGCGCTCGTGTACTTCAACGTCCCCGCGCCCTGAAACGGCCAGGCGGGGCGGCGGCTGCGCCGACAAATACAGGGAAAGGAGAATGCCTATGTCGACGGGATCCGCTGTCGGAAACAGCCGGCGGATAGACTGGGTGGACGCGCTGCGCGCGATGGCGATGTTTTTCGTGATCCTGGGCCATCAGATCCACGACGTGACGGGATACTTCGTCTTCACGAGCCCCATCAAGCTTCCCCTGTTTTTCATGATCACCGGCTTTGTCTTCAACTACGGCCGGACGGACACGGGCGCATTTTTCAAAAACCTTTTCTTCAAGCTCGTGGTGCCCTGGCTGTGCCTCACCGTTCCCATCTATTTTTTCAAGATCCCCTCCCGGGGCTTCGCGATCGTCCCAAAGGCCGTGTATATGATCCTGGCCGGCGAGATCGGCTGGTATATGCCCGCCCTGATCCTGGGCGAGATCCTCTGGTTTTTCACCTGCAAATACGGGAAAAGTCCCCTCCGCATCTCTCTGACCGCCGCCGCGGTCTGCTGTCTGGGCATTCTGGCCGGACACTTCCGCCTTTTGGATTTTGCCATGTTCAATCGGGCGATGATCGCCCAGTACTATATTCTGCTCGGTTATCTTTTCAAAACCTTCCACGGCCGGATCACGCGCCTCTCCTGGCGGACGCTCCTCCCGGCCGCAGCCGTGTATCTGCTTCTGGGCTGCGTATCCCTCCGCATCTGGCCGCACTCCCGCATGGACATCCACAACAACTTCTACCACAACTATCCCCTCTGCTTTGCCATGATCACGCTGGGCTGCCTCACCGTCTTCGCCGCGGCCGAAAAGCTCTGCGTTGAGGGGCGCGTCCGGATCCCCCGCCTCGTTCGCTTCCTCGGGCAGAGCACCATCGTCTATTACCTGCTCCACACGCGGAACATCCGGCTCCTGCTGAAGGGGCTGGCTCTGCTCCATATCGAGCTGCCCTTCCCCGCGCTGGTATGCGTCAAGGTCCTGTTCGCCTATTTGATGTGCGGGATCGAAACGCTTCTCCTGCTGCGCTTCCTCCCCTGGGCGCTCGGCAGGAAGAAGGGAACGGGCCCCTGTCTGCCGTGACGCGGGAAACGGAGGCTGTGAAAGAAGCATGCATTTTATTGACGCCAAGGGGATCCTGACCGGCAGCGGCGGCCATTACGGGATGAACATCTACCGGGGCTGCACGCACGGCTGTATCTACTGCGACAGCCGGAGCCTCTGCTACCGGTTCGCGCATCCCTTCGAGGATATCGAGGTGAAGCGAAACGCCCCGGCGCTGCTGGAGGCGGCGCTGCGCGCGAAGAGGAAGCGCTGTATGATCGGGACCGGGGCCATGTCCGATCCCTACCAGCCCTGTGAGGAGGAGCTTGGGCTGACGCGCCGCTGTCTGGAGATCATCCGGCAGTACGGCTTCGGGGCGGCGATCCAGACGAAGTCGGATCGGATCCTGCGGGATATCGAGCTGCTGGACGCCATCAACCGGCAGGCCAAATGCGTCGTGCAGCTGACGCTCACGACCTTCGACGAGGCGCTCTGCCGGATCGTGGAGCCGAACGTCTGCGGGACGCACCGTCGGATCGAGGTGCTGGAGGTCATGCGCGAGCAGGGCATCCCGACCCTCGTATGGCTCTCGCCGATCCTGCCGTATCTCAACGACACGGAGGAAAACGTCCGGTCGATCCTGGAGGCCTGTATCCGCACCGGCGTGAAGGGCGTCCTCTGCTTCGGCATGGGGCTCACCCTGCGCGAGGGCGACCGGGAGTACTACTACGCCGCGCTCGACCGGCACTTCCCCGGCCTGAAGCGGCGATATATCGAGCGCTACGGGAACGCCTACGAGGTCCCGAGTCCGCATGCGGCCGGGCTGTGGGAGCTGTTTGAAACGATCTGCCGCGAAAACGGCCTGCTGTATACGCCGGAGGACTGCTTTCGGTATCTTTACGACTTTCCGGAGAAGCATGCGCAGCTGAGCCTGTTCGACACGGCGGAGGAGCCGTGAGAGAGCCCGCGCTGTCAGCGGGAGGAAAAGGAGGCGGACGGGATGTACCGCTACGAAACGCACTGCCATACCGCCCCGGTCAGCCACTGCGCGAGCGCGTCCGCGGAGGACACCGTCCGCTTCTACAAGCGGCTCGGCTACGACGGCATCTTCCTCACAAACCACTTTTTCGACGGGAATATCAACCCGCTCGCCCGGAAGCTGCCGTTTCAGGAAATGATCGATTTCTATTTCCGGGATTACGAGGACGCCGCCATGATCGGCGCGCGCGTCGGGCTCAAGGTCTTTCCGGGGGTCGAGCTGTCGTATCAGGGCACGGATTTTCTGATCTACGGACTGGACAAGGACTGGTACAAGACGCATGCCGGGATACTGAAGATGAAGAAAACGGAGGAGCTGCCGCTGCTGATGGAGGCCGGCGCGCTCGTTATTCAGGCGCATCCCTACCGGGAGGCGGATTATATCGACCACATCCGGCTGTACCCGCGCTGCGTGCACGGCGTGGAGGTCTTCAACTCCGGGCAGCCGGAGGAGGCCAACGCCCTCGCCGACGGCTATGCGGAGCACTACGGTCTGCTGAAGACCTGGGGCTCGGACAACCACTGGGGGAGCAACGCCTTCGAGCGGCTTCGCGGGAAGGGCTATCGGCCCGAGCTCGCAGGGGTAGAGACGGAACGGCCGATCGACAGCGTGCGGGATTTCATCGACATGGCAAAAAACGGGCGGCTGCGCCCCTTTTATCTGCGCGAGGACGGCTGCGTCCGTACGGAATACCCGCTGGAACGAAGCGGGATCGCCCTGCACCTGGACTGCGTGCGGGCGGAGGGAAGCCGCGCGGGCAGGAACATCCTGCTGGTCCACGGCGTGACCTACTCCTCCCGGGAATTTGACATCGACTGCGAGGATTACAGTCTGGTGCGGCGGCTGGCGCGCGCCGGCTGGGCCGTCTGGCGGCTGGACATCGCCGGCTTCGGACGCTCCGGCGAGGTGCCGGACGGCTTTCTGCCGGACTCGGATTATGCCGCCGAAGACATCCGCGCCGCGGTCGAGCGGATCGTCCGGGAGACGGGACAGCACGCGATCGACGTGCTTGGCTGGAGCTGGGGCACCGTGACCGTGAGCCGCTTTGCCGCGGCGCACCCGGAGCACGTCCGCCGGCTCGTGCTGTACGCGCCGATCCTGTCCGGGCTCGGCGAGCAGGCGGTGAACGAGCCCTTTCACCAAAACAGCCTGGAGCACGCTGCCGAGGATTTCCAGCGCGGCGCGGACGGCGGCTTCGACCCCGCGATCACCGATCCGGCGCTGGTGGAGCGCTGGTGCGCAAGCTGCATGGCGTACGACGGGGCGCACAGCCCGAACGGCGGGCGGCGCGATCTCTGCGTTTCCCGCTCGGTGAGTCTGATCGATCCGGCGCGGCTTTCCGTCCCCACCCTCGTCATCTGCGGAGACCGGGATCCCTATCTCGACCGCGCGCGGCTGCGCTCCGTTTTGGACCTGCTGCCGCCCGGCTCGGCGCTGGAGATCATCGCGGGCGGCGGCCACGCCGTCTTTGTTGAAAAGCCCTTCCACCGCGATTTTCAGGAGCGGCTGCTCCGTTTCCTGTCGGCTTGACCCGGTCGGCAAAGCCCGGCCGGAGTCTCTTTCCGGCCGGGCTTTGCTGGTATGCTCTGTGTCTGAGCGCGGGCGTTCAGCCCTGCGCATCGAAAAAGTCCAGGATCAGGGCGTTCACGTCGAACTGATGGATGTTCCGGCTCGGCCAGGAATGGCGGCCGTTCGGGAGCAGCAGGTCCCAGACCTGCCGCCGGCTCCCCTCGCCCGCGTATTTCGTCAGGACCGCGTCCCGGCCGACCGTGACGGTCTCCCGCTCCTCCAGGCCGTTGGCGCTCACCCAGTACGCCATCGCGTCCTCGATCGCCGGGGCTCTGGCGAAGCGGGCGCTCCCATTGCGGTTTTGCGGGACGGCGTCGTCCTTTTCCCCGGTGATCTGGAAGAAGCCGACCGCGGCGCTCTCCCCGCGCGCCTCCCACACGCTCTTCGGCATGTACCCGGCAACGCTGACACAGGCCGTGAAGCTCTCGCCCGCCTCCATCGCCAGGCAGTGCGCCATCAGCGCGCCGTTGCTGAAGCCGACCGCGAAGGCGCGCGTCCGGTCCAGCGCCCAGGTCTCCTGCAGGCAGTCCTTCAAGGCGATCAGAAACGCCAGGTCCCGGTTCCCCGGCGTGTCGAGTTCCGCATGCCAGCCGACCGAGGATGTCGGCACGTTCGGGTCGGGCGCGCCGGTCACATAGGCGACCGCGTAGCCCCGCGCGTTGGCCTCCTGCTCGAAGTGGGTCTGCGTGCGGAAGGCCTCCGCCGTGTTCCCGTAACCGGGCAGCAGAAGGACCAGCGGCGCGCCCTCCGGCGTCTCCGGCAAGGCCAGCAGGACGCGGTGCTTTACCCCGTCGAAGCGGCAGATAAAGCCGTCCTCGCCGCTCAGTTCGACGTCCTCGATACCGGGCGGCTCCGTCTCCCCCCACGCGCGGCCGGGCAGGCAGGCCAGCAGCAGGATGAGCAGGAGGCACCAGGTCCGTATCCTTTTCATATCGCCCCTCCCCTCTCCCCGCCGGACTTCCGGGCGCTTCCGTCCGGAAGCGCAGCGGCCCGCGGCGAGGGTCGCTGTGATTTTTTCATCATGATATCATTATACAACCCTTTTGCGAAAAAAGCGATACCCCCCCAGCAGGCGGCTTGCCGCCCGCGGGAAGCCGAATAACAAGGAGGCGAACGACACGATGGACGAGCGGAAGAACAGCGCGAGCCCTGCGGAGGAAGCGCCTGCCGGGAAGATGTGCTTCATCAGCCACTGCTCGGACGATGCGGCGCTGATCGGCGGTCTCAGCCGGATCCTGAAGGAGAACTTTATCCACGACGGCGTCCGTTTCTTCAATTCCTCCGATGAGGACGGGAACGAGAAGAGCGGGGAGGCGCGCAGCAAGAAGATCCGCAGAGCGCTGCGGGGCTCCAAGCTGATGGTCGCCGTCATCACGGACAGTTATTTGCGCAGCGTCATCGCTCTCTCCGAGATCAGCGCGTTTTGGTACGCCAACAAGTTTGTTATCCCGATCGTCTTTGATCAGGACGGCGTGAGTTATCTGGACGATCTGCTGGGCGAGAGCCGGATCCGCATCCGGGTGGACGCCAGCGATCCGGCCTCGGCCAAGAAAGCCGCGAAGAATCTGGTCGACGCGCTGACGGACAATGGCTTTCGGCCGGATGACAGAAGGGCGGCCGAGGACGCGCTCAGCGCGCTGTTTCGGGACGTCCGGCCCGCCCGCCCCACGCGCCGCTACATCGGGAGCGGCGAAAACTACGACAACATCGACCGCTACTGTGACGAGTTCGGCATCACGCGCTTGCAGAACACCGGCCTCAACGGCGAGGAGCTGTCTGCAAAGCTCCGGGGCGCGGAGGCGGTCTTCATCGTCGCCACCACCGGTTCCGGTCTCATCGCGACTCTCGCCACGTCTTACCTTTCCTCCGCTCTGGCCGATGGCGTCAATGTGACTGTTCTGATCCCCAACCGGTTTTCCGACTTTGCGAACGATGTGGCGGAGATCGAATCGCCGGAGGACACGGAGGATCGCAGAAAGCGCTTTGCCCGTGAGTTTGACGGAGTCGTCCATAATCTCCGGAAGCCCCTGACGGATGCCCGGAAGCTCGACAGCGAAAAATGCGGTGAGATCTGGCTCGGCTGTGCCTTCACAGCCGTCCGGCAGACCGTCATGCTGGGCGTCTGGAAGGACCGGCTGTGGGGCCGGCTCTCAGTGACGCTGCCGCCGCTGCAGACCCTGAACGGGACCCCCACGTTCGAGTTCGCCGCCGCCCGCGGGGAGAATTCCATCGCCGATCTGGTTTACGGCCATGTACTTGCCATCCGGGATATGGCGGAGCGCAGGGGCGCCCTGTACGCGCTGTCCGACCACCGTGATTTCCAGGCTTTCTTTCTGGAGAATGAGGCGGCGGAGCAGTACTGGAACGGATTGTATCAGCAGGCCAGGCTCAATTCCCGGCTCCGTGACGGCGAGGCCGAGCTGATCGAGGTGGCGGCCCAGCACCCGCTCCTGGAGGGCGGGCGTCCGGGAAAGGAATTCGCCCGGCGGCTGGACCGGGCCGCGCAGCTCTATCGGGAGCTCAGCGGCGAGGGGATCCCGGTGCGGATCTATGTTCCCGGGAGCGTCCACTGTTTCCGCGGCAAGGCCGACCCCTGCTCATTGAGCGAGGCCGGCAGGAATTATCTGCTCACCGCCGGCATCCCGGAAGCCGATCTGCTGGGGGATGAGATGAACCGGCGCTACAAGGGAGAGCAGGGCGTCTACAACACAGCGGACGAATGCTTCGTTGCCTCCCGGATCTTCTTCGACGGCGATTACCGCCGTCTGCACTGCGTCTGCTCGCCCAATCAGATCCAGCGCAAAAAGCTGTTTTACATCGCCTTCGGCGTCATCCCCTACTACCACACCGTGAGCCTCGATTCGATGGCGCACGACGAGATCTACGAGCTGTTCCATTCCGTGCCGGACATCATCGCCCGTGACCACACCTGGCAGGACCCGGACTCGGCGCAGGGTCGGCGGACCCGCGCGGAACGGGATCCCCGCCTGGCGGAGCCGCAGTCCTGAGCGCTCTTTCCCACAGGAGCGCAAGAAAAACAACATGTAACTCAAGGAGAAAAACCATGGACAAGATCCTGCGCGCAACAGCCGGCGACGGCTTCATCAAGATGGCGGTCATCACCGCACGGGACACCGTGCAGCGGGCACGGGAGATCCACAACTGCTCCCCCACCGCGGCGGCGGCCCTGGGCCGCACGCTCTGCGGCGCCTCGCTGCTGGGCGAGGCGATGAAGGAGGAGAACGCCACCCTCACCATCCGCGTCAACGGGGGCGGCCCCATCGGCAGCGTCGTGGCCGTCTCGGACCATGAGGGCTATGTGCGCGGTTATGTGGAGAATCCCTTTGTGCAGCTGCCGCTGCGCGCGGACGGCAAGCTGGACGTCGGCGGCGCGGTCGGCCGCGACGGCATGCTGACCGTGAGCCGCGACATCGGGCTGCGCGAGCCCTACATCGGTTCGACCGCGCTGCGCAGCGGCGAGATCGCGGAGGACCTGACGGCCTACCTGCTCGAGAGCGAGCAGCTCCCCTCGGCCTGCGCGCTCGGCGTGCTGGTGGACCGGGACCGCTCGATCAAGGCCGCGGGCGGCTTTCTGGTGCAGCTCATGCCCGGGGCCGACGAGGCGCTGATCGAAAAGCTGGAGGACAACATTTTCCTGATGGATCAGCTCACCACCGTGCTGGACGAGGACGGGCCGGAGGCCGTCTTTGCCCAGGTGCTCAAGGGCTTTGAATACCACGTCGTGGCCGAGGCGCCGGTCGGTTACCGCTGCCCCTGCAACCGCGAGCGCGTGGGCATGGCCCTCTCGGTCATCGACGAGAAGGAGCTGCGGGAGATGATCGAAGAGGACAAAGACGTCGAGGTGCTCTGTCAGTTCTGCGACCGCCGCTATGTCTTTTCGCCGGTCGATCTGCGCGAAATTTTGTCCGGGAAAGGGCTTGACAAGGGAGAGAATATTTAGTATTATAGTTGAGCTGTCGCTTGGGAGCATAGCTCAGCTGGTTAGAGCACCTGCCTTACAAGCAGGGGGTCACTGGTTCGAGTCCAGTTGTTCCCACCAAAGTGTTGGAACGTGCGGCAGGGATATGCCTCTGTAGCTCAGTAGGTAGAGCAGCGGACTGAAAATCCGCGTGTCGTTGGTTCAACTCCGACCGGAGGCACCACCCCGTTTTTCAAACGGGGTCTTTACGCGGGCATAGCTCATCCGGTAGAGCGCCACCTTGCCAAGGTGGAGGTAGCGAGTTCGAGCCTCGTTGCCCGCTCCACACAAAACAATTTGCGGGTCCAGGCCCGCAAATTGTATATGGCGCCATAGCCAAGTGGTAAGGCAGCGGACTGCAAATCCGCGATTCCCCGGTTCAAGTCCGGGTGGCGCCTCCAAAAAAACGACGTGTTTCGACACGTCGTTTTTTTGGAGGCTCGCAGCCTTCGGCGGCGGGCGTTCCTGTCAGGGCTCGCGCCGGGCGAGGCGCGTCAGCTCCGCCGTGAAGCGGCAGAGATCCTCCGGCTTCCCGTCGAAGCTCCCCGTCTCGCAGCGCAGCATGGCCGGGCGCACGAAAGAGAACGGAAAAGAGGGAAAGCGGCAGAGGGCTTTCCCTCTGCGGGGAAGGCTTCAAAACGAGACAGCCTTCTTTATCTAAAAAATGGCGGGATGAAAAAACGGCCGCCCGCCGGACGCCGGGAACGGGCGCTGGAAGCAGCTTCCATTTCCGGGATTTATTCCCGGTTTCCGGCCCGCAATCTTAAGATATCTTCACTTTTATTTTGATAAACACTGTTGTATAATGAGCTCAGTCAGATAAAGGAGCGCATCTTCCCATGAAGAAGTCAAGAAAATCGAAATCCGGCGGCAGCAAGGGCGTCCGCGTTCTTCTGTTTTTCCTCTGCGCGGTGTTCGCGGGCGTGTTCGTCTTCAGCGGCTATAAGCTCTACACCATCATGCACGGCTACCACGAGTCGGAAAAGACCTATTCCAGCCTCACCGACCGGTACGTCGCGCCCATCCCCTCCACGACGCCCTACGCGGCCCCCGTGGAAAACGCCGTCCCGGCCCCGACCCCGGAGCTCTCCCCCATCCAGGTGGATTTCAATGAGCTGCGCGGCGAGTGCCGCGACATCGTTGGCTGGCTCTACTCCGAGGGCACCAAGATCAACTACCACATCGTCCAGTCCATGACCGACAATCCCTCCACCGCCGAGTACTACTACCTCTACCGCGATATCCACGGCAACTACTCCGGCAACGGGACGCCGTTCCTGGACGTCCAGTGCGCCGGGGACTTCTCCGACTACAACAGCATCATCTACGGCCACCACATGAACGACGGCTCGATGTTCGCCTCGCTGGACAACTACCGGGCGGCGGACGGCGCCTACGCCAGAGAGCACAACGTCATGTACCTGAACACGCCGAACGGGAACTACCGGGTCGAGCTCTTCGCCGGCTACCTGACCGACGCCGATTCCAACACCTACACGATCTCCTTCCCCGACGACTCGAGCTTCCTGCTCTACTGCCAGGAGATGAAGGCCAAGTCCGATTTTGCGAGCGACGTGGTGATCCAGCCGGGCGACCGGATCATCACCCTGTCCACCTGCTCCTATGAGTGGCACGACGCCCGCTATGTGGTGCAGGGTCGGCTCGTCCCCCTGAACGCCGGCTCCGCCGCGACCACCACCGTCAGCGCCGTCGCCAACGGCTGATCCCCCCTTCCGTACATCTATATTTTTCATAGAGGTGATTTCCATGAAACTGAAAGGAAAAGCTCTGCTGAGTCTGCTCATCGTGCTGACTCTGACGGTCCAGCTCTTTGCCGGTTCCGCGGCCGCTGCCTACGGCGGCGAGAGCCTGAGCTGGGATTACGAGGCCTATGATCTGTACGGCCAGTACGCGGACGCGCCGGAGCTGGGCTACGCCGTCCAGGTCGGCGGCCAGATCAGCGATCTGATGTACAGCGGCCTGTCCGTCTCGCCGGCGGAGGGCTGGTACGTCGACAAGGTCTGGATCAACGCCGACGACGGCAGCGAGAGCACGGCCCTGCCGCTGACCGCCGACGCGGGCGGCTCCGCGGACGTCGAGGTGCTCCCGGACGCCTTCGTCCTGCGCTATGACAACGGCAGCCCCGTCTTCAACGACGCGCTGCTCTCCTCCCAGGGCGGCTCCTATGTCCTGCACGTGCGCTTCCGCCAGACGGATCCCGGCGCTTCGGCTGAGATCCGCGACAGCTGGGGCAACGTCGTCGGCACCGGCGCGGCCACCCTGCCCGGCGATCCCGGCTCCGACGGCTCTTCCCGCTTTGTCGGCTGGCGCGTAACCTACGACAACGGCGCCTCCGTGCTGGTCGGCCCGGGCGCGACCATCTACCCCTACGCGAGCTGCCGCTATGAGGCGGCCTATGCGCAGAAGGTCACCCTGCGCGTCTCGGATATGACCGCCAACGCCGGGGACTCCCTCAATAACGTCATCGCCTACGCTAACATCGAGCAGTACAACCTGCCCTACAACGTCTCCGTCGCGGGCGCGCAGGTCACCTCCGACGCGCCCGACCCGCTGCAGGCCGGCACCTACAACCTGTATGTGAGCGCGCGCCTCGTCGACGGCAACTATAAGGACGTCTCCTCCGACGTCGCCTATCTGGATACGCAGGTCGGCACGCTCACCGTCTACGCCGCGGCCGAGCCTGAGCCCGAGCCGTATGTGCCCGAACCGGAGCCGTACGTGCCCGAGCCGGTCGTGCCCGAGCATACGCACACGCCCGGCGACGCCGTGATCGAGAACAGCTACCCCGCCTCCTGCACCGCCGACGGCTACTATGAGTCCGTCGTGTACTGCACCGGCTGCGGCGCCGAGCTCAGCCGCACGCCCACCAGCGTCCCGGCCACAGGCCACAGCGCCGGCGAGGCCGTGATCGAGAACGGCTACCCCGCCACCTGCACCGCCGACGGCAGCTATGACCAGGTCACCTACTGCACGGTCTGCGGGGCGGAGATCAGCCGCCAGACCATGTATGAGTACGCGACCGGCCACACGGCCGGCGACCCGGTGATCGAGAACGAGGTCGCCGCGACCTGCACCGAGGGCGGACACTACGACTCCGTCACCTACTGCACGCGCTGCGGCGCCGAGCTCAGCCGTGACACCGTTTATTCCGACGCGCTCGGCCACGCCCCCGGCGAGGCCGTGATCGAGAATCAGAGCGCGGGTTCCTGCACCGAGCCCGGGCACTATGACTCCGTCGTCTACTGCACGCGCTGCGGCGTCGAGGTCAGCCGCGACACGATCTACAGCGACGCGCCCGGCCACGCCCCCGGCGAGGCCGTGATTGAGAACGAGGCCGCCGCGACCTGCACCGAGGGCGGGCATTACGACTCCGTCACCTACTGCACGCGCTGCGGCGCCGAGGTCAGCCGCGAGACCGTCTACACCGACGCGCTCGGCCATACGCCCGGCGAGGCCGTGATCGAGAACGAGGTCGCCGCGACCTGCGAGAACGGCGGGCACTATGACTCCGTCACCTACTGCACGCGCTGCGGCGCCGAGGCCGGCCGCGAGACCGTCTACACCGACGCGCTCGGCCACAACTGGGGCGACTGGGCCGTGACCACGCCCGCCACCGAGGAGGCGGAGGGCGTCGAGACCCGCACCTGCCTGAACGATCCCAGTCACACCGAGACCCGCTCCGTGCCGAAGCTGGATCACGTCCACGACCTGGTCAAGGTCGAGGCCAAGGAGGCCAGCTACACCGAGGCCGGCAACATCGAGTATTACAGCTGCGGCAAGTGCGGCAGGCTCTACCGCGACGCCGCGGCGACCCAGGAGATCACCGCGGAGGATACCGTCATCCCGATGCTCCAGGTCACCGAGGTGACCGTCACGGTCTCCAACCAGAGCTGGACGGTCGGCAGCGGCAAGCAGCTCGATCCGAGCATGTACATCGCCGACGGCTTCGCCGAGGGCGATCCCTACACCGTGACGCTCCGCGCGGAGAATTACAGCGACGCCGCCGGTGAGTACGTCATCCAGGCCGACGTGAGCGGCTACGACACCGCCAAGTATCACGTCACCGTGGTGCCCGGCAAGCTCACCGTCACCCCGCCCGACATCGTGAACGTCACCGTCACGGTCTATGACCAGAACCTGACCTACAACGGCAAGGCCCAGGCGGTCGACAGCGCCATCAACTCCGCCTACGCCGTCACCGGCCTGACGGAGAGCGACACGCTCACCGTCACCATCGCGGCGCTCGGCTCCGACGGCAAGCCCGTCAGCTCCGTCACCAACGCCGGGACCTATACGCTGCAGGCAAGCGTCAGCGGCTTCGACGCCTCCAAGTACAACGTCACCGTCGCCAACAGCGGCAAGCTCACCGTGAGCCCCTATGCTCTGACCGTGACCGCCGTCTCCGACGCCAAGACTTACGACGGCAAGCCTCTGGACAACAAGCAGGTCACCGCCGCGCTGCTCGAGGGCCACAGCATCCCCGCCAGCAACGGCGTGTCCATCGCCGTGTACGACGCCAACAACGTCCTGCACTCTGAAGGGGCCGTCGCCGTCGGCACCTACGTCAAGCGGATCACCGCGCTGCGCATCGTCGACGCCGGCGGGAACGAGGTCACCTCCAACTACAAGCTGAGCTTCGTCGACGGCACCCTGGATATCCAGGCTCCCGAGGTCACCCCCACGCCGATCGTCTACGCCTTCCTCGACAGCGCCAACGGTTACAAGTGGACCCGCGGCTCCGCCAACGGCCTCAGCTTCACCGTCAACGCCCAGATCCAGAAGTTCCAGAGCGTGAAGGTCGACGGGACCGCGCTCCCCGAGAGCTGCTATGTGATCAGCTCCGGCAGCACCGTCGTCACCCTGCGGCCCGAGTACCTGAAGAACCTCTCCGCGCAGGGGCACGCGATCGCCGTTGAGTTCACCGACGGCTCCGCCGCCACGACCTTCGTGGTGGAAGAGGCCCCCGTCGTGACGCCCACGACGCTCACCATCTACGGCCGCAACGTCAGCAAGACCTACGACGGCACCCCCTACAACCTGTCCGCCTACGGGCAGAACAGCCAGGGCGTCGTCACCCAGTTCCATCTGGCGCAGAACGGCCAGACCGTCGCGCAGGCCGTCAACCCCGGCACCTATGACATCTATCTGGATTCGCTCCTCTACAACAGAGGCGGCAATTACAGCTTCACCATCATCGACAGCAGCGGCCGGATCGTCGCCACGAACTACAACAACTCCAGCGTAAAGATCGGCACCCTGACCATCACCGGCTCCAACGTCACCAACGTGACCGTCACGGTCAACGATCAGTCCTGGACCTACGACGGCGTGGCCCATACGCCCAACGCCTCCGGTTACACGATCTCCGGCATGCAGGCCGGCGATCCGATCACGGTCCAGCTCAGCGTGCAGGACGCCAGCGGCCGTACGCTCAGCAGCGTCACCGACGCCGGCACCTACACGATCAAGGCCAACTGCACCGGCTACGACTCCGCGCGCTACAACGTCACCGTCGTCCGGACCGGCACCCTGACCGTGTCCCCCTACAAGCTGACGCTGACCGCCGAGTCCGGCGTCAAGAACTACGACGGCAGCCCGCTGCGCAACAGCAACGTCAAGGCCACGGCCCTGCTCAGCGGCCACAAGTTCCGCGCGGGCGACGGCGTGAAGTTCTCCGTCTACGACAGCCAGGGCAATCTGATCCAGAACGGCCCGGTCGCGGTCGGCACCTACACCAAGAAGGTCACCGACGTGCACATCGTGGACGCGAACAACATCGAGGTCACCTCGAACTACAGCATCACCCGCATCGACGGTACGCTGACCGTCAACAACAGCGACGGCAGCCCCAAGACCGGCGACACCAACAACCTGACCCTGTGGATCATGCTGCTGGCCATCTCCGCCCTGCTGATCCTCGCCATCGCGGTGCTCTTCCTGCGCCGCGGCAAGAAGACCAGGGCCCCGAAGAAGACCGACAGCCGCCCGGCCGACAGAAAGTAATGCCGGGTGAAGGCCCATAAGCTCCCATAAGCAAAGGACCGGAGCAGCGAAAGCTGCTCCGGTTTCTTTTGTCCTTTCAGCTTCTTTCTTTTTGCATTTGCAATTTTTATAAATTATTAGCAAAATATACTTGACATTTGCAATACGAAGGAGTATAGTCTGAGCTGCAAGGGGGGAAGGCCATGCGTAACCTGAAAATGAAATTCCGCCGCATCGAGCTGGACATGTCGCAGACGGAGCTGGCACAGAAGGCGGGCGTCACCCGTCAGACGATCGGGCTGATCGAATCGGGAGACTTCAACCCCAGCATCAAGCTCTGCGTGGCGATCTGCCGCGCGCTGGGCGTCACACTGAACGATATTTTCTGGGAGGAAGAGGAAAATGAAAAAGACTAATCTGGATGAGATGCAGGAACTGAAGCTCCTGAAGATCGAGCACAACGCCTATTGGTTCTGCTTCACGGGCCTGCTGGCCGCGATCGCCGTGCAGACGGTCCTCCTCGACGACTGGCGCGTCGTCGCCGGCGAGTGGATCGTGTTCATGCTCGCGAATTTTTATGTGCTGTTCGCCTGCATGCGCGCCGGGATCTGGGACCGGAGGCTCAAGTCGGACCCGAAGACCAACCTCATCCTCTCGCTGCTCGCTGGCGGCGTTCTGGGCGCGGTACTGTTTTTCACGCTGCTGCGCCGCGGCGCCAGCCCCCGGATCGCGCTGCTCGGGGCCGCCTTCGCGCTGGTCTTCACCGCCGTCCTCTGCTTCGTCGCGCTGCAGCTCAGCGCCCGCGCCGTGAAGAAGCGCCAGGCAGAGCTCGACGCCGAACCGGAGGAAGAATAAATAATAACAAAAAGAAGTACCGCTGCGGCGGTACTTCTTTTTTACTCCTTTATCCTCACCATGCAGCGCATGGCGTTGAGCGTCGCGAGGATCAGCACGCCCACGTCCCCGAACACGGCCCACCACATATTGGTCAGGCCCAGCGCGCTCAGGAGCAGGATGCCGAACTTCACGGCCAGCGAGAAGGCGATGTTCTCCCGCACGACGCGCATGGTGCGCCGCGCGATGCGGATCGCGAGCGGCAGGCGCGAGGGCTTGTCGTCCATGAGCACGATGTCGGCCGACTCGATGGCCGCATCGCTGCCGAGCGCGCCCATGGCGATGCCGACGTCGGCGCGGCTCAGGACCGGCGCGTCGTTGATGCCGTCGCCCACGAAGGCCACGCGGCAGCCCTCCGCGAGCAGACGCTCGACCTCCTCGACCTTCTGCGCCGGGAGCAGGCCCGCATGGACTTCGTCCACGCCGAGCTGTTCCGCGACCGCCTGCGCGACTTTCTCGCCGTCGCCGGTGAGCATGACCGTGCGCTTCACGCCGAGCTCCTTCAGCCGCCGGATCGCCCCGGCCGCGTCGGGCTTGAGCTGGTCGCTGATGACGATGTGGCCCATGTAGGCCCTGTCCTCGGCGATGTGGATCACCGTGCCGGGCAGATGGCACTCGTGCCAGTCGGCGCCGACGCGATCCATGAGCCGGCCGCTGCCGACATAGAAGGTCCGGCCGTCCACCACGGCGCGCACGCCGAGGCCCGCCAGCTCCTCGACCTCGCCGATGCGGCCGCGGTCGATGTCGCCCTCATGCGCGAGCACGACGGACTCCGCCACCGGGTGGCTCGAATAGCTCTCGGCCGCCGCGGCGATGTCCAGCAGCTCCTCCGCGGAGACCGCCTGCGGGTGGATCGCGTCCACCGCGAAGCGGCCCTGCGTCAGGGTGCCGGTCTTGTCGAAGACGAGGGTGTCCACCCGGTCGAGCATCTCGAGGTAGTTGGCGCCCTTGATGAGCACGCCGTCACGCGAGGCGCCGCCGATGCCGCCGAAGAAGCTCAGAGGGACCGAGACCACCAGCGCGCAGGGGCAGGACACCACGAGGAAGATCAGCGCGCGGCGGAGCCAGTCGCTCCAGGCGCCCTGCCCCAGCAGGGGCGGGAGCAGCGCCAGCAGCAGCGCGCTCGCGACGACGAGCGGCGTGTACCAGCGCGCGAAGCGCGTGATGAAGTTCTCCACGCGCGCCTTCTTCTCGGCGGAGTTCTCCACCAGCTCGAGGATGCGCGCCACCGTGCTCTCGGCATAGGCGCTCTCGGTGCGGATCTTCAGCAGTCCCGTGAGGCTGATGCAGCCGGAGATGACCGTGTCGCCCTCGCGCTTGTCCGCGGGCAGGCTCTCGCCGGTGAGCGCGGCGGTGTCGACGCTGCCGCCGCCCTCGACGATCACGCCGTCGAGCGGGATGCGCTCCCCGGGGCGGACAAGCAGGATCTCCCCCACCGCCACCTCCTCGGGGTCGAGTTCGATCTCCTCGCCGCCGCGCAGCACGCGGGCCATGTCCGGCCGGATGTCCATGAGCGCGGCGATCGAGCGGCGGCTGCGCCCGACGGCGACGGACTGGAACCACTCGCCGATCTGATAGAAGAGCATGACCGCCGCGGCCTCGGGATACTCCCCGACCGCGAAGGCGCCGATCGTGGCGAGGGACATCAGAAATTCCTCGTCGAAGACCTGGCCCTGCAGGATCTTGCGGATCGCGCCCCAGAGCACGTCCCAGCCGACGAGCAGGTACGGGACGGCGAAAGCCAGCGCCTTCCAAACGCCCTCGAGCGGCAGCAGCGCCGCGACAAGCGTGAGCAGCGCCGCCGCCGCGATACGCGCGAGGGTCTTTTTCTGCCGTCTTGTCATGGACGTCTTATTTCAGGATCACCCGGCAGTCCGGTTCGACGCGGGCGATGCACTTGACGGCGGCCTTCACGACCTCGTCAAAGCGCGTGTCCTCCGCCTCGATCGTCAGCTTCTGGGTCATGAAGCTCACCGTCGCATCCTGCACGCCGTCGAGCTTTTTGATCGCGGCCTCCATCTTCGCCGCGCAGTTGGCGCAGTCGAGGTCCTCCAGCTTGAAAGTCTTTTTCATGGTTTTTTTCCTCCTTTTTTTACTCTTCGATAAGATGCTCGAAGCCCTGGGCGATGATCGTGCGCACATGATCGTCGGACAGGAAATAGTACACGGTCTTGCCCGCGCGGCGGTTCGCGACGAGGTTCGCGTCCTTGAGGATGCGCAGCTGGTGCGAGATCGCCGACTGGGTCATGCCCAGCAATTCCGCGATCGCGCACACGCACATCTCGGACTCGAAGAGCGCGTAGAGGATCTTGACGCGGGTGGAATCCGCGAAGAGCTTGAACAGGTCGCTCAGATCGCTCAGCAGCTCGTCGGTCGGGAGCTCGGTCTTGACGCGGTGCAGCAGCTCGCTGTGGTCGTGCGGCATAACATGCGCCTCCATTCATATGAATTACTGTTCATATGATAACGCGCTCATATGTTTTTGTCAAGAGGAAAAAATGAAAACCGAAAAGATTTCTGCTTCGCAGGCAGCAAAAGCGGGCGCTTTCACAAAAAGCGCCCGCTCTGCGGTGGGGTGTGCTCCCTTTTTACTTCTTCATGGCGATCGCGGCGCGGGCCTTTTCGGCCAGCTTCTCCGCGGTCAGGCCGTAATAGGCCAGGACCTCGCCCGCCTTGCCGCTGCGGCCGAACTCGTCGTTCACGCCGTGGCGCAGCACGGGCACCGGGCAGTTCTCCGCGACCAGATCCGCCACCGCGCTGCCGAGGCCGCCGATCACGGAATGCTCCTCGCTCGTGACGATGGCGCCGGTCTCGCGCGCCGCCTTGAGCACCAGCTCCTCGTCCAGGGGCTTGATGGTGTGTATGTCGAGCACGCGCGCGTCGATCCCCTCGGCCTCCAGGAGCGCGGCCGCCTTGCGGGCGATATTGACCATCAGGCCGGTCGCGATGAGCGTCACGTCCCGGCCCTCGCGCAGGGTCACGCCCTTGCCGAGTTCGAAGCGGTAGCCGGGGATCTCGTCGGTGAAGATCTCCTCCGCCGAGCGCTGCAGGCGCAGATAGGCCGGGCCCTCATAGTTGAGCAGGGCCTCCACGGCCAGGCGCATCTCGTGCCCGTCGCAGGGGCAGCAGACCAGCATGCCGGGCAGCACGCGCATGAGCGCGAAATCCTCGACGCACTGGTGGGTGGCGCCGTCCTCGCCGACGGAGACGCCGCCGTGCGAGCCGACGATCTTCACGTTCAGATGGGGATAGGCGACGGAGTTGCGCACCTGCTCGTAGGCGCGGCCGGCGGCGAACATCGCGAAGGTGTTCGTGAAGGGCTTGAGCCCCGCCGTGGCCATGCCGGTGGCGATGCCGGTCATATTGCACTCTGCGATGCCGCAGTCAAAAAAGCGCTCGGGATATTTGGCGGCAAAGAACTTGGTCATCGTCGCGCCGGAGAGGTCCGCGTCCAGCACCACGAGCTCGGGGTATTTCTCGGCCAGCTCCGCCAGAGCCTCGCCGTATGCGTTGCGTGTAGCGATCTTTCCTGCCATCTCTCAGCCCTCCAGTTCTCGGATCTGCGCTTCCAGCTCGGAGCGCGCCTGGGCAAACTGCTCGTCGTTCGGGGCCTTGCCGTGCCAGCCGGCCTGCCCCTCCATGAAGGAGACGCCCTTGCCCTTGGTGGTGGCCGCGAGGATCACGACGGGCTGCCCCTTCACTTCCCGGGCGGCGGCGAGCGCCTCCAGGATGGCGGCCATGTCGTGCCCGTCGACCTTCAGCACCTTCCAGTTGAAGGCGGCGAACTTCTGATCCAGCGGCTCGGTGGGCATGACGTCGGCCGTGCGGCCGTCGATCTGCAGGCCGTTGACGTCCACGAAGACACAGAGGTTGTCCAGCTTCCACTTGGCGGCGGCCATGGCCGCCTCCCAGATCTGGCCCTCGGCGAGCTCGCCGTCGCCGCAGATGGCGTAGGTCCGGTAGCTCTTGCCCTGCAGCTTCGCGGCGATGGCCATGCCGACCGCGGCGCTCAGGCCCTGGCCCAGCGAGCCGGTGGACATGTCGACGCCGGGGACGTTGACCATGTCGGGGTGGCCGGACAGGTGCGCCTTGATGGAGCGGAAGAGCTTCAGCTGCTCGATGGGGAAATAGCCGCGCTGCGCGAGCGTCGCGTAGAGGGCGGGCGTGCAGTGCCCCTTGGAGAGCACGAAGCGGTCACGGTCGGGGTCTTTCGGGTTCGCGGGGTCGATATTCATCTCATGGAAATACAGCGCCGTCAGCATGTCCAGGCAGGACAGCGAGCCGCCGGGATGGCCCGAGGCCGCCTCATGCACGGCGTCCACCGCCAGCAGGCGGCTCTTCGCCGCAGCCAGCCGCAGAGTTTTCAGATCCAATTTCTCCATAGTCACGATCCTTTCCTTACATTCTGCGCTTATACGCTTCTTTTATTTTGCCCTCTCGACCAGCATTTGTCAAGAGAGAAAGACTTGATTCCCATGCAAGCATTCGGTATAATGAGCATCGGATGTCGAGAACAGTCGGATCCCCGGTTGTTTTCGGCGCCGAACGGCAAGCCCGGCAGCACCGGCGCTGCCGGCCGTCGAAAAAGAGAGGAGCGACAAAAATGTCCGGTTTCCCTTTTGACGAGCATACACCCCTCATCCGGATCTGGGAAGCCTATCCCTGGCTCTCCGAGGTCCTGCCCGCGATGGACAAGCGCTTTGCCGTGATGAACACGCTCGCAGGCAAGCTTCTGATGAAGAAAAACTCCGTGGCGGATCTGAGCAAGGTCGCGGGGATGCCCCCCGAAAAACTGCTCGACCGGCTCCGCCGGGAGGTCGAAAAGCACGAGGCGGAGGCCGCCGGCGCGCCGTCCGCGCAGAATTAAGAAAACTTAAGCAAAAAAATCGCGGAGAAGGCTGTCATTTTTTCAGCTTATACTTGTGATTTTGTCAGAAGTTTAGTATAATAACCCTGTATACGAATCCAAAGCTGTCCGGGAGGCCGCGCATGAGCCCGATCGAAGTTGTCCGCAGTCGGCGGAAAACCCTGTCGCTGGAGTTGACGACCGAGGGGCGAATGCTGCTTCGCGCACCGCTCGGCTGTCCGAAGCGGGTGCTGCAGGCCTTTGTGGACGACCACCGCGACTGGGTCGAGCGCAAGCTCCGCGAGAGCGAGGCGCGGCGGCGGACGCTCGCGGCGGTGCCGAAGTTCAGCGAGGAGGAGCTCCGCGCCCTGCAGAAGCGGGGGCGGGAGGTCTTTCCCGCCCGCTGCGCGTATTTCGCGCCGCGGCTCGGCGTGTCCTTCGGCCGCATCAGCGTGCGCAGACAGCACAGCAAGTGGGGCAGCTGTTCCGGGAAGGGCAACCTCAACTTCAACTGCCTGCTGCTCCTGGCCCCGGAGAGCGTGCTCGACTACGTGGTGGTGCATGAGCTCTGTCACCGGCGCGAGATGAACCACTCAAAGCGCTTCTGGGCGCTGGTCGAGGGGCTCTGCCCGGACTGGCGCGAGTCCCGGCGCTGGCTCCGCACGAACGGCACGACGCTGCTGGCGCGGCTGCCTTGAATCGGTATGTCCTGATTTTCCATAGAGAGCAATCAAGAATCTGGAGGAGAGCAAAATGAAAAAAATCCTTTCTCTGCTTGTGGTCACCGTGCTGATGCTCAGCCTGCTGGGCGTCACCGCCTTCGCACAGGCGGCCATCATCCTGCCCGGCGAGGCCGGCGACGGCGTCACCAGCAGCAATGCCGGCAGCGACAGCAGCTCCGCCCTCATCATCGACCAGAGCGGCACGGTCATCAACCCGCCCGCCGGTACTGTGAACGGCGGTCAGGTCGTCGTGACCAAGAGCCCCACGAGCGAGACGGTCGACAAGGGCGGGAAGGCCACCTTTGTCGCCCACGCGGCCAACTCCACCGGCATCACCTGGCGCCTCGTGAGTTCCGACGGGCAGGAGACCATCAACGTCGCCGCCGTCGCGGATTACTTCAAGGGTGTGGAGACCTGGGGCCTCGGCACCGACAGCCTCACCATCAAGAACATCCCCGACAACATGAACGGCTGGCTGGTCGAAGCCAAGTTTGACGGCCCCGGCGGCCCGGTCTACTCCGCCGGCGCGCGCATCTCCGTCAACGGCTCTTCCGCCAACGGCACCACCAACGACAAGAACACCACCGGCCGCGTCGTCATCGGCGGCGCTACCGGCAACGCGCCCACCATCACCGAGCAGCCCGTCGGCGCGGAGCTGAGCTCCGGCAAGAGCACCACGCTCTCCGTCACGGCCGGCGTCGCGGACGGCAGCACGCTCCACTATCAGTGGTACGTCACCGCCGACAACACCATCCCCGGTCAGGCGATCGCCGGCGCCACCTCCGCGAGCTATACGCCGGGCGAGCTTCCGGGCACCCGCTATTACTACGTGGGCGTCTGGAGTGAGAAGGACGGCGCGAAGAGCGATACCGTCTACTCCACGATGGCCGACGTCGTCTATCCGGAGTCCGGGCCGAGCCCGACGCCCACCGCCGGGCCCGGGGACGCTGCGCCCGGCGGGACCGGCACCGGCACGGGCACCGGTACGGGTACCGGTACAGGTACGGCGACCGGCACCGGGACCTCCAACACCGGCACGAGCGTCACGCCGGTCAGTCCCTCTGAGGGTCTGGAGATCGCTCCCGCCCCCGGCGCCGACCAGACCGGCACCGAGGCCTCGCCCGCTCTCGCCACCGAGGAGCCCGTCCGCAGCTCCTCGGACGTCAACAGCTCGCTGCCTGTGATCCTCGGCGCCATCGCCGCGGTCGCGCTGGCGGCCGGCGTGGGCCTGCTTGTCCTGCGCCGCAACGCCGGCTCCTGATCCCCGTCTCCGGCAGCGGAAGCACCCATCGGATCGAGATCTCAAACAGCCTGTCGGGCGAATGCCCGACAGGCTGATTTATTTCGGAGAGGCGGAGCAAAGTTCTGAAGCTATCGTATTGCATTCACGATATTTTATCGGTATAATGGTGGCATCTTTCCTGTCGAGGTGATCGCGATGGATCTGCGCAGCCTGCGCTACTTTGTGACCGTAGCGGAGGAACTGAACATCACCCGCGCCGCCGAGCGGCTGAACATGAGCCAGCCGCCGCTCTCCAACCAGATCAAGGCGCTGGAGACCGAGCTCGGCACGCCGCTCTTCATCCGCGGCAAGCGCCATCTGAAGCTGACCGACGCGGGCAGTCTGCTCTACCGCCGCGCCGTGCAGCTTCTGGAGCTCGCCGAGCAGACGCAGCAGGAGATCCGCTCCCTCGACGGTCTGAGCGGCACGATCCAGGTCTCCGTGGTGGAGGGGCGCGCGCCGTATCTGCTGGCGCGCTGGATCGCGGGCTTCCGAGCGGAGTACCCCGAGGTCCGCTTCCGGCTCTGGAACGGCAGCGGAGACGAGGTCTTCGAGCGGCTCGACCGGGGCCTGGCCGAGATCGCCGTCGTCGCCGCGCCATACGACCGGGAGAGCTTTGAGGGCTTCCCCGTGAGCCGCGAGCCCTGGGTCGCGATGATCCCGACCCATCACCCGCTCGCGCAGGTCGAGGGCGAGTGCATCCCGCTCAGCAGCCTCGTGGGCGAGCCTCTCATCACGCCGAGCCGAAGCTCCCGCATCTCCGCCATCCACAAGTGGTTCGAGGAGATCGGGGCGGAGCCCGACATCGTCTGTGAGCTCTCCGACTACCTCGACGCGGTCGCGCTGGCCGAGCAGGGCGTGGGCATCTGCATCTTCCCGCAGACCACCTACACCCCCAACCGCATGCTCGTCAAGAAGGTCATCGTCGACTCGGCGCGGCAGGTGGAGTATGCGCTTGTCTGGGCGCGCCGACAGCGCCGCAGCGAGCTCGTGGAGGAATTCATCAACTTTGTGCGCGACAGCCTCGAGGAGGAAAAGGAGCACCGGCAGCCCTACCACATGCCGGAGTACGAGTACTTCCCGCCCGCCGATACGCGCTATCTGGAATAAACGGGGGGAGCTGCCATGCTGCGTAAGGAATACTACGACATCCTGCTGGATTCGATCCCGGCCGACACGGGCCTCACGGTCGCGCGCGTCGTGCGCGGCGCGGCCTGGACCGCGGCCGTCCTCTCCGACGGGAGCTGCGGCGTCGCGATGCGCACGGCCGGGGAGAGCGTCCCCCGCCGCTTCGAGACGCTGGTCGGGCTGCCGCTGCGGCGCGCCGCCGAGGCCGTGCTCTCCTGGAACCTTGAGGAGGCCGGAGAGGGCCTGGCCGCGCTGAACGCCTGGTACAACCGCGCCGAGCGCGTCGCGGCGCACGGCGGCGGCTATACGGAGAGCGCTCTCGCGGGCCTCGACATCCGCGGCAAGACCATCGGCTTCGTCGGCCACATGGTGAAGCACGGCGGCAGCATCACCCCCGAGCTGCTCGCCGCGGCGAAGGACTGGTTCATCCTCGAGCGCGATCCCAAGCCCGGCGACTACCCGGACAGCGCCTGCGAGTACCTCCTGCCGGCGTGCGATATCGTGGTCGTCACCGGCAGCGCCGCCGTCAACAAGACCCTGCCTCGCATCCTGGAGCTTAGCCGGAACGCCGAGATCGCGCTGACCGGGCCCTCGGTCAGCCTCTGCCCGGCGCTCTTTGCGCTGCCGGGCCTGCGGCGGCTCAACGGCTCCGTGATCACAGAGCGGGAGAAGATGCTGGAGGCGATCGTGCCGGAGCGCCGCGCCCTGGGTCCCTTCTGCCGCTACGTCACGCTGGAGGCCCCATGCTGAACACCGTCAATCTCGCCGCCGCCGCGCTGCTCGCGGCGCTCGTGCTCGCGGCGCTCCTCCTCCGCCGCCCGACGGAGGACGCGCCTCTGCCGCGCCGGGAAAAGGCGCTGGTCTGGGCGCTGATCGTCCTGCTCACGGGGCTGCGGCTCTGGCGCTTCGGCGCTGTCCCCGGCGGCATGAACCAGGACGGGGCCATGGCCGCGGTGGACGCGCTCGCCCTCAGCCAGCACGGGACCGACCGCTTCGGCACCTGGCTCCCGGCTCATTTCGAGGCCTGGGGCTACGGGCAGATGAGCGTGCTGCTGAGCTGGTGCATGGTCCCCTTTATCAGGCTCTTCGGTCTCTCGGTCACGACGGCGCGGCTGCCCGCGCTGCTCTGGAGCCTCGCCGGGATGGCCGCGGCTTACGCCTTCCTGCGCCGCAGCATCGGGGAGCGGGCCGCGCTCGCGGGGCTGCTGTTCCTCGCCGTCGACCCCTGGCACTTCATGCAGAGCCGCTGGGCGCTCGACTGCAACCTCTTCCCGCACGCCTTCCTGATCGGCTTCGCGCTGCTGTACAGAGGGCGGGAGAAGCCCCGGGCGCTCTACGTCTCGATGGTCTTCTTCGCGCTGTGCATGTACGCCTACGGCGTGTCCTTCCTGATGGTGCCGCTCTTCCTGGTGCTGGCCGTGATCGCGCTGCGCGTCCCCTTCCGGCGCGTCGCAGTCTGCGTGCTCCTCTACCTCGGCCTCTCCTGGCCGATCTACGGCACGATGCTGATAAACGCCCTGGGGCGGGAGACGCTCTCCCTCCCCTTCGTGACGCTGCCCTTCTTCCCCGCGAGCGTCCGCTCGGGGGATATCCTCTTTTTCTCCGCGCAGCCGGGCGCGCAGCTTTTGGAGAATCTCCGCGCGCTCTGGAACGTCGGCTTCCGGCAGGGTCCGGACCTCATCTGGAACGCGATCGACGGCTTCGGCACGGTCTATCTCTGCTCCGCACCGCTGCTTGTTTATGGGCTCTTTCTCACGGTGCGCGACGCGCTGCGGGAGAAAAAGGCCTGGGCGCGGCTGCTGCTGTGCTACTGGCTCTGCGCGCTGCTGCTGGGCCTTTGCGTGAACGGGGTCAACGTCAACCGCCTGAACATCCTTTTCTACGCGCACATCCTGCTGATCGCGCGCGGGATCGAGGGCCTGCTCGCCTTCCGGCGCGAGACCGCGGCCGCGCTGCTCGTCTGCTACGGGCTGCTTGCGGGGCTGTTCTTCACGCAGTACTTCACAGGCTGGGCGGAGCGGATGGAGGGCGTGTTCTTTCAGGACTTCCTCGCGGCCGTGAGCTGCGCGGACGGGCGGGAGACGGAAACGCAGTACTATATCACGCCGGACACGCAGTATACGGGCAGCGCGAACGTGAGCGAGATCCTGACGCTCTTCGCGCGGAAGATCGACGCGGAATACTTCCGCAGCGCGGATTACGCCGCGCACTATCACTATCGGAATCCCGACCTCGACGCGCTCTCGCGCGAGGAGGGCCGCGTCGTCTGCGTGGTCCGCAGCGGCAGCCCGGTCCCGGACGGCTGGTCCGCGGTCGACTTCGGCAGCTATCGCGTCCTGACAAAGGAGGCTTGACATGGAGATCTATCAGAGAACATTCACCGTCGGCCCCGAGGGGCTCAGCACCCGGGAGCTCTTCCGGCTGCTGCAGGACGTCGCGGGCGAGCAGTGCGCGCCGCTGCATCTCACGGGCCCGGATCTGGAGAAAAAAGGGCTCATGTGGGTCATCATCAAGTACCGCGTGGAGGCGGAGCGCTGGCCGCGGCCGGGCGAGCGTCTGTGCGTGAACACCTGGCCCGGACGGGCGCGCCACGGCATGATGCCGCGCTTTTACTCGATCCGGGACACGGCGGGCGCTGCCGTGCTCGCGGCGAGCTCCGTCTGGGCGGTGGTGGACCGGCAGACCCGCGCGATGGTCAACGGCGAGGAGCTCGGCGTCACGCTCCCCGCGCTCGAGACCGGCGAGGAGATCCGGCTGCCCGGCGCGGTGCGCCGTCTGGAGACGGACGGGAGCGCGGCCTTCACGGTCCCGGCGGACTACCTCGACGAGAACGGGCACATGAACAACACCTTCTATTACACCGTGGCCGAGCGCTGCATCGGGCGCGACGCGCGGCGTGACGGGCTGCGCGAGGCCGCGACCGAGCACCTGAGCGAGGCGCTCTGCGGCGACGGGCTCACGCTTCGCTGGGGCGAGCGGGACGGGCTCTGGTACATTCTCGGCGAGCACGGCGACAAGCCCGTGTTCCGGATGAACCTGCGCTACGGGAGATAACGGATAATAAAGGAAAACCGGGAGGAGCACAAGGCTCCTCCCGGGTTTTGTATGCGGAAATCTGATTACGCGACGCTCTCGAACTCCTCGACGATCTCCTCGTCGGGCGCTTTGGTGATGAGGCTGAACACGATGATAAACACGCAGGCCACCAGGAAAGCGGGCAGCAGCTCGTAGATGTTCCACGCGCCGCCGAGGGGACGGACCAGGAACTTCCACAGGAAGATCGTCACGCCGCCGGAGAGCATCCCGGCGATGGCGCCGTACTTGTTGGTGCGCTTCCAGAACAGGGCGAAGAGCATGATCGGCCCGAAGGTGGCGCCGAAGCCGGCCCATGCGAAGGAGACCACGCGGAAGACAGAGCTGTTGGGATCCATCGCGAAGAACAGGGCGATCACCGCGATGCCGATCACGGCCAGACGGGCCACGAGCAGGTTCTTCCTGTCGGAGAGCTTCACGCCGAACACATCCTGCAGCAGGTTCTGGGTGACGCCGGAGGCGGCGGCCAGGAGCTGCACGTCGGCTGTGGACATGGTGGCCGAGAGGATGCCGGCCAGGATCACGCCGCCGATGACGGCGAAGAGGATGCCCTTCTGACCCATGAGAGCCGCGGCGCGCACCAGGACGGACTCCGCCTCGGAGCTGCTGGCAAAGGCGCTGAGCACATTTGCCTTGACCATCGCAAAGCCGACGAGGCCGATGATGGTGGCCACGCTCAGGGAGATCACCACCCATATGGTGGCGATGCGGCGGCTGGTCTTGAGGATGCGCTCATCCTTGGCCGCCATGAAGTGGATCAGCACATGGGGCATGCCGAAGTAGCCGAGGCCCCAGGCCAGCGTGGAAACGATCGTGATGCCGTCGTAGACGCCGGGAGAAGTGCTCTCGATGGTGGTGTTGGCAAAGAGGCTCAGATAGCCGGGCACGGTCTTCGCGTTCTCGACGACGGCGCTCCAGCCGCCGGCGGCGTTGATGCCGAAGAGCAGCACCACGATCAGGGCGAAGGTCATGACCAGGCTCTGGATCAGGCTGGTGATGGAGGCCGCCATGAAGCCGCCCATCGTGCAGTAGGCCACAATGACGACTGCCGAGACGACCATGGTGGTCACATAGTCCCAGCCGAACATGTTGTTGAACAGCTTGCCGCAGGCCACAAAGCCGGAGGCCGTGTAGGGCACGAAGAAAATGACGATCATGATGGCGCCGATGCTCTCGATGAGCTTGGTGTTGTCCCGGAAGCGCCGCGACAGAAAGTCGGGCACCGTGATCGCATCGAGCTTTGCGGAATAGGAGCGCAGACGGCGGGCCACAAACAGCCAGTTGAGGTAGGTGCCGGCGGCCAGGCCGATGGCCGTCCAGCTGGCCTCGGCCACGCCGCAGAACAGCGCCAGACCGGGCACGCCCATCAGCAGCCAGGCGCTCATGTCCGAAGCTTCGGTGCTCAGGGCGGTCACGACCGGACCGAGCCTGCGTCCGCCCAGGTAGAACTCCGCGCTGGAGCCGGTGGACCGGGAGTTGAGATAGCCGATCACGATCATACCGATCAGGTAGACGGCGATGGCCAGGATGATACATGTGTTGGCAGTTGTCATGGGAATGCCCTCTCTTCTCTTGGGATGCCTGTATTCTACCGGAAAAATGCAAAAGAACAAGAGGGAAATGTGCAACTTGCACTTGTTTCTTGTATGTTTTTTGGTTATAATAGAAATGGATTTAATTTTTTTCAAGTTTACATGAAATTATTTCATGTTTCGGGCAGCACGCGCCGTCACGAAAAGCCGTCCGGGAGGAGAAGGCTATGAAGCTGGACAAGTATCAGGTGCTCAGCGCCGTCGTGGAGCAGCGGAGCCTCACGCTCGCCGCGAGCGCGCTCGGCTGCACGCAGTCGGCCGTGAGCCACAGCCTCGACACGCTCGAGCGCGAGCTGGGCTTTCCCCTGCTCAAGCGCGGCCGCGCCGGGGTCACGCTCACGAACGAGGGCGAGCAGCTGCTGCCGGCGGTGCGGGAGCTGCTGCGCAGCCGCGAGCAGCTCGATCAGACCGCCGCCGCCATCCGCGGGCTCGATACCGGCCTCGTGCGCATCGGGGCCTTCACCTCCGTCGCCGTGCACTGGCTGCCCGGCGTGCTGAAGGAATTTCAGACAGACTTCCCGCGCGTGGACTTCCGCCTGTTCAACGGCGACTACCACGACGTGGAGCAGTGGCTCTCCGACGGCAGCATCGACATCGGCTTCGTCAACGTCCCCTGCGCGGTCGACTGCGAGGTCATCCCGCTCATGGAGGACCGCCTGCTCGCGATCCTGCCCGAGGGCAGCCGCTTCGCCAACTACCCGAAGTTCCCGCTCATCGAGTGCGAGACCGAGCCCTTCATCAGTCTGCTCGAGAGCTCCGACCACGACGCGCGGCGCGCGCTCGAGGCCGCGGGCGTGACGCCGAACGTGCGCTTCTACACCAAGGACGACTACGCCATCCTCGCCATGGTCGAGCAGGGTCTCGGCATGAGCATCATGCCCGAGCTGCTGCTCAGGGGGCGGCACGACCGGCTGCAGATCCTGCCGCTGATCCCGGAGGCGAAGCGCACGATCGGACTCGCCATCGCCGCCGGGCCGAAGGCCGGGCCCGCCACGCGCCGCTTCGCGGACTACGTCAAGCGCTATGTCCGGGCCGAGGCGGGGCACAACGCGTGAAGACCTGCCCCGCGGAAAAAGGAGCCTCTCCGCACAGCCGGACAGGCTGCGCGGAGAGGCTCCCTTGCCTTATGAGATCATGACGGCCGGGATCAGCCCGGGATGAACACGAGGTTCTGATTGGTCTGCTCGTTGACCCAGTGGAGCTTGCCCTCCTGCAGATAGAAGCTCCCGGTCCCGCCGTAGCTTTCCGCGGAGATCAGGGCGGTGTTGGCGTCAGTATAGGTCTCGACCCAGCAATGCCCGTCGCTGTAGGTCATGATGTCGCTCCGGTACGCGTTGGCCGTCATCCGCCAGCAGGTGTGCTGCTGCGCGGAGCTCACCCAGACGATATCCGCGTACACGCTGCCCTCGCCCGCATACGAGAAGGTGATCTGGCACTGGCTGACGTTCTGCGCCACCCAGCGGCCCTCAAAGCCCCTGGTCTGCGTGGGCGCAGTCGTGACCGTCGGCGAAGCGGCGCCCGTCCCCCGGACCGTGATGAGCGCGGTCCCCGATTTCACCGAGCCCGCGTTGTTCGTGAAGCGGCAGTAGACCCGCCAGCCGTTGAGCGTCTCGGGGATGCTCTCCAGCGTCAGATCCTTCGTATAGCCGTAGAGGACCTTCAGCGTCGGGAAGGCGGCCTGCGCCTGGACGTAATCGAGGTCCTGTTTGCCGTCCGGGCTCACGAAATGCCACTCGGCGTAGATGGCGTTCTCATAGCGCGTGACGAACTGGCACTTTCCGTTCACGTTCACGGTCTCGTCGGTCGGGTTCTTGGTGATGACCGGCAGATTGCCCGTCACGACCGCAGGCGCCGAGCTGGGCACCGCAGCCGGGACGGTGGCCGGCACGCCGCCGGCCCCCAGGACCGTGATGAGCGCGGAGCCCGATTTCACCGAGCCCGCGTTGTTCGTGAAGCGGCAGTAGACCCGCCAGCCGTTGAGCCCCTCGGGGATGCTGTCCAGCGTCAGGTCCTTCGTATAGCCGTTGAGCACCTTCAGCGTCGGGAAGGCGGCCTGCGCCTGCGCGTAGTCGAGATCCCGGGTGCCGTCCGGGCTCACGAAATGCCACTCGGCGTAGATGGCGTTCTCATAGCGCGTGACGAACTGGCACTTTCCGTTCAC
>JAFXTM010000084.1 GCA_017535865.1 Oscillospiraceae bacterium
AGGAACATATAGGTCAGGTCGTTTTCGAAGTCGCTTCCGTCCGCGCGGCTCCCGCCGACGATAAAGCCGCACGCCGCGCGGGAAAACACGCGGCAGGAGATGTTCAGGCAGAGGCAGTCCACAAGCTCCTGCGCCTCGGCCCTCGTGATCGCGCCGCTTGCTAGGTCCTCCTCGTAAAACTTCGCAAAATAGCGGTCCGGGCGGCCGAGCGGATAGAGCCCGAAGAGGTTGGAGAGAAAGAAGTTCACGCTCTGCACCGCTTCAAAAAAGCTTTTCGCCGGCTTTGCGGGCACGTTCGCCATCGCTTCGGCGATCCGTTCCAGCTCACGTCTGCGCTGTCCCTCCGCCTCCTGCGCCATCCGCTGCGCCGTCTCCCGGTAGCGCGCGGCCAGGCGCATGAGCGCCTCGAGCTCGACGAGCATGCATTCGTAGAAATCATCCTTCTCCACCAGCGTGAGATCGGACGGGTCGTATTCCGAGAGCGCCAGCGCCTCCTTCTTTTCCCGGATCTCGGCGATGATGGCGTCGAGCCCGACGTTGAGGAGCTTTCCGTAATCCAGCGCAAGGTGGTCGCGCCGCGCCCCCTGCTTGGACAGATCGAGCAGCGAATCGGAGAACATCTGCGCAAGCTTATCATACCGCGCCTGCTCCTCCGGCGTATAGTCCGGCAGATACAGCTGCCCCGCAATGAGCTCGCCGTCGTATATGACCGCCCGGGCAGCGTCGAGCTCCGCCGCCTCCGCGTAGCTTTTCCGCAGACGAAGGGGATACAGATCGTTGTGCGCGTACCATCCCTCCAGGAAGCCGAGGGTAAGAAGGTTGTCACCGGTGTTGTGCTCACGGTAATTCGGTATATCCTTTGCCTTTGCGTATTTGATCGTTTTGAAATCGGCATAGGTGCGCTTCAGGGCGGCGATCCGTTCGGTCGCTTCGATCGGTACGTATTTTTCCATAGTCTCTCCTTTTTTGGGCACTGTACGCTTACTTCTTCCTTCCAAAACCTGCTTCCTCCATTGAGTATAGCATATAGCAGGCTTTTCTTCAACCCATAGGATCGATTTATGACCGCAGCTGACAAAAAACCGGGCGTCGGGACGCTCCGCGCCCCCGATCTCCGGCGCAGTCCCCTGCCCGGGCGGAGGCAGCCGGGCATGGGGGAGGGGGACATGACCGGGAGGCTGACGGCTACAAAAAAACGCTGATGTATCCATTTTGTAGCCACAGAAACAAACAAATCCCGGGGAACCGCGCAGATACGCGGGTTCCCGGGATGGGAAGGGAAGAAATATTTATTCCCATTCGATAGAGCTTAACTCTTATCGTTTAGGATTCGATGCACTACCTGTTTGTGGTCCTTTTGATTCTTTGATAGATCCATATTATCCAGCCTGTCTCCCCTGCTGTTAGCATTGTGTTATCAGAGATGATAACAGCAGAGGGGAACTCTGCGGATGTCAGCATCTTTATTATACACGATAGTGCTGTCTATTTCAAGCCTTATTTTGAGCTTTTTTTCACACTGCAAGCAGCAACACCCTTCTTCTTTGTCAAGTCACCTGTGTAATCCATTCCTACGTTCCGGGTCTTCCTGTGACCTCACATGCTTTCGTCCTCTTATTAACAATAGATTTTACTATCATGGGATACTCTATTTTACACCCTCTTCATCGTTCGCCGCATGGGGAATGCTTAATCGGATGCCCTCACTCTTCTCTTTTTCCATCGTTATGCTTTGTCCCAGTCCATTCCCCGGATCACCCGCAGCAGCGCCTTTGCGATCCGCGACAGTTCCCGATCCCTCCGCCAGACGGCGGCCACCTCGCGGCGGGGGAGCGACTGCTCAAACGAGTAGAACCGCACGGACCCCGGGCGGGCGAAGCGCTCCATGCCCGTGGGCACCAGCGCCATGCCGATCCCCTCCGACACCATCATGATCTGTGCCGCCAGACTCTTGACCACCGCTGCCTGTTCCAGCTCCAGGTCATAGTCCAGGCACAGGTTTTCCAGCGTCTGCTGCATCAGCTGCGTCTCGGTCACCATGACGAACCGCTGCCCGTTAAGCTGCCTTGCATCGACGGCGGGATAGCGCCGGCCCTCCATGTTCCTGCTTTCCATCGCCGAATACGATTCCGGCACCGCCAGGACCAGCTCCTCCTCCGTGATCTTCTCGTAGGAAAAGACGCGCTCGTTCACCGGCAGGACGGTGATGCAGAAATCGTACTCACCATGCAGGGCCCCGTCGTTGAGCTCCAGCGTGGTCCCCTCCCGCACCACCAAATGGACGCCGGGGCAGACCTCGCGGTATCTGCGCGCGATCTGCGGCATCATGCCGACGCTGCGCACCGGCGAGGTGCCCACGATGACGGAGCCGGTCTCCCCGGCCTGCAGGTCGGCGATCTGGGTCTCCATGCGATGTTCCAGGTCCAGGATCTTGCGGCCGGCGTCGATATAGACCCTCCCGGCGTCGGTGAGCCGGACGAAGCTCTCGGTACGATCAAAAAGCGGGAGGCCGATCTCCCGCTCGATCTTTTTGATGTACTGGGACAACGACGGCTGGGTGATGTTCAGCTCCTCCGCCGCCCGGGAGAAGCTGCCGGTCTTGGCCAGGACCTGGACGTAGCGTAATTGGCGTGTGTTCATGTGGTTATACCCGGTTTCACAAAGTCAGCTCTTTTTGAACCGCCTTTTCAAGTGCAAATAATCTGCTTTGTTGATTATAATCATGCTCGTAAATGAAATACCTGTGGTTCGGCAAAAAAAGACAATGAATAGAATGGAGCATATGGCATATGAGATAACGCTGGCAATACCCGCTCCATATATACCATAAAGTGGGATCAATAACCA
>JAFXTM010000085.1 GCA_017535865.1 Oscillospiraceae bacterium
ACAGCATGGTCAGCATGATGCCCAACGTCAAGGTCGGGCATATCGGCCTGTTCCGCGACCCCGAGACCAAGGAGCCGGTCAAGTACTACTTCAAGATGCCCGCTGATATCGCCGAGCGCGACGTCATCGTGGTCGATCCGATGCTCGCCACCGGCGGCTCCGCCTCCGCCGCCATCAGCTTCCTCAAGGAGGCCGGCGTGAAGCACATCAAGCTCATGAGCATCATCGGCGCGCCCGAGGGCGTGGCGCGCATGCAGGCCGATCACCCCGACGTCGACATCTTTGTCGCCGCGCTGGACGATCATCTCAACGAGAACGCCTACATCGTCCCCGGTCTGGGCGACGCGGGCGACCGCATCTTCGGCACAAAGTAAACAGGGAAAACGGAGCACGGCCCGGCGAATCCATCGCCGGGCCGTGCTTTATTGCCTTTCATCCTTATTCCCTGTGCTCGACCAGCTTCTCGTAGGTCTCATCCTTCGCCGCCTCGGCGCCGTCCGTCAGCGGATGGTAGGTCGTGACGATACGCTGCACCCGCTCGCGGATGTCTGTGCGGTTCTGATAGGCGGCCAGCATCAGGTCTTTGAGCGAAGCGAGGAACTCGTCGGTGTCGAAGGGGATCGGAGAACCGATGTGGATCAGCTTGTTGTCCGTCTTGCGCAGCCCCTCCTCCTCCATGAGCTTCTCCTCATAGAGCTTCTCGCCGGGGCGCAGGCCGGTATACTTGATCTTGATGTCTACGTCCGGTTTGTAGCCGGAGAGCTTGATAAGGTTGCGCGCCAGGTCCGCGATCTTGACGGGGCTGCCCATGTCCAGCACGAAGATCTCCCCGCCGTGGGCGTAGGTCCCGGCCAGCAGGACGAGGCTCACCGCCTCGGGAACGGTCATGAAGTAACGGATGATGTCCGGGTGCGTGACCGTGATGGGCCCGCCCTTCTCGATCTGCTTTTTGAAGACCGGGATCACCGAGCCGTTGCTGCCGAGGACGTTGCCGAAACGAACGGCGACGAACTCCGTCCGCGCCCGGTCGAGCATCCGGTCCCGCGCGGCGTTGGGGGCCGGCGTGCCCGAGCCGTGCGTGAACATCATCGGGATCTCCCGCGCCCGGCCCGCCTTGATCTTCGCGTCAAAGCTCTGCACGATCATCTCGCACAGGCGCTTGCTCGCGCCCATGATGTTGGTCGGGTTCACGGCCTTGTCGGTCGAGATCAGCACGAAGCGCTCGCAGCCGTAGAGCATGGCCGCGTAGGCGGTCTTGAAGGTGCCGAGGGGGTTGTTCTTGATCGCCTCGCAAGGACTGTCCTCCATCAGCGGGACGTGCTTGTGCGCGGCCGCGTGATAGACCAGCTGCGGGCGATACTCCTCAAAGAGCGAGAGCATGCGCCCGCTGTCGCGCACAGAGCCGATCAGGACCTTCAGATCCAGGTCGGGATACTTCTCCCGCAGCTCGAGCTGGATGTCGTAGGCGTTGTTCTCATAGATATCGAGGATGATCAGCTGGCTGGGGCCGTGCGCGGCGATCTGCCGGCAGAGCTCGCTGCCGATGGAGCCGCCGCCCCCCGTGACGAGCACCGACTTCCCGTGGACAAACTGGAAAACTTCCTTCATGTCCGCCTGGATGGGTTCGCGACCCAGCAGGTCCTCGACCGAGACGTCCTTCATCGCGCTCACGCTGACCTGGCCGAGCACGAACTGATAGAGGCCGGGAAGCTGCTTGAGCTCGCAGCCGGTCTCCTTGCAGATGTTCAGGATATCGCGCTTCTGCTCCGTCGTGGCGCTGGGGATCGCGAAAAAGATCTTACGGACGCCGTACTTTTCCACGGCCGCAAGAATGTCCTCCCGGCCGCCGACGACGGGCACGCCGTCGATGTCGCGGTTCCATTTGTTGGGGTTGTCGTCGATGACGCAGACGATCTCATCGTCGGTGGAGCCGTTGGTCTTCACGTCGCGCAGGATCAGCTGCCCGGCCGCGCCGGCGCCGATCAGCATGACGCGGTCCGCCGGCCTGTCCGAATGATGATGGTGCGAGCGCCTATAGCTGAGCAGCCGCGGGATAAAGCGCACCAGAACAAGCAGGATCAGCTGGAAGACGGTGCCGAGGATATAATAGGAGATCGGCATGCGGCCGAAGATCAGCGTGATCAGGATGATGTGCGCAGCGGAGGTCAGGAGCGAGGCCTCGAAGATATGCAGCATCTCGTTGATGCCGGCGAGGGTCCACATCCCGCGGTACATGCGGAAGAACCCGAAGATCAGGACGCTGCCGAAGGCATAGAGCGTGATAAAGTGCGTGTAGCGGCCATAGTGCTCGGGGGGGATCCGGGAGAAAACAAAGTCAAAACGGAGCCAGAGCGCAAGAAAATAGGCGGCGTGGATCGCCAGCAGATCATAAGAGGCCAGAAAGACCGTCATGAGCTGCCAGTATTTCAGAGAAAACCTTTTCTTTTCTTCCTGGTTCATTTACTCGTCCCGCTTCCTTTGGTCGTCCCGGTTTGCCGATGCCGACGCGCCGAGCGACGCAACGGTTGCCATTATCGCCCTGCCGCCGCATTTCGGCGTGACATGATACTGCCACACAATTAGTGTATTATACCAACGCTTTTTCCGATAGTCAAGCTTTTCGCGCCCGCAGCTTTGCAGACAACTGTAGGGTTTACAATGATGTGTGACAGCAAGTAAAAAAAGATAGCGAATAGGAGTGGCCTGTATTAAGGTTGAGTTGTCCAGACAAAACCGAAAGGCAGGTGCCACCCTATTCGCCATGAAC
>JAFXTM010000086.1 GCA_017535865.1 Oscillospiraceae bacterium
TCCTCGTGCCTGCCCTGCTCGACGATCTTGCCGTCGGAGACGACCAGGATGATGTCCGCATTGCGGACCGTCGACAGGCGGTGCGCGATGACGATCGAGGTGCGGCCGCGGATGATCGTGTCGATCGCGGCCTGGATCTTCTGCTCGGTGAGTGTGTCCACCGAGGCGGTAGCCTCGTCGAGCACGAGGATCCTCGGATCGGCCAGGATCGCGCGTGCGAAGCTCAGCAGCTGCTTCTCGCCCGTGGAGAGCAGGTCGCCGCCCTCGCCGACGTCGGTGTCGAGCCCCTTCTCAAGCTGACGCACCATCGTCTCGGCCGAGACGAGCCGCAGCGCTTCCCAGATCTCGGCCTCCGTCGCGGCGGGGTTGCCGTAGAGCAGGTTCTCCCGCACGGTGCCGGAGAAGAGATGCGGCGTCTGCAGCACATAGCCGATGGCGGCGTGCAGCCAGAGCTGACTGCGCTCGCGCGCGTCCCGCCCGTCGATCAGCACCCGGCCCGCGGTCGGCTCGTAGAAGCGGCAGATGAGGTTGGCGAGCGTGGATTTGCCCGCGCCGGTCTCGCCCACGATGGCGATGTTCGAGCCGAAGGGAATGTCGAGATCGAAATGCTCAAGGATGGTCTCGTCCCCGTCGGGGTAGCGGAAGCTCACGTCCTCGAAGCGGATGTCGCCGCGCAGTTCCTCCCAGTTCTCGCGCTTCGGCTCGAAGCTGTCGCCGTAGACGGCGGTAACGGCCTCGCTGTCGACCACGTCGGGCTTCGTGTGCAGGAGCTTGTCCAGGCGCTCGATGTTGACCTGGGTCGTGATGAGGTCGGAGATCGCGTCCACGATCCAGCGCACCGGCTCCATGAGCCCCTGCGCGTAGGACATGAACAGCGAGAAGGTGCCGATCTGGCTTTTGGCGATGAAACCGCCCTGCCAGAGCACGATCGCGAGCGCGAGCGAGGAGGCGAAGTGCATCGTCGAGGCGAAGAGGCCGCGCAGCCGGGCAGCGCGCACGCTCTTGCGGCGCATGGTCTCTGTGTCGTCGGTGAAGGCCTTGCCCATCGTGTCTTCGATGACGAGGGCCTTGATGGTCCGCGCGCCGGTGATGCCCTCGTTGAAGTTGCCGGTGATGACGGAGTTCTGCTCGCGGATCTCGCGGTTGACGCGGGTGAGCCGGGCCTGGAAGAACGAGAAGAGCAGCACCGTGAGCGGCAGCACGGCCAGCACCAGCAGCGCGAGGCGCGCGTTGATCGAGAGCATCACGACGATCGCGCCGACGATGTAGGCGAGCTGCCAGGTGCTGTCGAGCAGCGTCCAGGACACGAGGGTCCCGATGCGCTGGGTGTCGCTCATCACGCGCGCGTGGATGTAGCCCACGCTGTTCTGGTTGAAGTAGGAGAAGGAGAGGGTCTGCAGGTGCGCGAAGGCGTCGTTGCGCAGGTCCTTGTCCACGCCGACCTCGATGGCCATGCCGCTGTATGTCGCGGCGTAGCTCATCAGCGCGCTGAACACGATCACGGCGAAGTAGAGCGCGATGAAGAGCGGCAGCGTGTCGAGCGTCCCGCCGGCGATAAAGTGGTTCAGGGCGTAACGCTGGAAGAGCGGCACGCCGATGTCGATGAGGCTCGCCGCGAGGCTTGCGAAAACCAGGATCAGCAGCTGTTTTTTGTAGTGCAGCAGGTAGGGCAGGATCTTGCCGATGCCGAAGAAGCGCAGGCGTTTTTCGTTTTCTCTCATACCGCCGCCTCCCCCGACTGGATGCGGCAGATCTGCGCGTAGATGCCGTGTCCGTTTTTGAGCTGCTCATGGCTGCCCTGCTCGACGATCCGGCCGTTTTCGAGCACGAGGATCTGATCGGCCTTGGAGAGCGTCGTGATGCGGTGGGAGATGAGCAGGATGCTGGCGCTGCCGAAGCGCGCCTCGAGCGCCGCGCGGATCTTCGCGTCGGTCTCGGTGTCCACGGCGGAGAGCGAGTCGTCGAAGATCATGATCGGCGTCTGCTGCGTCAGGGCGCGCGCGATGGCCGCGCGCTGCTTCTGCCCGCCCGAGAGCGTCACGCCGCGCTCCCCAACGAAGGTATCATAGCCCTTGGCGAAGCCCTGCACCGTCTCGTCGAGACAGGCGGCGCGCGCAGCCTCGCGGATGCGCGCGAGGTCGGGCTCCGGCTGGGTGATGCCGATGTTCTCGGCGATGGTGCGCGAGAAGAGATAGGGCTCCTGCAGGACGATCCCGATGTGCTCGCGCAGCCAGCGCGTCTCGATGTCGCGGATATCCACGCCGCCGATCGTGATGCGGCCGCCCTCCTCGGGCAGGGCGTAGAGCTTGTCGAGCAGGAGCATCATCGTGGACTTGCCGCTGCCGGTGCCGCCGAGGATGCCGAGCGTGGTCCCGGCCTTCATCGTGAAGCTGAGATCGTGCAGGACCTCGGGCCCGTTCTCATAGGCGAAGCTCACATGCTCGAACACGATGTCGCCGTCCATGTCCGGGCGCAGGGCACGGCCGGTCTCCTTCTCCTCCTCCGCCTGCATGATGGCGGCGATACGGTCGATGGAGACCCCGGCCTTGCTCATCTCGGCGACCATGCGCCCGAGCATGCGCACCGGCCAGGTCAGCATGGCAGCGTAGGAGAGAAAGGCGATGAACGCGCCCGCGGTCATCCGCCCGCGCAGGCAATAGACGCTGCCGAACACCACGATCAGCAGGATCTGGGTGCCGCTGAGCACGTCACCGATGCTCCAGTACTGGCTCATGGGCCGGGCCAGCTTCATCCAGAGCCCGGTGTAGTATTCATTCTGCCCGAAGAAGCGGTCGCGCTCCTGCCGCTCGCGCCCGAAGGCGCGCACGACGCGCACGCCGGTCAGGTTCTCCTGCGCCATGGAGGAGAGCTTGCCCTCGTTCTCGTCGCAGGCGAGGAAGGCCGTGCCGATCTTGTTGTGGAAGCGGAAGGAGTAGAAGAGGATGAACGGCACGGGGGCAAGCGCGATCACGGTCAGCCGCCGGTCCATCCCGGCCATGAAGATCAGCGCGAGGACCAGCAGCACCGCGATGCGGAAGATCGAGGTCATCTGCTCGGAGATAAAGCCCTTGAGCGTCTCGATGTCCGAGGTGCAGCGCTGGATGATGTCGCCGGTGTGGTGGCGCATGTGCCAGGAGAAGGGGAGGCGCTCGATGTGGAGGAAGAGCCTGTCCCGCATGGTCTTGGTCAGGCGCTCGGCGGCCGCGGTATTGCTGACGCGGAAGATGTAGAGGCTCAGCACCCGCAGGAGCGCGAAGGCGAGCAGCGCAAGGGCGAGCACCCAGAGGTGCCCGGAGAGATAAGCGGCGCCGCCGAGCCGCTCCACGAAGCGCGCGGCGAGACTGCCGGGGATAAGCGCTTTGCCGCCCAGGACATTGTCCACCGCGACGCGCACGATCTGCGGCGAGACCATGTCCGCGAGCGCCGAGACCGCCGCGGAGAACATGCTCAGCAGAAAGAGCGCGCGGCTGCCGTCGAGAAAACGCCAGAGCAGACGGCGGCTGAAGCTTTTGGAAGGAGTTTCGTTCATGGGGTGTTCCTTTGCTGCAGGTTGGATACCATCTTATGTGTGAAGTGTCGTCGATTTCTTAATATACCACAGATCGCACAGAAAGAAAAGAGCCTTGCGGGACAGAAAAAAACCGGCGGAGCGCACGGAGCGCTCCGCCGGTTTGAGAAGCTTTTTATTTCCCGATCAGCTTCAGCAGGATCTGCACGGCGTTGCTGGCCGCGCCCTTGCGGATCTGATCGCCGCAGCACCAGAGGGTCAGGCCCTTCTCGTCGGTCAGATCCTCGCGGATGCGGCCGACCCAGACAAGATCCTGATCGGAGGTGTCGAGCGGGGTGGGGTAGCAGCGGCCCTCGTAGTCCTCAATGAGCCGCACGCCCGGGAAGGCTGCCACGGCGGCCTTCGCGTCCTCGACGGAGACCTTCTCCGCGGTGCGCAGGGTCACGGCGATGGAGTGGGAGCGCATGACGGGCACGCGCACGCAGGTGCAGTTGACCTTGAGCTCGGGGCTGTGGAGGATGCGGCGCCCCTCGTTCTGCATCTTCATCTCTTCCTTGGTGTAGTCGTTGCCGTAGGGCGCGTCGATGAAGGGGATGACGTTCATGGCGATCTGCGCGGCGAAGGTCTTGACCACGGGCTTTTCCCCGGCGGCGAGCGCGGCCATCTGCGCCTCAAGCTCGGCGATGCCCGCCTGCCCCGCGCCGGAGACGGCCTGGTAGGTGCAGACGACCATGTTCTCGATGGGGGAGAGCTTCGCGATGCCGGCGACGGCCATGAGCGCGATGATGGTGCAGCAGTTGGGGTTGGCGATCAGGCCGTGATTCTCGAACGCGTCCGCGCCGTTTATTTCGGGCACCACCAGCGGCACATCGGGATCAAGGCGGAAGGCGGAGCTGTTGTCGATGTAGACCGCGCCGCTCTTCCTGATCGCCGGGGCGAAGCGGCGGGACATGTCGCCCTCGACCGCGCCGAGCACGAAGTCGCAGCCCTGAAAGCTCTCGTCGGTGGCCTCCTGAATGACGACCTCCTCCCCCTTGAAGGGGACCTTGGCCCCGGCGCTGCGCGCGCTCGCGAGCAGACGCAGCTCGGACACGGGCACGTCGTACTCCTCGAGGACCTTGCGCATCTCGCAGCCGACGGCGCCGGTCGCGCCGAGAATGGCAACAACGTATTTTTTCATGGGAACAGCCTCCTGTATAACAAGAATAAAGAATTACAGAAAGAACAGAGATTTCCGGAACGGCGGGAAATGTTATCCCGTAAAGCCGTCGTAGAGCACCCGGATCGCGGTCTCGAACTGCTCGTTGGCCACGCCCACGGTGATGCTCAGCTCGTCGGCGCCCTGCGCAATGGTGCGGATATTGACGCCCGCCGCGCCGAGGGCGGCGAAGAGACGGCCGGAGACGCCGGGCCGCGACGGCATGTGGCGGCCGACCGAGGCGACCAGCGCGATCCCGTCCTCCGTCTGCAGATCGTCCGGGCGGCAGGTCTTGCGGATATCCGCGATCACGTCATAGAGCCCGTCGCCCAGCGCGGCGCTCGCCGCCACCAGCGAGAAGGAATCGAGCCCGAGCGTGATGTGCTCGACCGGCACGTGGTAGCGGTCGAGGATCTCCAGGGCGCTCCGGAGCGTCGCGCTCTGGTGCATGTTGCGCTTGGAGACGGTCAGGATCGTGAAGTTCTTCCGCCCGGCGATGCCGGTGATGAAGCGCTCGCTGCGCTGTTCCTCCTCGATGCGCTCGAGGATCAGCGTGCCGGGGTCCTGCGGGCGGTTGGTGTTGCGGATGTTCAGGGGGATGCCCTTCTCCTTGACCGGCTGGATCGAGTCCTCGTGCAGCACGGAGGCTCCCATGAAGGCCAGCTCCCGCAGCTCGGCGAAGGTGATGCTCGGGATCGGGCTCGGATTCTTCACGATGCGCGGGTCGGCCATCAGGATGCCCGAGACGTCGGTCCAGTTCTCATAGATCGCCGCGTCCACCGCGGCGGCGGCGAGTGCGCCGGTGATGTCGCTGCCGCCCCGGCTCATGACCTTGATGCGGCCGTTCGGCAGGCGGCCGTAGAAGCCCGGGATCAGGATGCGCCCGTGCGCCTCCAGCGCGGCGGCGACGGCGGCGTAGGTCCGCTCTTTGTCCACCTGGCCGTCCGGTCCGAAGAACACGTCGTCCGCCGCGTCGACGAAGGCATAGCCCAGATACTCCGCAAGCAGCCGCGAGGTGAAATACTCGCCGCGGCTGACCAGCTCATCCACGGACATGTCCCTGCTCAGCCGGCCGCGGAGCGCCGCGAGATCCCGCTCCACCTCATAGGCGAGCCCCAGGCTGTCCCGGATCTCGATAAAGCGCTGCTCTATCGTATGCAGGATGTCCGCGCAGGAGACCCCGTAGGTCAGGTGCGCGTGGCAGAGGTACAGCAGGTCCGTCAGCTTGTGGTCCTCGGCGAAGCGCTTGCCCGCCGCCGAGGAGACGACCACGCGCCGCGCGGGGTCTCCCAGCACGATCTCCCGCACCTTTTTGAACTGCTCGGCTCCCGCGACGGAGGAGCCGCCGAATTTCGCAACTTTGATCTCCATTTACCCGCCGCTCCTCACTGCCGGATCGCGGCGAAGAAGACGGAGGCGCCCTCCGCGCGCAGCTTCTTCACCGTCTCGTGCATGGCCTGCACGCTCAGCGGCGCGGTGACGAGACGGGCGATCTCGCCGTCCGTCTCGACGCTCTCCGCCTCGAACTCCCCGGCGAGCGCCGCCGGGAGCCGGACGTAGTAGCCGTGGACGCTGCCGCTGTTGTCGGCCGCGCCCTCGGCGCAGGCCTCGGAGAACATATAGCGCTCGCCGCGCAGGATGCCGCTGAGGTCGCGCAGCACCGCCGAGGCGGTCGGCCAGCGCCCCGCGCCCTGGCCCATCAGCACGATGGAGCCGGAGCACTTTCCCTCATAGCGGGCCATGTTGTAATTCTCAAGCACCGAGCACTCGGGCGCGCCCACGCGCAGGAGCACCGGCTCCACATAGGCGCTCACGCCGCCGTCCGCGTTTTTGCCGCCGGAGACGACGAGGCGGCAGGTATAGCCGCGGGACTGGAAATGCGCGACGTCCGCCGCGGTGATGGACTCGATGCCCTCGTTCAGCAGGCCCTCCACGGGGAGCCGGTCGTAGGCGACGGCGCAGGCGAGCATGATCTTGCGCAGCGCGTCCAGCCCGGAGACGTCCGCCGTGGGATCGGCCTCGGCGTAGCCCAGCCGCTGCGCGTCGGCGAGCACGTCGGCATAGTCGAGGCCGAGGCGCTGCATGGCGTCGAGCATGTAGTTGGTCGTACCGTTGAGGATGCCGCCCAGCGAGAGGATCTCGTCGCTCTCCCGGGCGAGGGCGAGGTTGTGCAGGAAGGGCACGCCGCCGCCGCAGGCCGCGCTGAAGAGGAAGGCCACGCCCTGCTCCCGCGCGAGCTTGTTGAGCGCCACGCCCTTCGCGGCTACGAGCGCCTTGTTGGAGGTGACGAAGTGCTTTCCGGCGCGCAGCGCCGCGCAGGCATAGGTATAGGCCGGCTCCACGCCGCCAATGACCTCCGCCACCGCGCCGACCGCAGGGTCGTTCACAATGGCCTCGATGCTGCTGACCTTGAAGGGCTCGTTCTCCTTGCCCGGCCGCACCAGCACCGGACCCGGTTCCAGCCCCGCGGCCTCCGCCAACATCCCGTATACACCGACACCGACGGTGCCGAATCCCAATACCGCAACCTTCATTACAGCCTCCAAAAAAGTTTGTGTCCGCGATAAAAAGACACTTGTATTTTTGACGGAAACAGTGTATCATAGACCTGTACAAAAAGCAAGCCTTATTTTTAGACAATTTGTCAAAACCCATGGAGGGAAGACGATGCTGAGCCAATATCTGATCGTGCACAAGAGCATCCTGCCGGACTATTACGAGAAGGTGATCGAGGCCCGGAAGCTGATGGAGAGCGGCAAGGTGAAGGAAGTGAGCCAGGCCGTCAAGCAGGTGGGCATCTCCCGCAGCACCTATTACAAATACAAGGACTACCTCTTTGAGCCCACGGACATCGCCGGCGAGCGCAAGGCGGTGCTCTCGATGATGCTCGACCACACGCCGGGCGTTTTGAGCGCGCTGCTGCGCTGCATCTCCGACGCGGGGGCGAGCGTGCTGACCATCACGCAGAGCCTCCCGATCCACGACATGGCGAGCGTGACGCTCTCGCTCGATCTGAGCGGGATGACCGTGCAGATCGCAGAGCTCATCGAGACGATCGCGGCCACGCCGGGCGTGGACAAGGTGCGGCTGCTTGCGGTAGAATAAAAAGCCCCTGCGCGACACAGGTCCCGCAAAGGGAGATCAAACAGCGAAGGAAACGGACGGATCGGAGGAACACGGAATGTTTTATCAGAGCACCAGAGGAAGCGAGCGGGCGGCGGACACCGCGGCCGTGCTGCGCGGCATCGCGCCGGACGGCGGGCTGTATGTCGAAGCGGAGCTGGGGGAGCGCCCCTTCGACTGGCGCGGCTGCCTGAGCCTGCCGCCCCTCGGCATGGCGGAGAAGATCCTCGGGCATCTGCTGCCCGGCTACGCGGACATGGGCGCGCTCGTGGAGCGGGCCTACGCGGGAAAATTTGAGAGCGAGGAGCTGACCCCGCTCGTCAAGGTGGGGGAGGACTATGTGCTCGAGCTCTTCCACGGCCCGACCGCCGCCTTCAAGGACGTGGCGCTCTCGATGCTGCCGCAGCTCATCACGGCCGGGCGCGCGCAGGAGGGCGTGAAGGACAAGATCGTCATCCTGACCGCGACCTCCGGCGACACGGGCAAGGCCGCGCTCGAGGGCTTTCACGACGTGGAGGGGACCGGCATCCTGGTCTTCTTCCCGGCCGACGGCGTCTCCCCGGTGCAGAGGGCGCAGATGGTCACGCAGAGCGGCGCGAACGTCAAGGTCTGCGCGGTGCGCGGCAACTTTGACGACTGCCAGTCCGGCGTGAAGCAGGCCTTCGCAGCCATCGACCGCAGCGGCGCACTCGAGGGGAAGGGCCGCCGTCTCTCCTCGGCCAACTCCATCAACATCGGCCGCCTCGCCCCGCAGGTCGTGTACTACTTCATCGCCTATGCGGAGCTTATCCGCCGCGGCGCGATCCGCGAGGGCGAGCCGGTGGATTACGTGGTCCCGACCGGCAACTTCGGGGACATCCTCGCGGGTTATTTCGCGCGGCTCATGGGCCTGTCCGTGGGGCGGCTCGTCTGCGCCTCGAACGCCAACCGCATCCTGACCGACTTCCTCACGACCGGCGTCTACGACCGGCGCCGGGAGTTTTTCAAGACCACGTCTCCCTCCATGGACATCCTCGTCTCCTCCAACCTCGAGCGCCTGCTCTTCCTTGCGACGGACGGCGACACGGCGCGCGTGGCGGGCTGGATGCGCGCGCTCTCCGAGGAGGGCGTCTACCGCGTGGACGCCGGGACGCTGGAGCGGATCCGGGCCGTTTTCGCGGCCGGCTGCTGCGACGAGGCGCAGAGCTGCGAGACCATCGGGCGCACCTGGCGGGAATGCGGCTATCTCTGCGACCCGCACACCGCGGTCGCGCTGCACGTCGCGCGGGAGTATAAACAGCAGCGCGGCGCCGGCACGCCGCTCGTGGTCCTGTCCACGGCCTCGCCCTACAAATTCCCGGCCGCGGTGCTGCGCGCCGTCGGCGGCGAGCTGCACGGCGACGAGTTCGAGCAGATGGAGACGCTTGCGGCCCTCTCCGGCGTGCCGGTCCCGAAGGGCCTGCGCGGCCTGAAGGAGCGTCCCGTCCTGCACGGGGACGTGATCGACCGCGAGGAGATCCTCGACTACGTGCTCCGGCAGATCGACGTGCTGTGACCCCGCTAAAAATTCCTCACCTCGGCTATACTCTTGCCGAGGTGATTTTTTTATGGACGAAGTCAGGGAGCTCGGCGCGAGCGCGGCGGGCCAGATCCAGTGTCTGACCATCGTCGGGCAGATCGAGGGGCACCAGCTCCTGCCCGAGGACGCCAAGACCACGCGCTACGAGCATATCCTGCCGCTGATCGCGGCGATCGAGGAGACGCCGGAGATCCGCGGCCTGCTGATCCTGCTCAACACCATGGGCGGAGACGTGGAGGCGGGCCTTGCCATCGCGGAGCTGATCGCCGGGATGCGCAAGCCAAGCGTCTCGCTGGTGCTGGGCGGCTCGCATTCGATCGGCGTGCCGCTCGCGGTCGCGGCGCGGCGCAGCATGATCGCGCCCTCCGCCGCCATGACGATCCACCCCGTGCGCGTGAACGGGGTCGTGATCGGCGTTCCGCAGACCTTTCGCTACTTTTCCCGCATCCAGGAGCGTATCGTGGGCTTTGTCACGGCGCACTCCCACATCCGCCGCGAGGACTACCTGCGCCTTATGAACAGCACGGACGAACTCGCCAACGACGTCGGCAGCGTCATCCACGGCGAGGAGGCCGTCCGGCTCGGACTGATCGACCAGCTCGGCACGCTCGCCGACGCGCTGGCCTACCTGCACGCGGAGGGGTGAAAAGCGCGGCGGGACCCGTTTCGACAGCTCTTGCGTTCTCCGGAAACTTGTGGTAAAATACAAGTTATGTAATCTGGGGGGTTATGCGATGAGCGTGGGAAATGCGATCCTTCTGGGGCTCGTGCAGGGCGTCACGGAATTCCTGCCGGTCTCCAGCTCGGGCCACCTGTCGATCCTGAATAATCTGTTCGGCATGACGACGGCGAGGGACGGGCATCTGTTCTTCGACGCGCTGCTGCGTCTGGGGACGATGATCGCCATTCTGCTGGTCTACTGGCAGGACGTGAAGGCGATGGCGCAGGAGACGCTCAGCCTTATGAACCTCGGTCCTCTGGCCGGGCGCCCGCTGTCGCGCCGGCCCGGCGCGCGGCTGTTCTTCCTGATCGCGCTCGCGACGCTGCCGCTCGTGCTGATGCTTCCGATCAAGGATCTGCTGAACGGCCTGTACGGAAAGAACATCTTCATCGGCGTCGCGCTGATCCTGAACGGCTGCATACTCTACGTGGCGGACCGCATGATCCCCGGCAGCAAGGGCGTGGGCGGCATGACGCTGCTGGACGCGCTGATCATCGGCCTCTGCCAGTGCGTGGCCGTGATCCCCGGCCTCTCCAGCGCGGCCACCGCGATCACCGCGAGCTTCGCCACCGGCCTGAAGCGGGACTTCGCGGTGAAATTCGCCTTCCTGCTCCTGGTCCCCGCCATGTTCGGCTCCGCCGTCCTCAAGCTCGCCGACGGGCTGCGGGCGGGCGTGGACTGGAGCCTCTTCCCGACCTATCTGATCGGCATGGCCGCGGCCGTGATCTCCGGGATCGTGGTGATCCAGCTGATGACCGTCATCGCCCGGCGGGGCAAGTTCGGCGGCTTCGCCTACTACTGCTGGGTCGTGGGCGCGCTGTCCATTATTCTGACTATGATCTTCTGACGGAAAAGGAATCGATATGGCAAATAAAAGCAAGACAAGCAAAAAGAAAAGCAGCGTGAAGACGGCCACCAAGCCGAAAAAGCAGCGGCCTTCCGTCCAGATGTCGCCGCCGCCCGAGCCGCCCCAGTCCATCAGGCGGGAGCTGACGGGCCTGCTGTTCGTGCTGCTCGCGGCCTTTGTGGGCATCAGTCTCTTCAACACCGAGGGGACGGTCATCGTCTACGTCGCGAACTTCATCAAGGGTATGGTCGGCTGGGGCTTCTGGCTGGCCGGGCCCGTGTTCCTCTTCATCGCGCTGATCCTCTTCTTCCACAACGGCCGGCCGGTCGAGGGACGGGTCTTCTCGGCGCTGATGCTGCCCGTCGTCTTCGCGGCCATGGCCCATCTGCTGATGGGCGACCCCGCGCCGGAGACCTTCGATCTCCGCCTGCTGACGGGCTTCCTCTTCGCGGACGGGCAGGCGCTCGCCTCCGGCGGCGTGCTGGGCGGGCTGATCGCGATCGGCCTGACCAGGGCGCTGAGCGTCTACGGTGCCTGGCCGGTGCTGGTCGTGCTGTTCCTTCTCTTCCTGATCCTCGCCCTGCGCGGCGATCTGTCCGGCCTGCGCCGGAGCGTCCGGAGCGTTCAGAACGCCGGCTCGACCGCCCTGGCCGAGGCTGCGGCGCGCAGACAGGAGAGCGTCACCGTGCCGGATATCCCGGGCATGGACGAAAGCGCCCCCGCCCCGGCGCGGACGAGGGGCCAGACGAAGATCGAGCGCGTGGACCGCGCCTCCGCCATGGACATCCCTCTGGACGAGGATGACAGCGATGTGCTGAGCCTGGCCGGCCCCGGGACGGCGAAGGGGGAGAGCGCCGCCGCCCGGGATAAGGGGAAACGCGCCCAGGTGCGGCCCAAGAAGAGCGGCAAAGCCGCCGAGCCCGCCGTGAGCGTCGAAGCCCCGAGCGCCGCCGAGGTGGAGGCGCTGGACGAGGCGTCGTTCCAGAAGGGCTACCGCGACCTGAAGACTCCCGGCAGGAGCGGGCTGAAGCCCGTCACGGTCAGCACCGAGATCAGCGATCCCCCCAAGACGAAGAAGCAGAAGAA
>JAFXTM010000087.1 GCA_017535865.1 Oscillospiraceae bacterium
AACGCTGCCGAAAAGCGCGCGATGGCGTCCTGCCGGATGGGTTCCTGTACATGGAGATAATGCTGGGTCATGTCCAAGTCTGCGTGACCCACGATGCTCTGGATGGTGGCGAGATCCACGCCCAGGGCCTGCATCTGGCTCACGTAAGTGTGGCGGCAGCAGTGCGGCGTCAGTACCCGGACGCTGCCCACCTCCTCCAAAGCCTTCTTGAAATAGCCCCGGAAGGTCTTGGGATTGATGACCTGGCCGGGCTTCCCTTCCCAGAGGTAAGTACCCGCCTGTTCCCGCAGGAGCCGGACGCAGTACCGCACGTTCTCCGGCACCGGGATGTCCCGGTAGCTGTCCCGGGATTTGGGCGTCCCAAAACATGGACGATGTAGCGCCTAATAAAATCGTTTCCATCAATGCTTATCCGCCAATCTCATCAACATCGTTCTGATCGCGGTCATCGTTCTGGTCGTCGGCTTTTTGATCCGCGGCATGGTCCGGGATAAAAAGGCGGGCAAAAGCTCCTGCGGCGGCAGCTGCGGCGGCAGCTGCGGCGCCTGCAGCGGATGCAGCGCCTGCGCCAAATGCGGCTCGACGAGTTCCGCGGCGGCAGAGACAAAGGGAAGGAAACCCGCCATCTGAAGATATCGTCAGAAAGCTCGTTCCGGGATCAGGCCTTTTGGTCCCGGAACGATGAATACCGGCACGACGCCGGCGGCTTCCACCTCCGTTCAGGCATTCTCCCTTCTGCCGAAAGAGGCCGCTTTCACGATCACAGAACGTGAAAGCGGCCTCTTTTTCTGCCCGGAAACGCGTCTCACCGCGCGGCACGTTCTCGTCTCCCTGTCTTCCGTTTCCTGTCGGCGCAGAGAAAACGCGGCGGCCTTCTTGACGTTTGCTTCGGGCGGAATTAAAATGAACGCAGAGGGAGAAGCGCTAGCGCAGATCTTTCTCCGCAGGATCCGTCCCGGCCACGATCGTCGGCGGACTGTGAGGCGGCTGCCGGCCCTGTCGGCCGGACCCGCAGGCGGAACGGTTCCGGGCCGGGCCGCCGCTCCCGGGACAGCGAGATGGAAAAAGACCGTATCCGTACCATATCTCTCGAAAAAGAAAGGGGAAAAAAATGAAACGACTGACAGCGGCGCTCATGCTCATGCTCCTGGTTTTCTCCATGGCGGCAGGCACGCCGTCCCGCGCCGCCGCGGCAGGGAACGGCAGCGGCTGGAGCGCACGGATGACGCTCCCTTCCGAAAAGGCGATTGCCGCATACAACAGCTCCAGCCAGGATCGCTCGCCCTATATCGCGGCGTGGATGGATACCGGGCGCGTCGGCCGCTTTTCTCAGATCGCGGTCGATTTCAAGGCCGACTATCTGCCCAGCGGGACCTATTGCTCCCTGGCGAATTTCAGCCTGGACTATTCGGCTCTGAATACGAAGTATGCAAGGGTCGAGGCCGGGGACGTCGCCGGATACGCGGGTTTTCAAAGGGGCATCGACCCCAATTACTATTGTAGCATCCTGTCGTTCTGGGACGTCTTCTGCTATGACGCTTCCGGCAGGCTGACAACGATCAGCGCCAGCCTGCTTGCCCCGGAGGGGGAAAAAGAAAGCCGTTTCGGCGGGGAAGGCACCGGCACGCACTACCTGCGCGACTACCCGTGGGAGGCGCAGCACTGGTACCGCTTTCTGATCCAGTGCGGGCAGAACCAGGCAAGCGGAAACACGACGGTCGAATACTGGGTCATGGATCTCGAGAGGCAGGCCTGGACGCAGCTGTGCGTATTCGACCTCGGCGTTCCGGATGTGTCGTTTGCCGGGGACGTTGCGGTCTTTCTTGAAAACTTCCAGCCGGCGAGCGCGGGAGAGGTCCGGACCCTGGAATTGTGCAACTTCCGCGTCTGCACGCTGAAAGGAGAATGGGTCTCCATCGAGTCCGGTACTTTTGCGGAGAACTACGACTATCCCGGCAGCTATCGGTACGGCTCGGACGGGAAATGCTTCTGGATCATTACCTCCGGCGTCCCCGATCTTGCCCCGAAACAGAAAGCCGAAAGGCTGACGGTAAAGAATTCGGAATGGGGTTCTCCGTTCTGAGCGCCGTCAAGGCCTGAAGGGGGATGCGGCGCAGGAGCGCGGCGGCCGCGAGCTCCGGGAACGGTCCTTCGGCGGGCGCCCTCGGCGGCATCGGGGGAAACCGGCAAATGCCGGATTTGTCTGGCAGACAAATCCGGCATTTATCCTGTCTTCTCTTCACCGGGCGGCGCCCACGGTCGTGTCGGGAGCATGCAGGCCATACGTCCCGGTGCTTTCGATCCGGCTTGTTTCAGCCGTCCCGCTCCGCCTTCTCTTCCCGCTGCCGATCCAGCCCTGCGTTGCGGCAGTAAAGGGCTATATCCACGGAAACCATGATGATATCTGCAAGGTAAAACCAGGTCGACCACGGCAGCACGCCGCTCCGATGCGCGGTCACGATCTTCCCGAGCAAACCGACAAGATAGCCGAATACTACGATGTATTCGAACTGAACGCTCTTTCCCTTTGCGGTACGGGAGCGCCAGGATTTCGCAATGTTGAACAGCCAGGAAAACCCGAATGCCACCAGCATCCCGATCTCACAGAGCTGAACAAGATCCATGATACTCTCACCCCTCCTCCGCGCATGTTTTTGAAAGGTATGCTCTGCGCGTCAATTCCAGCCGGACCAGCCCGTTCTCCATACCGGTTTCCCGGAATCCAAGCGCCTTATGAACGATACAGGCCGCCTCACGGGTTCTTTCAAAGCTGTTGTACAATCCGGGGATCCCATCCTCTCCGAACGCTTTTTCAAGAAGCAGCCGGAGCCCTTCCCTGCCGTATCCCCTGCCGCGCTCGGGCGCGCAGATCACGATGCCCATTTCATACCGATCCCCCTCGGGATCGGTATGATAATTGACGTCCCCGACAAACCGGCCGTCTGTTTTGCGCCTGAGATACGCATAAAACATTCCGGAATCCGGACTGTTCCAGGTCTGATACAGGTTCTCCCACGCTTCTTCCGCGTTTGGAATACATCCGTCCGGCGGAAACCACGGCGCGTTATATGCCATCGTCTCCGGGTCGGAGATCATCCTGACATAAAACCAGCCCTCGTCCCGCCGGGGAATATATACTTCCAATTCCCTGCGGCCAAGCACCTTGTCGTTCATCCCGCACCCCGATCAAAGAAGGTTTGTCGAGGCGATTATACCAGACTCTGTCCGCTGAATCAATAAAGAAGGCGCTTTCGCCCGGCATTTGAATAACAACAAAAGCGAACAGGCTCCGGGATCGCCGGTACGGCGATCCCGGAGCTTGTTGACGGAAACCTGCTTTCACGGACAGACAGCGAAGCCCTGACCCCAGAGGCAGCCGCCGCAGGCGGGGGCGAGAGAGCCGATGCAGTCGGTCTCATTCTCCTCCAGCAGCTCGCAGCCGCCGCAGAACAGACAGGGCGCAAAGTGAAACGTATGCACGCGGTCGCGGAAACCGCGGTATTCCTCGCTGTTCCAGATCTCGTCGAGGCTCCGTTCACACACGTTTCCGAAGGAGCGGTGCCAAATGCGGCGCTTGTGATCGCCCAGCCAGGTGTCCGCCGTATGCAGCAGCCCCATGCAGGGCGAGACGTCCCCATCCCAGCGGATGAAGCAGTGTCCCTCCTCGATGAAGCGGCACCAGTTTTCGCGGCGGACGGCGGGTTTTCCCTTCCAGGAAAAAAACTCCGCGTCCCGCAGGCTCTCCTCGTCCGGGAACAGCAGATCCCTGTACCGCTGTGAGAACTTGAACATGGGGATCTCCGTGCCGAGATCAAAGCCCTCAAAGCGCCAGGTATAGCCGAGCTTGTCGGTGATCGCTTTGATGGCGGCCACGTCGCACATGGGCCAGAGCGCCTGCTCGATGTCCTCGGCGCGGTTGGGGATGATATGGCTCAGGTTCAGGTCGTCGGCCTCGAAGCGCTCGGCAAACTCCCGGATGCGGCGCAGGCTTGCGATGTTGTCGCGCATGACGACGGCCGTCATGCCGAGGCGGACCTCCGTGCCCTGCCGCAGCTCGTTGAAGGCATCGAGATTCCCCAGGACCAGACCGAAATCGCTGCCGATCTGGATCTTTCCGTAGTTTTCATACAGTTCGTCGATGGAGACCCAGATGCGCGTGACGCCCGCCTTCAACAGCTCACCGGCTTTTTCCCGTGTCAGAAGCGTTCCGTTCGTGACGAGCTCGACCGTTTTCCCGCGGGCCGATGCGAGAGCGGCCATGTCCGCGAGCGCGGGATGGACCAGCGGCTCGCCCATGCCGCCGAAGAAAACGGTCTCGGTCCCGGACAGGGCGGGGTCGTCCATCACCCGCGCGAAGACCGCCGGATCGAGATCGCCGAAGCGCTCACCGATCCAGCTGCGGCGAAAGCACATCCTGCAGGCAAGATTGCAGCGGGAGGAGGCCTCCACATACAGTTTTCGGATCTGATCTTCCATCTCTTTTCTCAGCCCAGGAACAGGCTGTCCAGCTCCATGTCCAGGAGATCCGCGACATAGAGCTTCCCCGCCTCGACCTCGCGGCCGGTCAGGAGCCGGACGCAGAGCGCCGTCTGCAGCGCGGCGCAGAAGGGCGGCGTGAAGGAGAGGGAGGCCTTGCTCTTCAGAGCGGCGCCCCCCGGGTAGATCCGGTCCATCATGCCGTCGCCGGGCAGTACGATCGCCGCCTGCGCGCTCCAGCCGCAGATCGCCCCGTGGACCATGGGCACCCCCGCGTCACTGCAGGCCTGTGCCAGTATGCGCCGGGACGCGATATTGTCCAGCGCGTCCAGCGCCGCGTCGCAGCCGCGGACGAGCTCTTTGGCATTCGCCTCCGTCACGTATTCCGGGACGGCGACAAAGCGGACGTCCGGGTTCACGGCCGCGGCTCTCTCCGCGGCGGCCTCCGCCTTTGATCTGCCGAGAAGCGCCGGGGCGGAGAGCAGCTGCCGGTTCAGATTGGACGCCTCGAAGCGATCCCCGTCCGCCGCGCGGATCTCTCCCACGCCGAGGCGGAGCAGCATTTCGATCAGATAGCCGCCGAGACCGCCGCAGCCGGCGACCAGCACGGTCTTTTCCCGCAGCAGGGCGCATTCCGCCTCCGAGAGCGCGCCGAGGTTCCGGATATAGCGTTCCTCCATAGCCTCAGCCCCCTCCCACCGGCGGAAAGAGTGAGATGACGTCGCCGTCCTTCACCGGATCCTCCGGCTTGGAATGGAAGCCGTTGATCAGCAGGATGGACACTTCCTCCGCAGGGATGTCGAACCGGCGAATGAGCTCGCCCGCGGTGGAGGCTTCCTCCGCGCCGATCTCGGCGATCTTGCCGCGTCCCTCGCGCAGCGTGGCGAAAAAGCGTACTTCGATCATGAAATCACATCCTTACATATTCAAAAAGGGAGAGGCGAGAAGCCTCTCCCTTGCCGGATATTATCTTACTTGCCGACGCACTCGTCAAGCCCCAGCTTCCTGAGGGTCTCATCGGTCGGGAAGGCGTTGACCCAGCCGCGGACCGCATAGTACTGCGGCAGCATTTCGGGCAGCTTGCTGACCATGCCCTTGGAGGGACCGTTGGAAACGGGCTCTTCCAGCAGACGCCTGGGCAGGCGGTCATCCTCCGGCTTCATGCCGGCGGCCTTGTTGAACATGCGCTCGATGTTGAAGACGCGCTCGCCGACTTCGAGGAGCTCCTCGGGCGTGTAGTTCGTGCCGGTGGCGGCGTTGAGCAGGCTCGCGTACTCGGGCGCGCCGAGGGCGAAGGAGGTGAACAGGCAGGTGCCCATGGAGTCGATGGCGGCGGTCAGATCCTGGAAGGTCTTGGCCCAGCCGGCCTTCTCGTCCGTGACGGTACGGTCCAGCTGTGCGGGGATGCCGAGGACCTCTGGCGCAATCATGTAGCCGCGCACATGAGCGGCGCCGCAGTTGGCGGTGGCATAGTTGATGCCGATGCCCTGGATGGCGCGGGCGTCGTAGGCGGGGATCTCCTGCTTCTTGACGCTCATGGAGAACTCGGGGTGGCCGTAGTGCTCGCAGAGGCGGGCGGAGCCGGAGGACATGAGCCAGTCAAGCTCGGTCTGGGGATCGCCCATGCGCTTGGTCCACTCGATCAGGGCCTCTTTGCTGCCCCACTCCAGCGGAACGCCGGCACAGTCTTCTTCCTTGATGCAGCCGTTCTGATACAGCTCCATGGCGGCGGCGATGGTGCAGGGCACACCGATGGCGTCCAGACCATACTCGTTGCAGAGGCGGTTGCACTCATCGATGGTGTAGAGGTCGTCGTTGCCGCAGTCGCTGCCGTAGGCCCACAGCGGCTCATACTCGGGGCCGCCGACGACCTTGTCGTCGTGTTTGATGATGCGGCCGCAGGCGATCGGGCAATGGAAGCAGGCGCCGGGCTTGACCAGGTATTTTTCAGCCAGGGTCTCACCGGAGAACTGGTCGGCGGTGGGGCAGTAGCTTTCCTGCCAGTT
>JAFXTM010000088.1 GCA_017535865.1 Oscillospiraceae bacterium
ACTTCGATCATTTCCGCGTCCGCCTTGCGGATCGAAAGCTCGTAGTTCCTCACGTTGACCTCAACGGGGTCGCCGAGCGGGGCGAGCTTGCGGACATAGACCTCGACCCCTCTGGTGATGCCCATGTCCATGATGCGGCGCTTGACTGCGCCCTCGCCGTGCAGCTTCACGACCCTGACGGTCTCGCCGACCTTTGCGTCTCTGAGTGTTTTCATCCTCATTTCTCCTTTATTCATTCTTGGAATAAACAAATCAATCTCCGCCCCGGCGGGAATTGAATCGTTTTTGCTGAAACTGTGCCGCAGCAAAAACTCCCGGAGGCGAGCTTTGCGAGCCCTCGCATCAAGCAATCGAGGCGCGTCCGCCGGGTGCGATAAATGCGAGTCTCTCAAATGCGAAACGTGTTTCGTATTTGAAGCTAAACCATGATCTTCGTGGCCATTTCCTTACTGATGGCCACGCGGGATTCCTTGATCTTCACGATCAGATTGCCGCCGATGGTGTTCATCACCGTGACGGCTCCGCCCACCGTAAAGCCCATGTCCTCCAGATGCTTTTTCATCTCGGGGTTTCCCCCGACTCTCTTGATGATGTTCTCCTCGCCTGCATCCGCCATAACCAGAGGCATCATCGTTTCATCTCCCTTCTTCCAAGTAAAGGGCCTTTCTTCTTGTAAAACTCGTCTAACCATTAGCCCCTCAAAAAGGTTAGGCCCTGCTAACCTGCGTGTAGTTTAACACCTTTAATTGAGATTGTCAATCTCTAACATTTGTTTATGTCTTTTTCTTGCTTTTTACTCCTGTTCGTGATATTTTATTCTTGGGTGATGACAATGAACATTCATAAATCTGCTGAAGACTATCTGGAAGCCATGCTCATGCTCAAGGAAGAGCGCGGCTATATCCGTTCCATCGACGTGGCGGATAAGCTGGGTGTGACCAAGCCCAGCGTCAGCTATGCCACCAAACGGCTCAGAGAAAACGGTTATATTTCGTTCGATCCCGCCGGAATGATCGTATTGCTGGAGCCGGGGATGGAGATCGCCGAGCGCATGTACGAACGCCATAAGCTTTTGACGGAGCTGCTTATCAATCTGGGAGTCAGCCCGGAGACCGCACGGGAGGACGCCTGCAAGATCGAGCACGACCTGAGCGTGGAGAGCTTCGACGCCATCCGCAGGCACGCGCAGCAATTTCGTCGATCCCGGACGGAATGACAGAATACGGTATTCTGTTCGATAACGGATCGAAAAACAGATAGATCAGGGGAACGTCATACATGAAAACAGTATACGTCTTTACAGTATGAGGTTCCTCATCGGCCGCGAGGGAAAGACCCTCGCCCGCTTTGAGCCCACCGTGAACATGGAGGAAGTCCGAAAGGCCGCAGTCGACGCGCTGTAAGCGTGTCGGAGCACGAATCCATACCGGGAACCATACCCTCTGAGGACGGCATTTGCAGAATGCTCAGAGGGTATGGATTTTTTATATCTTTCTGAGGCAAAAATCGCAGCGCGCGGCCCCTTTGCCGAGCGTTCCCGTCCGTTCGAAGCTCAGCCCCGGCAGACGGCCGTAGATCCGCTCGTCGTTTTCGCAGAAGATCTTCGTGAGCTCGGGACAGCCCAGTTCCGTAAAGGTGCGGCAATAGGGACAGGCGGTGACGTCCATCCGGTATTCGCCCTTTTTCTTCGGATAGAACACATTCTGAAAGCCGTTGCCCGCGGCGAAGAGCCTCTTCGTCAGCGGGTCCCAGGCTTTGAGGAACAGGCTCGGCATCCCCGGCAGCCTCATCAGCTTTTGCAGCTTCTTCTCGATCTCCGCGCAGCCCCGGACGGCGGCGTCCTCGATGATCCGATACGCCTTCTCCGGCCCGACGACCTCCTTCACGGTCAGATAGATCGCCGCGGACGGAAGGATCCGGCTGTCCGTGTGCATATGCACGCCCTTGGGAAGCGCGCTGTACCGGGCCAGCAATCCGTCGAGCCTTGCCGTCGCCTCCCGCCACAGCGCGTCGCTCCGGGCTTTCGGCAGGGCCTTGTCCAGCTCGGCCTTGATGATGCCCTTCTTCCGCATGATCTTTTCCGCGTCGTTCATGCCATATCTCCCTTCCTTATTTTTTCCCCACCAGCAGCGCGGAGCCGGAGAGCGCCATCCATTTCGCCTCCGCGGGAGACATGAACATGCCGCCCGCGGTGTCGATCAGCTCGACTTTTTCATAGCCCATGCCGCGCAGCAGGCGGACAAAGGCCTGCATGTCGCCGTATTTGGCCTTTGAGAAAATATCGTGCAGCGCGAAGGTCCCGCCCTTTTTCAGCACCCGCAGCGTCTCGAGAAGGATCGCCTGCCGGTCGCGGCTGGGGATGTTGTGATAGACGTAGTTGCTCATGACGGCGTCAACGCTCTCGTCCGGGAAGTCGAGCCTGAGCGCGTCGCCCTGCCGGAACTCTGTGTTGCTCACTCCCTCGGCCCGGGCGTTTGCCTCGCACAGCGGTTTGTTGTAGGAGGCGTACTCCTTCCCCCAGCGGTCGATACCGATGAAATGCGCCTGCGGATTGCGTCTGGCGCAGGCGATCGTCAGCGCGCCGCTCCCGCAGCCCACGTCCAGTCCGACGCCGCCCTCCGGCAGCGTCACGTGCTGGGCGATCCCCTCGATGACCTGGCGGGACATCTGCCGCTTCCCGTCGTAGGAAAAGGCGCGGTACAGCAGCTCCATCCACAGCGCGGCGCCACCCGCCGCCGCGCCCGCCGCAAGCAGGACGCCCGTCGTCACGGCTTTCGCGGTCTCGTTTTGGATCAGCCCCGTACAGCCGCAGACGGCGGCCAGGCCGAAGCATCCGACCGCGCCCGCGAGCGTCCCGAGCACCATGCCCTTCGGCATCCAGTTTTTGTAATCCGGTTTCATAAGCTTGCCTCCTGTTTTATTTTTCCATTTCCCGCAATACGAGCTTTCTGCCGCCGAGGAACATCACGATCCAGCCGAAGCTCTCGAAGCCCGAGACGAAGCCGCTAAAGGGCCAGGGGATCAGCAGCTCCAGCACATAGCCGATCCCGGCGACGATCAGCGGCGCGGCCAGGATCCACGTTTTTTTCAGCGCGAAGGTCCCCCGGAGGATCAGGGCGATCCAGCCGATCAGGACGGCGAGCTCGAAGGCGAAGAAGGTCGTCCAATAGGGAACGATCTGAACCATGTAGGAGCGGTCCCACATTTTCACGGCAAGCTCCGTGTTTCCTCCGGCGGCATCATAGAGCAGGTTGAAGCTGTGGATCAGCGTGCCGCATTCCAGGTGGAAATACAGAAAGCACATGACGCCCAGGATCAGCCCGGCCATATAGAGCTTCAGCAGCCGCCGATCCCATTTGTCTCCGCACCCGGGGAGCAGGGTCCTCAGGAAGGCCGCGAAGGGCAGCGCGGCGAGCGTGTAGCAGACGGTGCCGAGCAGGCCGCCGATGTTGGATACCGCGATCCGCCAGTCGGCGATCGTCAGCCAGCCCGAGGATATCATCCCGGAAAGGGCGGTGCTGTCCTTTGGCTCGACGCCCATGCAGTAGTCGCCGACCATGGCCAGCAGCATGCCGGGAATGACCCAGAGCATCCGGCGGTATACGATTTGCAGTTCCTCTTTTGTCATGATGAACACCTCACAAAAACAGCGTCATGATCCCGGACAGGACCGCCGAGAGCACGGCGAAGCCCACCGTGCCGATCAGCCACTTGCCGAGCTTGTCCTTCCGGTCGATATAGGGCCGCAGGTCTTCCGTGCCGGGGATGACCCAGGCCCTCGTGTGTCCGACCCACCAGGCGTCGATCCCGAGCCGGTCGATCAGATTCACGACCGAGAGGATCGCAAAGCACTGCCAGAAGCCGGGCAAGAAGCCACGCGCGCCGTTGACGGCGTAGACGCTGACCAGGACGAAGGCAAACCAGACCGGGATGCCCAGCCCCTTGAACAGGCGCCGGTTCCGGTTGATCCGCTCTCTTGTGATCAGGCCGTTTCGCATGCAGCGCTCCTGCACGTCCGCATGGTACAGAAAGACCATGTTGACCGCGCCCCTGCGGATGCCGAGAGCGCAGAAGCCGACCAGCAGAAGCCCGAGCAGCAGGCCTTCCAGGATGATTTTACCGATCATGCCGCGCCTCCTTCCAGAAATCGTTCAAACTGCCGCCGGCTTATCCTGTTGCCGGGGATCAGGGCGATCTTCCGACTGTTTTCTTTTCCAAATTCAACAACCTGCATCTTGTTTTCCTTTTACCACTATAAATAGTAAAATCATTATGATATAATGCTCACAATAAATCGGGGGTTGTCGGCGTGAAAGACAACCGAATTTTTTCACAGCGCACGAGGGGAGCGGTTGATGTGGGACTGCTTGAAAAGCTGATAAAGACCCGCAATGGAGATCGGTGGTCAAGGGAAAAGATTGCGGCAGTACAGAAAAAGCGTCTGGCAGCCCTTGTAAGAATCGCAAAAGAAAAGAGTCCGTTTTATCGGAAGCTGTATGCCGATATCGGAGATGATTTTTCTCTGGAGGAGCTTCCGCCCGTCAGCAAACCAGAACTGATGGCACATTTTGATGAAGTACTGACCGACCGGAACATCACAATGGCGCGGATAGATGCCTTTACACAGGATCTCGATCATATCGGAAGAATGATCGATGATAAGTATCTTATCTTCAAAACATCAGGGTCCACCGGCAATCCGGCAGTGGTGCTGTATGATAAACAAAACATAGACGTTTCTTCCGCGGTTGCAGCCGTTCGGACATTCGCGAGGAAAAATGATCTTAAAAAGTTTATAAAGCACGGGAAAAAAACTGCCGGAGTATTTGCGGATTACGGCTTTTATCTTGCCTGTGGGATGTCCAGATATCTTCAACTGAAAATGCCGCGGCGGAAGACTAAGATCACTGTCGATGTCAACGCTCCGGAAGCAGATATCATTAAACGGCTGAATGATTTTCAGCCCGCTATGTTAAGCGGTTATCCATCCAATCTTGCCCTGCTTGCCGATTTTGAAGAGCTGAACATCAAGCCCGATGTTGTAATCACCGGCGGCGAGCTGCTTACAGACGTTATCCGGAAGAAACTTGAACGCAAGTTTTCCTGCTATGTGCAGACACATTATTCTTGTACAGAGGGAGGAGAGATCGCCTGCGAGTGCGAAGAAAAGCACCTGCATATCAATGAAGACTGGGTTATTGTTGAACCGGTGAGTTTCGACAATGCCCCTGTGCCTTTCGGAGAAATGTCAGATAAGGTTCTGATAACCAATCTGTCAAACTATATCCAGCCCTTCATCCGCTATGAATTGACAGACCGAGTTATCGTTCACAGCGAGAAATGCAGGTGCGGCAGAAACACCTTGTGGCTGGAGATCGAGGGCCGAACGGATGATATTCTGGAATTTGACAAGGGCATTCGCGTCGCTCCGATGTCTTTGTATAAGGTGCTGGAGGAAGTGAAGGCGATCCGCAGATTCCAGCTGATTCAGAGGGCGTCTGACAAGGTGGAGCTAAGAATGGTATCGGATGAGCGCAAAGAAGCTTTTGAGCAGGCGAAACACGCCCTGCGCGATTTCTTTGAGGCCAAAGGCTTGACGGTGGAGGTAGTTATGTCGGACAGACCGCCGCAGGCAGATAAAACCAGCGGAAAATTCAAGCACATATACAAAGATTTTGAATAAAGGACACGATAGCTCAAAGAATCATTGCTCTCGACATGCGATTTTGACAACTTCCTGTTTCTCGGGCAGTCCCGTTTCGGGGCTGCCTTTTTATTCCTTCCGGAAGCGGAAATAGCCCTCCGCGCCCAGGTCGATGGCCTTCTTCACGGTGCGGAAGCCGCGGCTGTTCGCCTCGCGCTCCAGCTCCTCAAAGCTGAACAGGGCCTCCTCGGCGTGCTCCCAGCGCAGCAGCGCGTCGATGGCATGGATGCAGCGCCGGGAGAGGTCCGCGATGTAGATGCAGCCGCCGTCCTTCAGCACCCGGCGGCACTCGTCGAAGAAGCTCCGCCAGCCCTCTACGTGGTGCAGAATACAGAAGTCCAGCACCGCGTCGAAGCTCTCGTCGGGGAAGGAGGAGAGATCGTCCGCGCTGCCCTCGACAAAGCGGGCGTTCGGCAGCTTCCTCTCGCGGGCCAGCGCCAACTGCTCCGGCATGATGTCCAGCCCCGTGTAGCTGCGCGGGGCTTCCGCCGTGATGAGCGAGGTGGCGTAGCCCGAGCCGCAGCCGACCTCGAGGATGTCCCGGTCTTTTATGGTGAGCCCGAATTTCCGAAAGGTGGCCAGCTCGATCTTGCGGATATACCACCTGCGCCAGCCCGACTGCATGGCCTCGAATTCTTTGGGACAGAGCTTCATGTTGTGTTCTCCTTCATCTTCCGGATCATCAGCGTCCAGCCCTCTTTGGCCTCCTTGCAGAGCGGGAAGACGGGATAGCAGTGAAACATCCCCTCGCCGACGATCATCTCATAGTCGACGCCGTACTTACTCATGGCCTCCTCGAAGGAGGGCGCGCAGGCGTACAGCGTCTCGTCGCTGCCGTA
>JAFXTM010000089.1 GCA_017535865.1 Oscillospiraceae bacterium
ATCCGCAAGGGCGGCTGGGAAGCGGAGAGCACCATTGAATACTTCCGCCGCTATGCGGCCTATGTGACCGAAAAGCTCGGCGGAGAGCTCAACTATATCTGCACGATCAACGAGGCCAACATGGGCCTGCAGCTGGCGGCCATTGCGCGGCGCTTTACGCTTATGGCCCAACAGGCCGCGAAGGCCAAAAGCGCTGAAGGTACGGTGCAGGTGGGTATGAACTTCGAGAAGATGATGGAGAACATGAAGTTCGCCGCCATCGAGAACGCCCAGGCTTTCGGAACGCCGCAGCCTCAGATCTTTGTGAGCTCTCGCACACCAGAGGGCGACGCGCTGGTCTTCCGCGCGCATCAGGCGGCGAAGGAGGTCATAAAGGCTCTGTACCCCAACATCAAGGTTGGCATTACGCTCTCTATGCACGATCTGCAGGCGCTGCCAGGAGGGGAGAGCTTTGCCGAGGCCGCTTGGGACGAGGAGTTCAAGCACTACCTGCCGTTTATTGCGGACGACGACTTCCTCGGCGTGCAGAACTATACCCGCACCCAGTACGGAACCGCCGGGCAGCTGCCCTGCCCCGAAGGCGCGGAGCTGACCCAGATGGACTACGAGTTCTACCCCGAGGCTCTGGAGCATGTGATCCGTCGGGTGCATGAGGACTTCAAGGGCGATTTGATCGTGACCGAAAACGGCGTGGCCGTCTCAGACGACAGCCGCCGGGTGGAGTTTATCCGCCGTGCGCTTGCCGGTGTGGAGAGCTGCGTCAAGGATGGCATCCCCGTCAAGGGCTATATGTACTGGAGCCTGATGGACAACTTCGAGTGGCAGAAGGGCTTTTCCATGACCTTCGGCCTCATCGCCGTCGACCGCGCCACACAGATGCGCACGCCCAAGGAGAGCCTTGCCTTCCTCGGAGCTTATACGAAGTAAATTGACGCTTTTTGCAAAAAAGGGGGTGAGGATGCGGAGAACGAGACTCTATATCGGGACAAGCCGGTCTGGACGGCGATCTGGAGCCTGGTGATTCCCTCTGTTCTGACCATTCTGGTCATGGTCGTTTACAACCTGGCAGACATGTTTTTCATTGCCATGCTGGGTGACGACACTCAGGTCGCAGCCGTGGCGGTGGTCGGTCCGGTTTTCAGCGTGGCCAATGCAGTGGCGACGACCATCGGCGCAGGCGGCTGCACGCTGATCGCGCGCGCCCTCGGCGCAGGGGAGCGGGAAAAGGCCTCGTCGTTGGCCAGCCTATGCGTCTGGACGGCACTTGGCTTCGGACTCGTCTTTGCCGCTCTTCTTTTGCTTTTCTCCACCCCTGCCCTGCATATCCTCGGCGCGACGGAAGATCTGCTGACTTATTCCGTCCGCTATCTGCGTATCCTCGCGATCGGATCGCCGCTGATGCTGTTTTCTGTCTCAACAGCGTCCACCGTCCGTGCCGAGGGCGTCATTATCCCCGGCATGATGAGCCACATGGCCGGGACGGTGACGAATCTGGTGTTGGACCCCTTGTTCATCCTGGCCCTTCATATGGGCGTCAGCGGCGCGGCACTGGCAACGGTGATCGGCAATTTGGCGGCTTCCCTGCTGCTCGTCCGATCGATCCGCGGAAAATGTGCGGTCGTTCGGCTCTCTCCAGCCTGTGCGCGCGGCATGCTGCCCCGGCTCCCGTCTGTCCTGGCAACAGGCCTTCCCAACGGTGCGAGCAGCATCCTCTCGGGTTTGGCCTCCACCTTTTCCAATCGGCTTCTGCATAGCTACGGCTCCGGCGCGATCGCGGCCATGGCCGCCGCGGGGCGTTCGGTGATGGTGATCACCATGGTACAGATGGGGATCTGTATGGGTGTGTCGCCCCTGTTGTCCTACGCTTACGGGGCGAAGGCCCGTGACCGGCTGCGTGAAACGCTGGGAAAGACCGCGCTGCTGAGCTTTTCTTTCGGCCTGCTCTCTGCGGTCGGTTGCTTCTTCGGACGCGTAGCGCTGCTAAAGCTTTTTTTACAGGATCCAACAAACCTTGCGCTCGGCGGCAGCCTCATGATCTGGCTCATCGCGGTCAGTCCGCTCCTCGGGTTCTACTATCTCAGCAGCAACTTCCTGCAGGCAACGGGTCACGCCTTCCAGGCCACGCTGGCTTCCGTGTTGCGGCAGGGGCTTTTGCTGATCCCGCTGCTTTATCTGCTCCACGCATGGATGGGGCTGACGGGGATCGCCGCCGCGCACACAGCTGCCGATGCACTCTCCGTTGTGGCCGCGGTTTGTATGGCGTTCAGAGCATACAAGGAAACGAGACTTTTTGCGAATTATAATGTGATATAGAATATGTCGGTCTTCAGAAATAAGGAGGATATTCCATGCCGATGCAAATGGGCTTTCGCTGGTACGGCGAAGGGAATGACAAAATCAAGCTGTCGGATATCCGGCAGATACCGGGGGTGAGCACCATCGTCTGGGCGCTGCACGATAAGATGCCCGGCGAGATCTGGCAGCCCGAAGAGATCAAAAAGGTGATAGATCAGATTACCGCCGCGGGCTTCAACGGCGACGTAGTCGAAAGCGTGAACGTGCATGACGACATCAAAATCGGCCTGCCTTCAAGAGACGCTTACATCGACAACTACATCCAGACCATCCGCAACCTGGCCCCCTTCGGCGTGAAGGTGATCTGCTACAACTTCATGCCCATCTTTGACTGGACCCGCAGCGACCTGTTCCATCCCGTCGGCGACGGCTCCACCGCCCTTTACTACCAGAAGGACATGATCCAGGACGATCCCAAGGAGATGGCCGATTACGTCATGAGCTTCACCGAGAAGTACCACATGACCTTCCCCGGCTGGG
>JAFXTM010000090.1 GCA_017535865.1 Oscillospiraceae bacterium
CCTGGACCTCGACAACCTCCCCCGCACCGCCGACGGCCAGGTGGACTACAGCAAGGACTTCTTCGGAAAGAAGACTTCGCTGACCGTCTCCGGCCAGCTCAACGCCGAGAACTTCGCGCTGGCCTTCGGCGACGTCTACACCTTCGGCCCCACCTTCCGCGCCGAGTATTCCTACACCCAGCGCCACGCGGCGGAGTTCTGGATGATCGAGCCGGAGATGGCCTTCGCCGATCTGGAGGACGACCTGGAATGCATGGAGGCGATGGTGAAGTTCATCATCCGCCGCACCATCGAGCGCTGCCCCCAGGAGCTGCAGTTTTTCAACAGCTTTGTGGATAAGGGCCTGCTGGAGCGCCTGGAGCACGTGGCCGGAAGCGACTTCGGCCGCGTCAGCTACACCGAGGCGGTGGAGATCCTGCAAAAGAGCGGAAAAAAGTTCGATTACCCCGTGGCGTGGGGCATCGATCTGCAGACCGAGCATGAGCGCTACCTGACCGAGGAGGTCTTTCAAAAGCCCATCTTCGTCACCGACTACCCGAAGGAGATCAAGGCCTTCTACATGCGCCTCAACGACGACGGCAGGACCGTCGCGGCGGCGGACTGCCTGGTCCCCGGCATCGGGGAGATCATCGGCGGCAGCCAGCGCGAGGAGCGGCTGGACGTGCTCGAGGCGCGTATGGACGAGCTCGGGCTGAAAAAAGAGGACTACTGGTGGTATCTGGATCTGCGCCGCTACGGCAGCTGCCGCCACGCCGGCTACGGCCTGGGCTTCGAGCGCATGGTCATGTACCTCACGGGCGTGAGCAACATCCGCGACGTGGAGCTGCATCCCCGCACCACCGGCAACGCGGATTTCTGATCGCAAAGAAGGAAAGCGGGACTTCATCCGAAGTCCCGCTTGTCTTACGGAGGAGAACATGAAGTTTTTCAGAGCGCTCGGCGCGTTTTTTCTGACCCTGCTGCTCCTTGCGGGCGGCCTGCTGGTCTATGTGCGCGTCACGGGCGGGAGCTTGACGGACCCCTTCTCCCCGCCCGCGCCGGACGCAGAGGCGCTGCTGAGCGGCCTCCCGCTGCCGGACGTGCCGGAGGCGTTCACCGCGGACGGGCAGGCGCTGCGGGCGGCCTGGCTCCGGGAGAGGAGCGCTGCCGCTGCCGGGCCCTGTGTGCAGGAAAAAAGGAGCGCCGTCCTGCCGGTGCGCGTCACACTGACGGATCCCGAACGGCTCGCCGAGGAACTCACAGCCTCGCTGCGCGCTGCCATGGAGGAAAAGGTGCTCGCGGCCTCGCGTGCGGACGAGATCTATGAAAACGGGGCCTACCGGCCCGAGCTGCTGCGGAGTGTGTTTTCCGGGCTGCTCGCCGACCGGCTGAGCGCGGGGGATCTTCCGCTGCGCGAGAGCGAGGCGGAGCTTCGTCTGCGCTTCACGAACGGCGACTGGATCGTCGAGGACCCGGAGCCGCTCGCGCAGGCGCTGCGGAACGGCGAAGAGGACGCCGACGCGGCGGCGGAGCGCCTTTTTGAAGCCGCGGCCGCGGCCCTGCCCGTTATCCCGCTGCACTATACGATCGACGAGAACGCGCTTGCTGGCCCTGCTCCGGACCCGGCAAACTTCGGCGTGACGGACGACCCCGCCGTGATCGAGGCGCTGCTGCAGCGCACGGAGGCGCAGGCCCTGACCGCCGGACAGGCCCTCTGCTGGAACGCGCAGATCGAGCGCTTCCCGAACTCCTCCATCGGCTATTATCTGGATGAGACGATCCTGGTCCTGGTCTGGCAGGAGGTGGAGGCCCGCGCGGTCGGTACGTTTTCGGAGGTCTTCATCGCCGACGGCTCGCAGCTGCGGCGCAAGATCGCGGGGGACACGCCCTTCGACCTGCACTTTGAGACCTGCAGCCAGTTCGCGCGGGACACGAACGCCGTGCTCGCCGTGGGCGGGGACTTCTACCACCACGGGCGGGCCTGCGGCGTTTCCGTCTATCAGCGGGAGATCTGCCGCTTTGAGCCGAACACCTGCGACGTCTGTTATATCACCGCGGACGGGGACCTGCTCTTCAGCTACCGCGGGCAGTTCACGAGCGAGGACGAGGCCCGGCGGTTTATCGCCGATAACGACGTGCTCTTCTCCCTGGCCTTCGGGCCGGTGCTGATCGACGGGGGCGCGGACGTGACGCCGACGAGCTACGTCTGGGGCGAGATCGACGACACCTATGCCCGCAGCGCGCTCGGCCTGCTCGGGCCGCGCCACTACCTGACCATGAACATCAACTGCGGTCAGGGGCAGTACTACTACCTCGCCACGCTCCGCCAGGCGGCGGACGCGATGATCCGGCGCGGCTGCGTCAAGGCCTACACGCTCGACGGCGGCCAGACGGCCACGACGGTGTTCAACGGGCAGCTCGTCAACCCCGTGCAGTTCGGCTGGGAGAAGGAGATCAGCGACGTGATCTACTTCGCCACGGCCCTGCCGGAGGGTTAAAACAGATCGATAAAAGAAAGCGCCGACTGGGTTGAAAAACCCAGTCGGCGCTTTGGTATGTCGGGTGTCGGCGGTTCGCGGGAACTGCCCTCGTCTTTAGCCGAACAGCCCGGACCCGGCCGCCGCGCGCATCACGAAGCTGAGCACCGGCATGATCGTGACCTGCAGCTCCTGCGTGAGTTCGTTCTGCTGTTCCTCGCTCAGCTCGCCGCTGAGCTCGATCACCTCGTCCGGAAAAGCGCAGCGCTGCAGCTCCGCCTCGCCGCTGACAGCGGTCGCCGTCAAACTGGCCTTGAAGGCCTCGGTCTCCGCGTTCAGCAGGATCGTACCGGCCTCGCGCGCAAAGCGCAGATCAAAGAGGAAAGCGTCGGGCGCCGAGAGCGTGAACGAAACGTCCTTGCCCGCCGCAAGATCGAGGACGAGGCTCGGGGCGCCTGCGGCAATGGCCTCCGCGTCCGCGAAGACATCACAGTGCGTGGTCAGGCCCTGTTCGCCGGTACGGAAGGAGCCCTCCATGCGAAACACGGGGTCGTTACCCTCCGCGGGCTTGAGGCAAAAGAGATAGAAGTCTCCGCCGTCCTCAAGCGTCTCCAGATCGAAGAGAAGGCGGCGCGTATCCTCGGACAGCAGCGTTCCGCCGCTGACGGGCGTGACGTTGAGCTCAGCGTGTACGCCGCCGTTGCCGGACACGGAACCGGAGAGCTCCACACCCTCACCCTTGGCCTCAAGCTCGTCCAGCGCCTCCTGCAGCCCCTCCGCGTTCGGGGCGCTGCCCATCAGGGGGACAAGCTCTCTAAGCAGCTCGCTCACGGCGGTGTAGGGAAGGCGGAACGTGATGGCGTCGCCCTCCATGCCGATCTCGGCCTGGGACAGGACCTTCTCTGTCAGCGCGGAAACGAGGGCGTCAAGGTCCGGGCCTTCACCGTCCGCGCCGGCAGGGGACAGGGCCGCAGAGGTCCCGGCGACGGGGAGAGCGTAGCTGTGGCTGAACCCGTCGGCTGCGAGCAGCACGCGCTCGCCGTCCATGCGAAGAGCGGCGGTCAGGAGAGGCTTGTCGGCACCGAGCAGGTTCAAGACCAGGCAGGCGTCCTCTTCCTCCTCACCGAGCACGCCGACGCGCAGCGTGAGGCCGGAGAGATCGAGGCGGACGGTCTCGCCGGAGGCGGTAAAGTCCAGTACAGGGTCCTTCAGTTCCAGGGCCGGGGCGGCCTCGGCAAAGGCAGCGGCCGAACCGAGCAGCAGCACGGCCAGGATCACGGCGATCAGTTTCTTCATGGGAAGACTCCTTTCGAAATGAGCGCGGATTTCCCGCTTGTTTTATGTATCACGCGCGGCGGCGGACAGCCGCCGCGCGTGAACCGGGGTGAGAAGATCTATCAGCTGAGGTTCAGGCCGCGGCGCAGGCTCAGCGTGGTCGCAAAGTACAGCAGCGCGCCCTGCAGCAGCGCAGCGCCGAGGGAGAAGCGCAGTAGCCGCCGTTCGTAGAATATCAGCATCTCCAGCTCTCCCTTTTCGACCGTGAGCGCGGCCAGATCATGCAGCCGGAAACCCAGGAGATTGGTCGCAAGGCTCAGCACGAAGCTGAGCGCCACGAAAAAGACGATGCTCAGGAGGATCTTGTCTTTACTGAACATGTGGCCCATGGCCATGGCCGCGTAGAAGTGCAGGCAGCCCGCGATCGAGCCGAGCAGGATCAGCGCGATGAGCTCGGTGAAGAAGATGGTGATGTCCCCGCTGTGGATGCCATGGGCGGACAGAAGGGCCTTGATCTCGGCCCAGCTGGGCAGCTGCGCGAAGAGCTCGCTCAGGTTCGTGCCGGACTGGATCAGCGCGGTCAGGGAGACGATCGCAAGAATCAGAAGACCAGTTGCAATGAACCAGACCAGCGAGACGAGCAGCTTCGACCAGACCAGGCCGTGAACGCTCACCGGCAGGGTGTGCATCAGATAGCCCTCATCCTTGAGCAGGTTGCGGTAGAAGCGGGAGACCATCAGCCAGAGCGTCACGATCATTGCGCCGAAGACGGCGAACCCGAAGAAAATGAGCACGATGACGGCGAGGATGCGCAGCACGGCGCTGTCGCTCATGCTGGAGTCGAGGAAACGGATGGAAAAGTTGGCGAACACGCTGAGGATCAGCAGCGCGCCGAAGACGGGCAGCATGATGCGCCCGGTGGCGCGGAATTCCTGTTTCAAAAGCTTTCCTAACATCTGAATACCTCCCGGAAATACTGGTCCACGCTCATGCCCTTTTCCTCGCGGATGCTGTCCACGGAGGACTGGAGCAGGATCTGTCCGTTCTGAATAAAGAGCACCTCGTCGAGTACCGGTTCCACGTCGGCGATCAGGTGCGTGGAGATTACGACGGCGGCCTCGGGGTTGTAGTTGCGGATGATGGTGTCGAGGATATAGTCCCGGGTGGCCGGGTCAACGCCGCCGATGGGCTCGTCGAGCAGATAGAGCTTCGCCCGGCGGCTCATGACCAGGATGAGCTGCACCTTCTCGCGCGTGCCCTTGGACATCTGCTTGACCTTCTGCGCCGGATCGAGGCCGAGGCGCGCGAGCATCTCCTCGGCGCGGGCGCGGTCGAAGTCCGCATAAAAGTCCTGGAAGAAGTCCATCAGCTGCTTCGGGGTCATCCACTCCGGCAGGTACTCCTTGTCGGAGAGGTAGCTGACGATGGCCTTGCTGTGCGGGCCGGGGGCCTCGCCGTCGATGAGGATCTCGCCCTCCGACGGGGTCAGCAGGCCGTTGGCCAGCTTGATGAGCGTGGTCTTGCCGCTGCCGTTCGGGCCCAGCAGGCCGATCACGCGGCCCGGCTCGATGCTCAGGCTCACCCTGTCAAGCGCCGTGGTCCTGCCGAAGCGCTTGCTCAATTCTCTGCATTCCAAAATCGGCATCTTTACGCCTCCTCCTCTAACAGGGCGATGATCTCCGCCCGTTCATAGCCCAGCTTTTTCATGGCGTCCAGAAAGGCTGCCAGCTGCCCCTGGGCGAGGGCACGCTTGTTTTGATCGATCACGTTCGCATCCTCCGTTACAAATCGTCCGTTCGTGCGCTGGGAATAGACCAGCCCCTGGCGCTCAAGCTCCTGCAGCGCCCGCTGCAGGGTGTTGGGATTCACGCCCGCCTCAGCGGCCATGTCCCGGACGGAGCTCAGGCGCATCCCCGGGGTGAAGACGCCGGATACGATCGCAAGTCGGATCTGCTCGACCAGCTGGGAATAGATCGGCAGATCGTTCCGAAAGATCCACTCCATGCGGCACCTCCTTTGTGTCACTGTATTAAGCGATTAGTACAATAACACACGCGTGCGGTCCTGTCAAGTGCTTTTTGAAAAAAAGATAAAAAAATTTTTGCCTCCCCGAAACCGGGGAGGCAAAGACAACAGAAAGAGGGAAAGACGCTCACATCTTTTCCGGGGCGCTCACGCCGACGATTGAGAGCGACAGCGCGATCACGCGGCGCGTGCAGTCTGCCAGGAGCAGCCGGGCGTCCCGGATCTCCGCCTCAGCGCCCTTGATGCGGCAGGCGGTGTAGAAGCGGTGGAAGCGGGCGGCGAGCTCGGTCACATACTTGTTGATGCGGCTCGGGTCGTAGCTCTGCGCGGCGAGGCGGATCTCCTCGGGCAGGGCGGCGAGCTGCTTGATGAGCTCGCGCTCGCTGGGCTCCGTCAGCAGCGAGAGCTCCGCCGTCTCCGGGACGGGGCAGCCCTCGGCCTCGAGCGCCGCGAGCAGGCTGCAGATGCGCGCGTGCGCATACTGCACATAGTAGACCGGGTTCTCGCTGTCCTGCCGGACGGCGAGATCAAGGTCGAACTCCACGGGGCTCTCGGGCCGGGAGTTAAAGAAGTAACGGGCGGCGTCCACCGGGATCTCGTCGAGCAGATCGGTGAGGGAGATGGCCTTGCCGGTGCGCTTGGACATGCGGACGACCTCGCCGTTGCGCGTGAGCTTCACGAGCTGCATCAGCACGATGTCGAGCCGGTGCTCCCCGTCGAGGCCGAGCGCGTCGAGCGCGGCTTTCAGTCGGGCGACGTGGCCGTGGTGATCGGCGCCCCAGACGTTGATGGCCTTGTCGAAGCCGCGCTGCTCGAGCTTGTTGCGGTGATAGGCGATGTCCGCGGCAAAGTAGGTATAGAAACCGTTGGCGCGGCGCAACACGTCGTCCTTGAGCTCGAGCTTTTCGATCTCCTCCTCGCTCTTGCCCTGCTGTCTCAGCTTGTCCGCGAGGATGCGGGAGGTGGCCAGCCATTGCGCGCCGTCCTTCTCATAGATCCAGCCGCGCTCGGCGAGCGCCTGCACGGACGCGGCCACATAGCCGCTCGCGTGCAGCTCGGACTCGAAGAACCAGCGGTCGTACTCGATGCCGTAGCGGCGCAGGTCGCACTGCATCCGGGGGATGTTGTGCGCCAGCCCGAAGGCGGCCAGGGCGGCGTGGCGGTCGGCCTCGGGCCGCTCCAGCCAGCCCGGACCCTCCTCGGCGAGGAAGGCCGCGGCGAGCTCGCGGATATCGTCCCCGTGGTAGCCGTCCTCGGGAAAGGCCACGGCGTCTTCCCCGAGAAGGAGCTGCTGATAGCGCGCGTCGAGGGAGCTCGCGAACTTCTCGATCTGGTTGCCCGCGTCGTTGACATAGAACTCGCGCCAGACCTTCCAGCCCGCACGGTCGAGCACGCTCGCGAGCGCGTCGCCCAGCACGCCGCCGCGGGCGTTGCCCATGTGCATGGGGCCGGTGGGGTTGGCGGAGACGAACTCCACCATCACGGTCCGCCCCTGCCCCTCGTCGAGCCTGCCGTAGTCCGCGCCCTCGGTCCGGACGGCGGCGAGCACGTCGGCGTACCAGCGCGCGGAGAGGCGGAAATTCAAAAAGCCGGGACCGGCAGCCTCGAGGGAGTCGAACCAGGTCCCCGCGAGCTCCGCGTTTTCGATGAGGATCTCCGCGATCCGGCGCGGGGCCATGCGCAGCGCGCGGGCGCCGGTCATGGCGTGATTCGCGGCGAAGTCGCCGTTGGCGGTGTCCTTCGGGATCTCCACCGTGCCGGCGAGCGCCGCCCCTGCGGGCAGCTGCCCCTTCTCCACAGCGGCGCGGTACGCCGCCTGCAGGATCTCGTTGACGCTGTCTTTCGCAGCCTGGATCAGATTGGCCATCTCTTTTTACTCTCCCATTTGTCGGATCGTGATCGAAAACCTGTTGCGCGCCACCACGGCGTGCTCCATGTCCACCACGTAGTCGATCTCCACCCTGCCGCCGTGCTCATTCACATCCTGGCGGATGCTGCGGGTGTCCACGCCCATGGTCGCCTGCCCGAAGGGCGTCGAGTAGAGGAAGGAGCTCTTGCTCCCCTCCTTGAAGACCATACGGCTCTGCACCGTGCCGGCGCGGTCAACGACCACCTGGTCGGGCAGGATCGTCACGCTCGTGCGTGTGCCCTCAAGGCCGGTGACCTCGCTCTCCTGATAGCTCAGACGGGCGACGGGGGCCTGAAACTGGTACTGCCCGTCGGTGGAAAACTCCAGGCTGTCCGGCTCCTCGTCGTCATATCCGTTGACGCTGTGGAAGGAGATCCAGACGTCCATCACATCTTTTTTCTTTTTCATAGGGTACTCCTTGTGTCTGTGCTGTATCAGTTCACGCTCCAGACCGGCAGCGCCTCGACCGGACTGCCGAGAGGACGGCCGAGCAGCCGGACGGCGGCCCGCTCAAAGACGGCCGGATAGCCGGAGGTGAAAAAGCGCTCCTGTCCGCTGCCGCCCCCGGCCAGACCCTCGCGTACGAGGTAGTCCCGGAGCTGGGCGGCGCCGCAGACGCTGGCGCTGACGGTCCGGACCTCCGGACCGAGATAGGCGCGTACGGCCTCGTCGACGATGCCGTAATGCGTGCAGCCGTAGAGCAGGCCCTGCGCCCCCGCGCGCTTCACGGGGCCGAGGTATTCGTCGATCGCGTCGTGCAGCGGCCCGTCGTCCGGCGTGATATGACCGCTCTCGATGAGCGGGACGAAGGCGGGGCAGGGAACGGCCAGGATCTCCCGCCCGGGGCAGCGCGCCGTCAGCGCGCGCGAAAAGGCCCCGCTGTCGATGCTGGCCTGGGTGGCGATGACGGCGAGCGGCCCGTCCCCGGGGATCTGCGCCATGGCCTCCACGCTTGCGCGCAGGACGCCGAAGCAGGGGATCGGATAGGCGTCCAGCAGATCGGCCGCCGTGCTCGAGAGCGTCCCGCAGGCCACAAAAACGGCCTTGACGCCGAAGCCCGCCATGAAATCGAGATTCTGCCGCCCCATCCGGCGCAGCTGCTCCTTCGGGCGCCCGCCGTAGGGCATGCGCCCGGTATCGCCGAAAAAGATCAGATCCTCCTCCGGGAGCAGCGCGCGCAGGGCCATCAGCCCCGTCAGCCCGCCCAGGCCGGAATCTATAATACCGATCGGTCGTGTATCCATACTTGAACTCCTTACCTGCAGACAATTTAATATACACTAAAAGCATGCCGATGACAAGCGTTTTCGAACGCGTGTTTACAAATTCCACTTGTTCTTTTCCGAAAAAGGTATATAATACGAATCCATAGCCGTGGTTTGAGCGTCGAACAGCGAAAACGACCGGGGATCCGATGGTTCTCGCTGCCATAAAAACCGGAGCTTCACGGGGAGGCGAGAGCATGAACATCGAACTGAACGAAAAAGAATACCGGCGGCTGCTGGATATGGTCTATATCGGCAACTGGATCCTGAATTCCGCGCGCGGAGACGACCGCTTCGAGGATTACGACCGCGTGGAGGAAAAGATCTTCTCTCTCGCGCCCTCGCAGGGCATGACCTCCCTGGTCCAGATCTGGCAGGGACACATCTACCCCTCGCAGGCCTTTGCCGACGGCGGCATCCACGAGGCCATCGCCGATTACGAGGACGCGGTGTTCTTCGATATCCTCGCCGAAGAGCTGGCGCGCCGGGATCTCGGCCTCGAGGACTCGGACCCGGAGGACCTCTCCGAGCTCAGCGCGCGCATGGAGGAGTATCTGGACGAGTTCGACCGCAACGGGCTGAGCACCGTCACCGTGGAGAATATATGAGGGAAGGCGCACATTCAGAATGCACGACGAACTGACGCGCGAGGATATCCGCAAGATGCAGGAGGAGCTGGACTGGCGGCGGCTGGAGCTGATGCCCGGCCTGATCGAGGAGGTCAAGCGCACCCGCGCCTTCGGGGATCTGAGCGAGAACTTTGAATACAAGGCGGCCAAGCAGGCCCAGAACAAGAACCGCAGCCGCATCCGCTATCTCGAGGGCATGATCAGGACCGCGAAGATCATCCGCGACACTGCCGGGGAGGATCAGGTCGGGCTCTTCGACAGGGTGGAGATCTATCTGCCGGAGGATGACGAGACCGAGACCATCCAGGTCGTGACCACGGTGCGCTGCGATCCGCGAAAGGGGCTCATAAGCAAGGAGTCTCCCTTTGGCAGGGCGGTGCTCGGCAAACGTGTGGGCGACCGCTTCACGGTCCGGGTGGACGAGAGCTTCAGCTATGAGGCAGAGATCCGCTCCATCACCAAACAGCAGGACGACGGCTCGGCTCCGCTGATGGAATATTGATGGGATGAAAAGGAACAAGCGGCCGCGCTTTGGTGCGGCCGCTTGTATTTGTCGTTGAAATCGGGACATGGCTGTACTATAATAAAAATACAGCGCCCCATTATTTTGGAAATGAGGTTTTGAGCATGAAAAACGTTTTGGTCATCCTCCCCCTGAGCGACGAACAGAAGGCCCGCCTCGAGGCGCTCGGCCGCGACTGCGCGTTCACTTACACCAGCGAGGCCGCGGTGACCGGCGAGCAGATCCGCGCCGCGAACATCATCCTCGGCAATCCCGCCCCGGGCCAGATCCGGGCTTCGGAGAACCTCGAATTCCTGCAGCTGGCCGCCTCCGGCGCCGACGGCTATGTCAAGCCCGGCGTCCTCAAGGAGGGCACCAAGCTCTGCAGCTCCACCGGCGCTTACGGACAGGCCGTGTCGGAGCACGCCTTCGCGCTGACCTGGGCCCTGGTGAAGAAGCTGTACCTGTACCGCGACGACCAGACCAAGGCCGTGTGGGGCGACCACGGCATGGTCGGATCCCTGCGCGGCGCGACCGTGGCGGTCGTCGGCCTCGGCGACATCGGGCTGCAGTACGCCCGCCTTGCCCACGCGGTCGGCGCGCATGTGATCGGACTCAAGCGCCGCATGTCCGCCTGCCCCGAGGGCGTGGACGAGCTCTGCCTGACCGACGAGCTGGATAAGGTCCTGCCCCGGGCCGACGTGGTCTGCAGCTTCCTGCCCGGCACGGCCAGCACCTTCCACCTCTTCAACGACGAGCGCTTTGCCCTTATGAAGCCCACGGCTTTCTTCGTCAACTGCGGCCGCGGCACCGCCATCGACAACGAGGCCCTCTGCCGCGCGCTCCGGAACGGCGTCATCGCCGCAGCGGCCGCTGACGTGATGGAGATCGAACCGCTGCCCGCGGACAACCCCCTCTGGAAGCAGCCCAACATGCTTATCACCCCGCATATCTCCGGCGGCTTCCACCTGCCGGCCACGCTTGAGAACATCGTGGAGATCAGCTTCTCGAACTTCGCTGCGTGGCTCAAGGGCGAGCCCCTGCGCAACGAGATCGACTTCACTACCGGCTACAAGAAATGATCGAAAAAGCAAAAACTCCCGGATGCACAGCATCCGGGAGTTTTTGCGTAAGCGGCTCATTTTCTGGCGGCGAGCCAGGCCATCGGAACGCTCGGATAATTGGTGATGATCCCCTCCACGTCCCAGGAGTAAAGCTTTTCCAGTCCGGCCATGTCGTTGACGGTCCAGACGTTGATTTTGACGCCATGCGTTTTGCAGTCCCGTACATTCTCGTCGCTCAGCGCGGTGATGGGCGGATGGTAGCATTGGAAGCCCGCGGCCTCGCAGTAGGCGCCGGGATAGACCTTCACGCCGCTCTCGTGCTCGACAAGGGCGCCGAGTTCCACATACTCCGGCACGATCCTCCTCATGCGCGTGAGCGAAAAGTGGTTGAAGGAGGAGAAAAGGACCTTTTTCTCCAGACCGTATTTTACGACAGTCTCCCAGGTCTTTTCTTCGATGCGGGGGTAGTAGGTGTTGTCGGTCTTAATCTCGATGTTGGTAAAGATATCCTCGCCAGCCGCCCATTCGCAGTACTCCTCAAAGGCGGGGACCTTTTCGGGGGCATAACGGCCAGCCCAGAGCTTGGCGGCGTTGAAGCGGCGCAGCTCCTCAAAGCTCAGGTCGCAGATCCGTCCGGTGCCGTCGGTGGTCCGATCCAGACGCTCGTCGTGGTGGACGACGAGCACGCCGTCCTTTGTGGCGTGAACGTCTAACTCGATCCCGTGCGTCCCGACCTCGACGGCCTTGCGGAAGGCCAGCATGGTGTTCTCAGGATAAGCACCGCTGTAGCCGCGGTGTGCCATTACTTTCACAGATGCAGCCCTCCCGTCAATAGATCAGGTTGGGCAGCAGCAGGGAGATGCCCGGGATATAGGTGAGCAGCAGCAGTGCGATGATGAGCGCCAGGATGAAGGGCTGCACCTCGCGGATGAACTCGGACATTTTGCATCCGGTGATGGAGACGCAGGTGAACATCATCGAGCCGAAGGGAGGCGTCAGGCCGCCGATCATGATGTTGACGTTGACGACGATGCCGAAATGGACCAGATCTACGCCGGCCGCCTTCACCAGCGGCACCATGAGAGGCGCGAGGATGATGAGCGCCGCGCCGCCCTCGAGGAACATGCCCATGACCAGCAGGGCCGCGTTCAGGATCAGCAGGACCAGATATTTGTTGGTCGCGATGCCGCTCACGGCCCGGAGCAGGGTGTTGGGGATGTTCTCCCAGGTCAGATAGTAGCCGAAGAGGTTCGCGGCCACGATGATGAGCATGACCGTGCAGGTGCCGGCGATCGTCTCCCGGAAGATGGGAATGAAATGCTCCTTGCGCAGGCCCTTGTAAACGAACTTGCCGATCAGGAAACAGTAGAGGATGCCCACGCCGCCGGCCTCGGTCGGCGTGAAGAGGCCCATGCGCATGCCCATGATGATGCCGAGCGGGAAGAACAGCGCCCAGAAAGAGTCCAGCGCCTGCTTGGCGATCACCTTGCCGGAGGCGCGCTTATCCCGGCTGGGAGCGTAGCCGCGCTTTTTGGCGATGATATGCACGGCGACCATCAGGGCCGCGGCCATGACGAAGCCGGGCAGGTAGCCGGCCGCGAACAGTTTTCCGACCGACGCACCGGCGATCAGACCGTAGACGATCAGGTTGATGCCGGGGGGGATGATGGGCGTAATGCAGGAGGAGGCCGCCGTGATGGCGGCGGAGAAGCCCTTGCCGTAGCCGCGTTTCTCCATTTCGGGCACCAGCATTTTGCACTCCATCGCCGCGTCCGCGTTGGCGGAGCCGGAGCAGCCGCCCATCAGCATGCTCAGCAGGACGTTCATCTGGGCGAGCCCGCCCTCGGAATGGCCCGTGAGCGCGTCGGCGAAGGCCATGAGCTTGTCGCTCATTCCGGAGTAGTTCATAATGGAGCCGGCCATGATGAAGAAGGGAATGGCCAGGAAGGGGAAGGACTGCGTGGAAGTGATGAACTTCTGCAGCAGCAGGTAGGTCTTGGAGGTCGTGTCGATGAAGCCGAAGTAGTACAGCGTGCCGGCCATCAGCGCGTAGGCGATGGGGATGCCGGTGAAGTACAGGACGAGGGCGATGATGATCGGGAGATACATGGTCATCCTGCCTGCACCTCCTGTTCCTTGGGACGCGCCATCCTGACCACGTCTTCGATGCAGTGGACGAGGGAATAGACCGCCATCAGCCCGAAGCCGATGAGCAGCGCCGCGTACAGGTAGTTCACGGAGATCTTCATAATCGGCATGGTCTTGGCCTTGGAGGAGCGCATGAACAGCACGGCCAGATAGGTGATATAGGCGTTGAGCGCGAAGATCACGATGTCGGTCAGCAGATGGACGACCTCACGTGCCTTTCCCGGCAGGCGGTCGACCAGCAGATCGACGCCGACATGCTGCCGTGTCCGCAGACACCAGGCCGCCCCGATGAACACTGTGTACACGAAGCAGCTGGTGGCGACCTCTTCGCTCCAGGCGATCACAAAGTTGAAGATATACCGCGTAAAGACGTTCATGATAACCAGGGTCATCGTGACGGCAAACAGGGTGCCGGCGATATAGGCGTCGAGGTTTTTCAGAATGTGCATGCCTCTTTGTTTCAAGCTTGGGGCACCTTCTTTCTCGGAAAATCGGCAGTCGCCTGCCGCGGGGAAAACCGCGGCAGGCGATCTTTTCAGTTATGGGGTTTCGATCTCGTTTCGGACAGGAGGCGGGACTCAGGCATTGGCAGCGTCGTACTCGGCGACGAGAGCCTGCAGCGCGGGGATGAAGTCGGCGTCCACGCCGTCCTCTTTGACCAGACGGTCATACTCGACCTGCATCACGGCACGGAAGGCGTCCATGTCGACCTCGTTGAAGTGGCAGCCCTGCTCGGCCTCCAGCTTCTCCATGGTGGACTGGAAGTTGTCGTCGGTGAACTGGGTCAGCTCGGCAGCGCCGAAAGTGAATTCTTCCTGGATGATGTCGCGGTACTCCTCGGGGATGGAGTTCCACACATCGATGTTGATGTAGGCGCCGCAGGTGCCGATGAGGTGGTTGGTGAAGCTCATCTGCTTGGCGACCTCGGCGGAGCCGTTGGTGGAGTACGCGTTCATGTTGCCCTCAAGGCCGTCGACAACACCCTGCTGCACGGCGGAGATGGTCTCGGAGAAGGCCATCGGGATGGGGGTGGCGCCCATGGCGTTCATGAGGTTGATGTACATGGAGCTGTTGGGAACGCGGATCTTCATGCCCTTCAGATCGTCGGGGGTGGTGATGACCTTGTTGGTCTGCATGCAGCGCAGGCCGACGTTGAAGTCAAGGGCGAGGACATGGATGCCGTAGTTGTCCTCGATGTCCTGGCAGAGGGCCTTGACCAGATCGGACTGGCAGACATAGGAGTACTCCTGGAGGTTGGCGTACAGCATCGGGGCGATCAGCGCCTCAAAGTTGATGTTGTAGTCGGCGAGGTAAGAGGGGTCCTCGCAGGCGATCCAGTTGGAGCCGTCGACGACCTGCTGGAGGTTGTCCTTGTAGACGGCGAGCTGGCCGGAGCCATAGGTCTGGATCTCCACAGCGCCGTTAGTCTTCTCATAGATGCGGGCCGCGACCTGCTCCATCTCAACGGTGAGCTGCTCGGTGGGGGCGAAAACGTGGCTGAGCTTCAGCACGATGTGGAAATCGTCGGCGGAAGCGGCGGGGGTGGCGATCGTGCACAGCGCGAAGACCATCGCGAGGCACATCAGCATGGCGAGAAGTTTTTTCATAGTGTTCCTCCTGTTAAATATTTGCTTAATTTTTTTGGCGTCAAAGCCAATCCTGCTGGAATAATGGTAGCGTATTTTTGGCTTGAAGTCAACACAGTGCCAAAATGTTTGGCCAATTGCACAGTTCTTGCTAAAAAGATTTATGCATCTTGTCAGTTGAAAAACGCTTAATAATGTGATTAAATTTCAGCATACACAGTTTCAGCGAAAGAGGAGAACGGGAATGGCCAAAAAAGTGACCCTGAAGGACATCGCGCAGGCGACCGGCGTGACCACGGCGAGCGTATCGATGATCCTCAACGGCAAGGAGCTCTCGCGCTTCACGCCGGAGCTGGTCGTCCGGGTGCTCGACTGCGCCAAGCGGCTCGGCTATGCCCCGCCCTCGTCCCGCAGCCGGGTGCGCCAGATCGCCGTCATCAGCCCCTCGGTGAACAACCCCTATCACACGACCATCATCATGGGGATCGACCGCGCGGCACTTGCCAGCGGATATGTGGCGCACGTCTACAATACGTACTGGAACCCGCATGTGGAGCTCGCGATCCTGAACATGCTCGAGCAGCAGCGCGTCGCCGGCATTATCTATCTGATGAACCCGCTGCAGATCGAGCGCGCACGGGAGATAAGCCGCCACACGCCGCTGGTCGCGGTCTGTGACACGGTGAACGATCTCGGCATCGACACGGTGGACGTGAACAACTTCAAGGCAGGCGAGCTCGTGGCGGAGCATCTGATCGGGCTCGGACACCGCCATATCGCCTATCTGACCACGTCGCTCAACGCGCATCACCTGGCCCGCGTACGCCGCTGTGAGGGCCTGCAGGCGGCCTTCCGCCGCCTCTGCCCGGAGGGGAGCGTTACCGTCTACTGCAAGGACAACCGCTACGAACAGGAGATCCAGTCGCACCTGATCGAGATGGACTCCGGGCGCGCACTGGCGCAGGAGTGCCTCCAGAACCCCCGGATCACCGCCATCGTCGCCATTAACGACATGGTAGGCTACGGCGTGCTGGACGGGCTGCTGGAGAAGGGCTACCGCGTGCCGGAGGACTACAGCCTCTGCGGCTTCGACAACGTGTTCCCCTCCGGCTTCCGGCGCATCGGCCTGACGACGGTGGACCACTCCACCGACGAATTCGGCGCACGGGCCTTTTATCTGCTCCGGGAAAAGGTGGAAGATCCGCTCGACAGCTCCACGGCCATTCCAATCACGCGCGTGGAGTACCGCAGCCGGCTTGTTCTCCGTGAGAGCACCGCGGCTCCGCGGCGGGAGGTGTGAGATGGCACGCTTTGACGTCACGATGAAGCACGGCGAGGACAGCCTGTTTGCCCTCGCCCACATGCAGTACGACCTGTTCTGTACCCGCAATTTCATCGCCCGCAATCTCCTGAGCGCAGCGCTGATCCTGCTGGGCGCATATTTCATGTCCCGCGTCTGGGGCATATTCCTGATCCTCTACGGCATCTATCTGATGACCAGCACCTACGCCTCCTCCAACCACACGGTCCGCAAGCTGATCGCGCAGATCGAGGCCTCGGGCAAAGGCTATCCGAGCTCCCGCTACCGCTTTGAGGAAAAGCGCATCGCGATCACCTTTCACCCCGGGCAGAAGGACGAAGAGGAGCTGGCGCCTGTGTCCTACGGGGACCTGATCAAGCTGGGGGAGGACGGCAAGTATTTTTATCTTTTCCCCAATCCGCACGGCGGCTACTGCATCCCCAAAGGGCTGCTGAACGGGAAGCAGAAGGAATTTGCGGCCTTTCTCGAGGAGAAGACCGGCCAACGCTTCTACCGCCGCCGTCCCTCGCCGCTGCGCCGCCTGCGCGAGTGGATGAGAAGGCGCGCCGAGGAACCGGAACACCTGTAAAGCAGAAAAAGAGACGTGAGGATCGGAAGATCCTCACATCTCTTTTTTGAGCGAGGGCTAACTGAAGTTCACGAGATTGCCGCTCGCAGTGCCGTAGACCAGATCGGGAACGATCGTCACCAGGCGAGGCACGAAGGTGATCAGCAGCAGCACGAGGAACAGACAGAGTATGAATGGCCAGACCTCTTTAATGAAGGCGCTGATCTTGCAGCCGGTGATGCCGCAGGTGGTGAACATCATCGAGCCGAAGGGAGGCGTGATGCCGCCGATCATGATGTTGACGATGCACACGAGACCGAAGTGGATGACGTCCACGCCCAGGTTCTTGGCCACGGGCAGGAGCAGCGGGGTCGCGATCATCAGCGCCGCGCCGCCCTCGAGGAACATGCCCAGGACCAGCAGGACCACGTTGACCAGCATCAGGAACACGTACTTGTTGGTGGTCAGGTTGGTGATGGAGCCGGCTACGATCTTGGGCAGGTTGATGTAGCTCATGTACTGGCCGAAGGTACTGGCCGAGACCATGATCAGCACGACGCTGGAGGTGCCGGCGATAGTGTCGAGCATGATGGGGATGAAGTGCTTCCGGAAGCTCAGCTGCTTGTAGACGAATTTGCCGATGATGAAGCAGTAGAGCACGGCCACGGCGCCGCCCTCGGCGGGGGTGAACAGACCGAAGCGCATGCCGAGGATGATGCCGAAGGGGAAGAACAGACCCCAGAAGGAGATGAAGGCCTGCTTCAGGATCACCTTGGCGGGGGGCATCCTGTCCCGGGTGGTGGGATAATTACGCTTGTGGGAGATGATGGTCACGGCGATCATCATCGAGATACTCATCAGGATGCCGGGCACATAGCCGGCCGCGAAGATACGGCCGAGGGAGGCCTGCGCGATCAGCGAGTAGACGATCAGGTTGACGCCGGGCGGGATGACGGGCGTGGCCGCCGAGGACGACGCGGTGATGGCGGCGGCGAAGGCCTTGGAAAAGCCGCGCTTTTCCATCTCGGGCACCAGCATCTTGGACTGCATGGCGCAGTCGGCGTTGGCGGAGCCGGAGCAGCCGCCCATCAGCATGCTCAGCAGCACGTTGACCTGTGCCAGACCGCCCTTCATGTGGCCGGTGACGCATTCGCAGAAGTCCATCATCTTGTCCGCAATGCCTCCGTAGTTCATGACCGAGCCGGACATGACGAAGAAGGGGATGGCCAGCATCGAGAAGGAGCCGGTGGAGTTCATGACCTTCTGGAGGATGCTCCAGGGCTGCACGGAGGTATTGATGAACAGAAAGTAGAAGAAGGTGGAGCCGAAGAGCGCGTACACGATCGGCATGCCGAGGAAATAAAGGATGAAGACCAGAAAGACGGGGATCAGATTGGTAAAGGTCAACATCAGTACGCACCTCCCTCTTCCGCGGGCGCGGCCTCTTGGACCGGCTTGGACTTGATCAGGTGCAGACGGTCACGCAGGAAGAAATAGACCGCATAGATCAGCGACAGACCGAAGCCGAGGGGGACGGCGATGCCGGTATACCACTTGGGGATACGCAGCGTGTCGGTGTAGGTCAGCTTGATCTGCCCCGCATACCGAAAGACGCCGTCGACGGTCTTGAAGACGATGCCGCGCTTCCAGATCAGGTTGCAGACGTACTGGGCGCTGATATAGGTCAGCAGGATAAGGATCAGGATCTGCAGGATGTCCATGATGAACTCGATGGTCTGACGGCTCTTGCCGTGGATCAGGTTCACCACGATATCCACGCCGAGATGCGCGTGCCTGCGGTGCGCGTAGGCGCTGCCCATAAAAACGGTCCAGATGAAGAGGCTGGTCACAACCTCGTCGGTCCACTTGATGGGGCTGTTCAGAAAATAGCGGAAGATGACGTTCAGATTGACGAGGATCACGCAGGCTGTCAGCGTCGCGCCGCAGATGAACGCGTCAAGATTCGTCAGGATCCGCCTGGGTAGACTTTTCTTTTTCATAGGCAATCAAGGCGTTCCTTTGTTGTGTTGAAAGAAGGCATAATACCGGACATGGACTGCCCGATTTTTCGGGCAGTCCAGTCTGTTGAGGTAAAATTGCAGAGAATTGCGGAGCGTCTGCCTTACGCGGCCTGCCCGGCACGGAAGTCGGCGATCAGGTCGACCAGCTGCTGATGCAGATCGGGATTGGCACCGTACTCTTCGACGATCCAGTCGTAGACGGGCGCGCAGGCCTCGGTGAAGGCGTCGAGGTCGACCTCATTCCAGGTCACGCCGTCCTCGGTCTTCATCTTCTCGATCTGAACGGCCTCGTCCTCGGCGCAGGAGGTCTGCTCCCACATACCGAACTCGACGGCGCACTCGTCGAGGATGTCACGCCACTTCTCGGGGATGGACTCATAGACGTCCTGGGCCATGAACAGCCAGCGGGTGGCGATGAAGTGGTTGGTCAGAGCGACCTTCTTGACCAGCTCATAGGGAGCGCCGGCGCCGGCCAGGGTGGAGGTGGAGCCCTCAAAGCCGTCGACAACACCGGAGGAGATGGAGGAGAGGCACTCGGTGAAGCTCATGGGAACGGGGGTGGCGCCCAGGCACTCGATGGTCTTGATGAACAGGGAGGCGGTGGTGGAGCGCAGCTTGACGCCGTTCAGATCAGCGGGAGTATAGATGTCCTTGTTGGTGACGACGGAGCGGTAGCCGAAGGAGTAGTGGGTGTCGAGGATGTGGATGTTCTCCTCGGCCAGACGGGCGATGACGTCCGCGACCAGATCGGAATCCATGACATAGTTGTACTCGGCGTCGTTGTTGTACAGCATCGGACCGACCAGCACGGCGCAGTCGCCGACCCAGTCGGCAAACAGGGAGGGCTCCTCCAGGCCGATCCAGTTGTCGCCGTTCTCGGCATGGACAACGGAGTCACGGTAGCAGTCGAGCTCGTTCAGGCCGTGAAAGGTGACGGTGATGTGGCCCTCGGTGCGCTCGGTGACGGCCTCGGCGAACAGCTCGGCGGCCTTGTAGTTCCACTCGGCGGGGTTGAAGACGTCGGAGTAGGTCAGGTCGATGTGGAAATCATCCGCGTCGTCGGCGGAGGCGGAGACGGCGCTCAGTGCGAAGATCATGGTCAGCGCGAGCAGAATGGCAAGGATCTTTTTCATCGTTTGTGTTCTTCCTCTTTTCATACAAGATTTATTTCCGCGTGCAGAGCACGGTGAAATACAGGGGCCGGCGGGGCGGGCCGACACGCGGCATCGAATCATAAACCTAAAAAAATGATATGCCGAAAGCAGGGGAAAGTCAACCGCTTTTCGTCGGTCCGCGGGACTTTCGCTTTCTTGCACAAATTAAACTTTCCATTTTTGTGAGGGTTTTTCCATTCCCGGCTGTGCCGCCGCGCTCTTGAACAGGGAAGAAAAAAGTGGTAGGATGGGAGCGATCCGGAGAGAGGAGGAAGGGGCATGGCCGAGCAGTTTTCAAGGACGGAGCTCATTTTCGGCCGTGAGGCCATGGAGAAGCTCGCGCGCAGCCGCGTGGCCGTGTTCGGCGTCGGCGGTGTCGGCGGCTACGCCGTCGAGGCGCTGGCGCGCTCGGGCGTCGGCGCGCTGGATCTGATCGACCCGGACCGCGTCAGCCTCTCAAACCTCAACCGCCAACTCCATGCGCTGCACAGCACGCTCGGCCGTCTGAAGGTCGAGGCGGCGGCGGAGCGCGTGCGGGACATCAACCCCGCCTGCGCAATCCGGACCCGGCCGGTCTTCTTCCTGCCCGAGACGCGCTCACAGTTTGACTTTGCGCAGTATGACTACGTTGTGGACGCCATCGACACCGTGACCGGCAAGCTCGCGCTCATCGAAGCCGCGCGGGAGGCCGGCGTCCCGATTATCTGCGCCATGGGCGCCGGCAACAAGACGGATCCCTCCGCCTTTCGCGCGGCCGATCTCTATGAGACGAGCGTCTGCCCGCTGGCGCGCGTGCTGCGAAAGGAGTGCCGCCGGCGCGGGATCGAGCATGTGAAGGTCGTCTGCTCCGAGGAAAAGCCGCTGCGTCCGCTGGCGGAGAGCGCCGAGACGCCTCCGGAGGGACGGCGGGCGCTCCCCGGCTCCACGGCCTTTGTCCCCGCCGCGGCGGGGCTCGTGCTCGCGGGCGAGGTGGTCAGGGACCTGATCGGCTTCGACCGTGCCGCCCGGGAAGAAAAAGAATGATCGGAAAAGAATACGGCAGAAGACCGCTGCTTTCTGCAGCGGTCTTCTGCCGGTTCGGGCTTTATGGGCTCTTACTTGATGCCGTACTTCTTGTTGAACTTATCCACACGGCCGCTGGTGTCGACCAGCTTCTGCTTGCCGGTGAAGAAGGGGTGGCACTTCGAGCAGATCTCAACGGTGATATTCTGCTTGGTAGAGCCGGTCTCGATCACGTTGCCGCAGGCGCAGCGGATCGTGGTGGGTTTGTAGTTGGGATGGATTCCAGACTTCATGGGTCAAAACGCTCCTCTTCCAAGGCTGTCATGATTGTACAGAACCTGTATAGTTACATGACGCAAAGCGGATTGTAACACAGTTTTTTCCGGAATGCAAGGACTTTTTTCAATCTTTTTTGCCGGAGGGCGCTTACAGGGTCACGGCCTCGCCTGCCGCGAGGAAATACAGCACGCGCTCCTTTACAGGCCTGCCCGTGATCCGCTCGAGCGCGGCGGCGTAGGCGGCAAGCTGGCCGCGATAGAAGGCGGCGCGCTTTTCGGCTTCGGCGCAGTTCCTGAGCCGGTCGGTCTTGTAGTCGATGACGGTGAGGCCGTCGTCCTCCTCGAGGAAGCAGTCCACCACGCCCTGCAGCAGCAGTTCCTCGCCCGCGGCCCTGCCGAAGAGCTCGTTTGCATCGCAGAGCAGCGAAAAATGGAATTCCCGCCGAAGCGCGGGGGCACGGCGCATCCGCTGTCCCAACGGGGAAGCGAAGAGCTTGCGGATCGCCTCGGCGTCCACGGCCGCGGCCTCGCGGTCGGAGAGGAAGCGCTGCGCGCGCAGACGCTCGATCTCACTCTGCACGGCCTCGAGGCTGTCGGTCTTCGCAAAGTCCATATACTGCAGCACCAGATGGGTGGCGATACCCTTTTCGGCCCCGGTGGCGGGCCTGTTCTTCCGGCTGAAGTCCGGCATGCGGAAGTCCCCGCGCCGTTTCGGCAGGAGCGGAGCGGCCTCCGCGTCCGGCTCCGCGCGGTCCTTGAGGCCCGTGGCCGTGATCTTGGAGGGGAGCTTCTCCGCCTCCGCGTGGGGATAGACGAAGCGGAGCCGGCGCTCGAGCTCGCGCAGCGTTTCCCCGTCGGCCCGGACGGGCGGGAGCGCGTCCTCCGCGGCGGCCGCGTCGTCCTCCGTCTCGCAGATGCGCAGGTTCAGGGTCTCGCCGCCGTCGGCGAGCGCGGCGCTGAGCAGCCAGTCGACCGGCGCGGCGGCGCCGGCCAGCGCCTCCGGCGCCATCGGCTCGCTGAGCCCGGCACGCAGCTTGTCCATGCGCCCCTCCGGATCGGCGAGCGCGGCGGTCATATAGAGCCGCTCCTGCGCCCGGGTCAGGGCGACGTAGAGCAGGCGCATCTCCTCCGAGAGCGTCTCGCGCTCCAGGCGCTGCCGGATCGCGCTGCGCGCGAGGCTCGGATACTCCACGCGGCGCTCAAGATCCGTCACCTTCGGGCCGAGCCCGAGCTCCGGATGCACGAGCACCGTGTCGCGGGCGTCGGCCTTGTTGAAGCGGCGGCCGGTGTCGCAGAGGAAAACGACGGGGAACTGGAGGCCCTTGGACTTGTGGACGGAGAGGATCTGCACCGCGGAGCCGCCGTCGGCGCCGAGGGCGGGCTCCTCTCCGCGCTCGGCCTGCCGCCGCAGCCAGAGCACGAAGCGGTGCAGGCCGCGGAAACCGCTGCTCTCAAAGCGCTCGGAGAGGGAGACGAAGGCCATGAGCCGCGCCCTGCGCTGCTCGCCGTCGCTCATCGCGCTGCAGAGCGCCAGCAGGTCCAGCTCCTCGATCAGCCGCCAGACGAGCTCGACGGCGGGCAGATCCGGCGTTTCGCGCCTGCGCGCGTCGAGCCAGGCGCAGAAGGTCCGACAGCGCGCGTCCGTCTCCGCGGCGGCGCGCAGTGCGGTATAGAGATCCCCCTTGCGGTCGGCGGTGCGGATGCGGCTCAGCTCGTCGGCCGAGAAGCCGAAGGCCGGGGAGCGCAGCACCGCGATCAGCGGGATGTCCTGATGGGGATTGTCGAGCACGGCCAGCAGGGACAGGAGCGTGGACACCTCGACGGACTGGAAATAGCCGCCGCCCTGCCCGCTCGAGACGGGGACGCCCTCCTGCGCGAGCGCGCGGCGATAGACGCCGCCCACGGTGTTGGCCGAACGCAGGAGGATCGCGATGTCGCCCCAGCGCAGCGGCCGCTGCCGACCGTTCTCCGTGACCGTGACGCCGCGCTCCGCCAGACCGCGGATGGCTTTCGCGGTCATCCGCGCCTCGAGCGCCGTCTTGTCCGGGCGCTCCTCGCCCTCCCCGGTTTCCGGCAGGCGCAGCAGCAGGATCTCGGGCCGCGCGCCTTCGCCCGGATAGGACGCGCCGGGGATCAGCGCGGCGTTTTCGTCGTAGTCGATATCGCCCAGCCGCCGCGACATGCAGCGGGTAAAGACCGCGTTGGCCCCCGCGAGGATCTCCCGCCGCGAGCGGAAGTTCTCCCGCAGCAGCACGCGCCGCGGCGCGCCGGGGGCGGCCTCGGCCGCGTCTGCCCAGGCGCGGTATTTCTCGTTGAAGATCTCGGGATCGGCCAGACGGAAGCGGTAGATGGACTGCTTCACGTCGCCCACGAGAAAGAGATTGGTCCCGTCGCGGGAGAGGGCGCGGAAGATCGCGTCCTGCACGCGGCTGACGTCCTGATACTCGTCCACGAGGATCTCGGTGTAGCGCTCCGAGAGACGGCGGGCGAAAGCCGTGGGCTCGCCGGAGCGCTCGGTCAGCAGCTGCGCGGTCTTGTGCTCGAGATCGGCATAATCCACGAGCCCGGCGCGCTGCTTGTCCTTCCCGTATTCCTCGTCAAAGAGCAGCACCAGCTCGAGCAGCGCGCTCATGGCGGGCTCGGTGCGGGCCATGTCGGTCAGCAGCTTTTCCGAGGCGCCGTCGAGCGCTTTTTCATACTCCGCCGCGGCTTTTTTGCAGGCCGTGCGGCGGCCCTTCACCCAGTCCGAAAGCGCCGGGTCCGGAGAGCTGCGCAGACTGCCCAGCTTTGGGAAGGGGATGGGCAGCGCCTCGCGCGCCCGGTCCCAGCCCAGCGCCAGGCGGCGGCCGAACTCCCGCAGGGCGTCGGCGGTCTCGGCAAAGCTTTCCGTATAGGCCGCGGCGATCTTCGCCTCGCCCCGCATGGCCGCGAGGCAGCGGTCCATCTCGCCGCTCCAGTAGGCGGCGCTCTCCGCCGCCCCGGCCAGGATCTCCCGGCCCCAGGGAGTCTCGGCGGCGTCGGCGGCCGGGGCGCGCAGCAGCGCCACCTGCTCCGCGGCCCAGGCGTCCGGCCAGGGGTGACACTGCATGCGGCTGTGCAGACCGAGTACGAGCGCGGCGAGGCGCCGGTCGTCCCTGCCCGCGCCGACGGTATCGGCGAGCAGGAGGACGCCCGGGTGCTTCTCCGGCTCCTCATAGCAGCGATCGAGCGTACGCTCGAGGGCGGCAGCCTTCAGCGCCTCGGCGCGGTCCTCGTCCGCGACGCGGAAGTCCGGCGAGAGCCCGGCCAGATGACTGAACTCCCGCAGCAGAGAGGCGCAGAAGCTGTGGATGGTCCCGATCTGCGCCCGCCGGCAGAGCGCGCTCTGCCGCCGCAGGTGCCGGTTGCCGGGGTCCTCCGCCAGCGCGGCGGCGAGCTCCTCGAGGATGCGCCCGCGCAGCTCTCCCGCGGCGGCGCGGGTAAAGGTGATGACGAGAAAGCTGTCCAGAGCTGCCGGGTCCTTCTCGTCCCGCAGCCGCTCCATCAGGCGCTCGGTGAGCACCTTGGTCTTGCCGCTGCCCGCTCCGGCGGAGACGAGCAGCGCGCTGCCGCGCTCGCGGACTGCCTGTGCCTGCGAGGCGGTGGGTCGAAAATCAGCCATGTCCGTTCTCCTCTCCCGCCGGGCGCGCCCAGCGCTCCCGCAGCATGCCCCAGACGCGGTCCTCCGAGAGCGGGGGCAGGAAGCGGCTCCGCTCGCCGTTTTCGCCCTCGGCGAAGTGGCAGGCGTCAAAATAGTCGCAGTTGAGACAGGCGTTCTCCTGCTGGCTGCGGTAATAGGGATCGGCGGCGATGCTGCCGCGGTGGAGCTCCTTCGCCATCTCCCCGAGCGTGCCGCGGATATGCCGCCCGAGCAGGCCGAGCTGCTCGAGCGAGGCCAGGCCCTCCGGATCGGCGGTCTTCCTGAACTTCACGGGGATATAGCGCTTCTCCGAGCCCTTCTCCCAGGCCTCCAGCAGCGCCGGCTCGTCGAGCACGAGCCCGCTGCGGCGCAGCGCGTCAGCCCGCTTTTTTTCGGCCTCGCCGTCCTCCGGGTCTTTTGTCATGGACAGCAGCGCGTCGCGCGCCGGGACGTACATGACCCCCGCCGGGACGATCTCGTGGCCGTAGCGGTTCGCCCCGTCCGCCTCCAGCGCAAAGAGGTACAGCAGCATCTGCAGGCCCATGCCGTACCACACGTCGGAGAGGGAAAACTTCTTCTGCCCGGTCTTGTAGTCCACGACGCGCAGGTAGAGCTTGCCCTCGTGCAGCCAGCCGTCCACACGGTCGGCGATGCCGGTGAGGCTGACCGCGCTCTCGCCCTCGCCGAGCTCCAGCGGGCGGATATCGCTCGCCTCGGCGAAATCCAGCTCAAAATCCAGCGGCTCGAAGTCCGAGAGCCGCAGCTCCCGCGCGGTGTCGAGCACCACGCGGTGCGCGTCGCCGCAGAGGCGGCGGAAGAGATAGACGAAGCGGGGGGATTTCTCCTTGAAATCGTTGAGCTCCGTGCGGACATAGTCCGCCACGAAGCGGTCGGTCAGCCGGTGCAGCTCCTCGTCGCTCACCGCGGCGAAGCCCCCGCGCGCCCGCGCCTCCCGGACGACCTGCTCGAGCACATAGTGCAGGAAGGTGCCGATCTCGGGCGGGGTGAAGCCCGCGGGCTCGTAGGGCTTGGCCCGCAGGCCGTACTGGCAGAAATAGGCGTAGCGGCAGGAGGCGAAGCGGTCGATGCGCGAGGCGCTCAGCCGCGGGCGGCGGCCGTACAGGGCCTCCACCGCCGCGGGGGAGAGCCGGCCGCGCGTCTGCCGGGCAGCGGCGCGCAGCTTCTCAAAGCGGGCCGGCTCCTTCTCCGCAAACCAGGCCGCGGCCGCGGCCGAACGCGGGGAGCCGCCCGTCACGGCCTGGGCTGCAAGCGTCAGGGCGGGGGCCGGGGCGGAGAGGCGGAGCGCCTCGGGATCGCAGGACTCCGGCTCCATGCCGAAGAGCGCGCGGGCGCGCTGGAAGACAAAGGCAGGGCGCAGCGCCTCGCCGTCCGCTCCGCAGAGGGGATAGCTCAGCGTCAGGCTCTCCGCGGGCAGGGTCAGCGTCGCGTACAGCAGCGAAAACTCCCGCCAGAGCTCGCCGTCGCCGCTGCCCAGATCGATGTCCAGGTCCAGCAGCCGCTCGCGCTCCGAGGCGTCGAACACGCCGCCGCGCTCCTCAGTCTGCGGGAGGCGGTCGTCGCTGCAGCCGAGCACCAGCAGATGCCGGATGTGCCGGCTGCGCATGCGGTCGAAGTCGCCGGCGGAGACCCGGTCCAGCGAGACCGGGATCAGACCGATGTCGTACCGGGAGAGCATGTGGAGGAAAAGCCGCCCGAAGACGCCGCGCTCCATGGCCGTGTCCCCGAGGATGGCGGCGCACTGCTCCAGCGCGGAGACGAGAATGTCCCAGAGCTGGCCGTACTCGGCGGCGAGCTCCGCCTCCCCGGCGGCCTCGAGCGCAGCCGCGCGCGCCTCAAGCTGCGCGGGCATGCGCCAGTCGGCCAGCAGCCCGGCGAGCGCCGCTGCCTGACCCTCGGCGGTTTTCGCGCGCCCGGAGCGCTCCGCGAAGCGCAGCAGGGGCGCCGCAAAGCGGCGGCGCAGCGCGTTGATATCCGCCAGCCGCACCTCGGTCGCCTCGTCGAAGGGCGCGCCGTAGCCGTCGGGGTGCTGCCGCCAGTCTCCCGGACGCTCCCAGGCCCGGCCGCGCAGCTGCCACTTGAACACATAGTCGGCGAGGCGGTCACACGCTTCCGGGTCCAGCCCCGTGAGGCCCGTCCGCAGGCAGCTGATCACATCGTCCACGGCCCAGCCGCCCTCGGGCAGCTCGTAGGCCAGGGCGATCAGCGCCGGCAGGGGCTTGGACAGCAGCTCCTCCCGCCGGGCGGTGAAAAGGGGGATGCCGTAGTGGCGGAACACGCTCTCGAGCGTGCCGCGGTAGTCCTCAAAGCCGCGCACCGCGACGGCAATATCCCGCCAGCGGCAGCCGCCGTCCCGCACGAGCGCGAGCACCTGATCCGCCGCCGCCTCGCACTCGGCGCGCAGGCTCTCGGCTGCGCGCAGGCGGATCGGGACCTCCCCGCCCTCGAAGCGCGGGCTCCCGTAGCGGAACAGCTCTTCGGAGAACCAGCGCAGCGCCGGCGCACGCCCCTCCTGCTTCTCCAGGACGCGGACCTCGGCCTCCAGACCGAGCTCCCGCGCCGCGGCAAGCAGCCGCCCTGCGGCGATGCGGGAGAGGGCGTAGAGCTCGTTGCTGCTCTCAAGCGTGTCCACCGTGAGGCAGACCGTGAGCTCCACGCCCTGCCGCAGCAGCGCGGTCAGCACCGCCTGCTCCTGATAGGTGAAGTCGATGAAGCCGTCGACGTAGACCGCTGTCTGCGGCCCGAGAGCGCTCTGCGGGATCTGCGCGGCCAGTACGTCGAGACGCTCCGCCGGGTCCGCCCGGCCGTTGGAGACGACCGCGTCGTAGGCCGCGGCGATGAGGGCGAGATCGGAGAGCTTCTCCCCAAGGCTGTCCCCGGCCAGCTCCGCCGCGCGCGCCAGCCGCTCGGGCGTGACGCGGGCGGTCTTGAGCTCGTCGAGCTCCCGCAGCAGCATGGCCTGCAGCTCCACCTTGTACGCCGCGGAGGGGTAGACCTGCAGACGCGGCCCGACCTCGGAGAGCGCCAGCGCCATGCACAGCAGCCGCCCGCCCTTGTCGAGCCAGGGCGCGGCGCTCCCGCCCAGCTCGCTCATGAGCCGCCGGGCGAGCCCCGTGAAGCTGAACACCTCGCCGTAGAGCGAGAGGCTGTCGCCGCAGACGGCGCAGAGCTCGCGCTCGGCCTCGTGGCTGTACTGCTCGGGGACCAGCAGGATCTGCCCGCCCCGGCGCTCCTCAACGGCGCGGCGGATCGCAGCCATGACGGCGGCGGTCTTGCCCGTGCCGGCCTTGCCCAGGATCAGATGCAGCATCGCGTTCCCTCCCACCCCTGTCCGATCGCGGGACAGGCTTTGCGATCGACAGGATCTTTCTCACCTGTCAGTATACCGGATGCGATCCGGCTCTTTGATTCCGTTTCGATATTATAATTATACCAAATCCGTATGGCCCGCGCAAGGGAGGGGCGAAAACCGCCGCCTTCGCTTGCGTTCGCGAGGCGGCTGTGTTATAAAAAAATATATACTTTCCGCGAAGAACAGGAGGGGACCCCCATGAAACTATCATCCAAGATGGAGCGCTGCGGCCTGTCGCCCATGCGCAAGTTCAACGGCGAGGCGGCGAAGGCGGTCGAGCGCGGGCTCAAGATCTACCACCTGAACATCGTCCAGCCGGATATCCTGACCCCGCCGGCCTACTTCGAGGCGCTGCGCGAGCACGCGCAGCCGGTCCTGGCCTATTCGCCCTCCGGCGGCCTCCCGGTGCTGCTGGACGCGGTGCGCAAATACTACGCCCACATCGGCGCGGAGCTCAGCCGCGCCGAGATCCTGCCCACCAACGGCGGCAGCGAGGCCCTGCAGATGGCCATGGCCTCCATCCTCGACGACGGGGACGAGATCGTGATCCCGGAGCCCTTTTATCCCAACTACCACACCTCCGTCACGCTGGCAGGCGCGTCGATCCGGCCGCTCACCACCTGCCCCGAGGAGGGCTACCGCTACGCCGTGCGCGAACGCGTGGAGGCCTGCATCAACGAGCGCACGCGCGCCATCCTGATCACCAACCCCGGCAACCCCACCGGCGCGGTGCTGAAGCCGGAGGAGCTCAAGCTGATGCTCGACATCGCAAAGGAGCACGGGCTGTTCATCATCTGCGACGAGGTGTACCGCGAGTTCGTCTACGCCGGCGAGCCGCTGATCTCCGCCCTGCAGTTCGAGGGCTACGAGGACAACGTCATCGTCATCGACTCCGTGTCCAAGCGCTTCTCTGCCTGCGGCGCGCGCATCGGCATGCTGATCTCCCGGAACAAGGCCTTCATGGGCGCCGCAATGAAGTGGTGCCAGTGCCGCCTGGCCGTCTCCACGATGGATCAGATCGCCTCGGCCGCGCTCTACGACCTCGACGAGCACTATTTCGACGCGACCCGCGCGGAGTACAAGCGCCGCCGCGACACGCTGCTGGGCAAGCTCCGGCAGATCCCGGGCGTGGTCTGCGAGGAGCCGAAGGGCGCCTTCTACGTGATGGCCGCCCTGCCCGTGGACGACGCGGACGCCTTCCAGCACTGGCTGCTCAACGAGTTCGACGACAACGGCGACACCGTGATGTTTGCCTGCGGCGAGCCCTTCTACGCCACGCCCGGCAAGGGCAAAAACGAGGTGCGCATGGCCTATGTGCTGAAGGAGGAGGACCTCTCCCGCGCGATGGACATCCTCGCCGTCGCGATCGAGCGCTACAACAAGCGCTGACGAGGCCCGAAACGCGAAAAAGGACCGCGGAGAAAGCTCTCCGCGGTCCTTTTTCGGTGCCGGACACCGCAATTTACAGCAGATCCTCGACGATCTGCGCCCAGGCCTCGTAGCTGCGCGAGCCGACATAGCTTTCGCTCACCGTCTCGCCGGCGCTGTTGAGAAAGACCGTGGTGGGCACATAACCGCTCTGGAAGACGTCAAAGGCGCCGCAGTAGTGCAGGATGGGGTACTGCACGCCGCTCTTCTCCAGAACGGAGGCCACGTCCTCCTCCATGCCCTCGGTGGAGTAGACGCCCAGGATCAGCAGGCCGCGGTCGGCATAGGCCTCGCTGAGCTTCGCGAGGTCCGGCATCTCTCCCACGCAGGGCGGGCACCAGGGCTCCCAGAAATTGAGCATGACGAGCGTATAGTCGGCCAGTCGCCCCGTATCCCAGACATTCCCCTCGCGGTCGGTCGTGGAGAAGTCCAGCGGCGCGGGTTCTTCCGCCGCCGCGGGCTCTTCGGTCGGCGCGGGTTCTTCCGCCGGCGCGGGCTCTTCGACCGGCACGGGTTCTTCGGTCGGCGCGGGCGCGGACGGCGCGGGCGCGGACGGCGCGCAGGCGGCGAGAGCGGGCAGCAGGGAAAGGACAAGAAGCAGAGCAAACAGGCGTTTCATGGAAAAGCGGCCTCCCAAAATCATAGATCGTATGCAGATCCGCGCACCATGCGCGGCTGCGCTTAGTATACCACAAGTTTCCGCGTTGACAAGCCGGATTTTCGCCTCCCGCGCTTCCAGCAAAAAAATGCTTGACTTTCCGGCGGAAACCGCTATAATAAATAAGCCTGTCCAAAGGACGGGACATCCTTGCTCTCCCTGCGGGGGAGGGCCAATAGACCAGAAGGAGGTGCAACCATGGCAAAAGCAAGCGAAAAGTACGAGGTCATGTACATCATCAACCCGACGCTCTCCGAGGAAGAGACCGCCGCGGTCGTTGAGAAGTTCAAGGGGCTTGTTGAGGCAAATGGTACTTTGGAGGAGCTGGAGGATATGGGCAAGCGCAAGCTCGCCTATGAGATCAACTACCTGACCGAAGGCTACTATGTGCTGATGAAGTTCACCAGCGGACCGGAGTTCCCGGCCGAGCTGGACCGTATCCTCGGTATCACCGACGGCATCCTGCGTCGCCTGATCACCCTGCGTGCAGAGTAAAGGAGAGGCCCGATGCTCAATCACATCACCATCATGGGTCGTCTGACCCGGGACGTCGAGCTGCGCACCACGCAGTCCGGCGCCAGCGTGGCGTCTTTCTCCGTCGCGGTGGAGCGCGACTTCGGCGGGCGTGACGGCGGCGAGCGGCAGACCGATTTCATCGACTGCGTCGCCTGGCGTCAGACCGGCGAGTTCGTGTCGAAGTACTTCCGCAAGGGGAGCATGATCGTCGTCTCCGGCCGCCTGCAGAGCCGCAAGTGGCAGGACCGCGACGGCAACAACCGCACCAACTGGGAAATCGTCGCGGACAACGTCTACTTCGGCGAGGGCCGTCGGGACAACGAGTCCAACAGCTTTGAGACCGGCCGGACCGCCTATGACAGCGGCCGCGGCGCCTCGCAGCCGGGCAGCACGCCCGCGCGCAGCGGGTTCGACGAGCTGGGCGACGGCGACGACGGCGAACTGCCATTCTAATTATTTGATAAGGAGGATACCGCTTTGGCTTTCGATAAAACCAACCCCAAGAACCGCAAACGCAGGAAGGTCTGCCAGTTCTGCGTGGACAAGGCCACGTTCATCGACTATAAGGACACCGTGAAGCTGCGCCGCTTCCTGTCCGAGCGCGGCAAGATCCTGCCCCGCCGCACCACCGGCACCTGCGCCATGCATCAGCGCGAGCTGACCGAGGCGATCAAGCGCTCCCGCCAGATCGCTCTCCTGCCCTACGTGCTGGATTAAGCAGCATAATAGAAAAGCACCCTTTCCGACCGGAAAGGGTGCTTTTCTATACCTTTGAACCGATGATCAGCCGACCGTGAGCGTCATCTCCGCGCGGTGCCCTCCGTAGACGGCGGTGATGGTGACCGGCTCCCGGGAGGGGCGCAGCGTCTCCAGCACACAGCAGCCGTCCACCCGCACGGTGACGCGGGCCACGCTCTCATCCGAGCTCGACCACTCGGCCAGGACCTGCCCGCCCGGCGTGCACTGGGCGTAGAGCTCGTAGAACAGGCCGGCAGAAGTGGTGAAATCCGTGAGCGGGCGTCCGTTCAGGCGGATACTCAGCTCGCTCACCTCGGCCGGGTCCGGTTCATCGTACAGGTGATAGGCAAGGCCGGAATCGTTCGGCACCACGCTGACGGCGAGGGTATAGGTCTCCTTGAGGGTGTGGACCTCCACGCGCACCGGCGATGCGGTGGGGACCTTGGCGAGCAGGCAGGGCTGGCCGTCCTCACTGTTGAAGAGCTGGAGATACCCGGCGTCGAAAATGTCCATGCCGACCCCGGAGGGCCGGACACTGTCGAGTCCCAGAGCCGGGCGGATCGGGGCGATCATGCCGACCGGCACAGTGATCGCGGCGTCATACAGGAAATCCGCTTCTCCGCTGAGTCCGACCCGATAGCTCAGCATAGGGCCGCTCTTCGACGGCTCGGATTCGGCCATCTCGACATGCTCGAGAAAATGACGGACAGCCTCCGGACTGGTCCCGCCGTCGATGTCGTAGTAGCGCAGGACGACATCGGTATCGGACACTCTGCCGCGTGCCTCCGCCAGGAAATTGACCCAGCCATGGAGACTGTTGGGGCGCTCATAGCTCATCTGCAGGGGGCTGTCCGGCCCGGGATTGCGGCGCCAGCTCGCAAACAGCAGCTTTCCGTCCTCCTCGTTCGTCCAGACCGCGGCGAAGCGGGGACGCTCCAGCTCCGTGCCCATGACGTATAGGATATCCCCCGACTGGAAGCGTGCGGGGAGTTCCGGCAGCGTCAGAAGCGGCGCGCCCCAGCGGGCGCTCAGCTCCTCCCGCGTGATCTGCTCATAGCCGCCGAGCTCGAGCGCTGAGAGGCGGCTCATGCGGACGACCGTCAGCTGCTGCGGACTGAGGAGGCTCTCCGCGGAAGCGAAGTGCATGCCCTCGGTCAGCTTGATGTAGCCTCCGATCGGCTCTTCGGCTTGATAATAGTGGAGGTCTACCCAGGTGCCCTCAAAGTCGAAGCTCGAATCGACCGTGGATTGGGACCAGGCATAGCGCGGGTAGCGGAGACCATCCGCCGGAGACGGATCCGCTTCCGCGGTGTAGGCGGGATCCGCTTCCGCCGCCCCGGGGCTCCAGCGTACGACCAGCGCTTTACGCCCGGCCTCGTCGTACCAGAGTTCCTTGATCCGGAGACGGCCGAGGCCGTCGTCCCAGACGAAGACATAGCCGCTGTCGGTCATGTTCCGCTCCGCCCAGGGGAAGCGGAGGAGAGGCGCGTCATAGCTGCACGCATAGCCGACGTAGGTGAGGGGCCCGCCGTAGCTGCCGTCCGCGCTCTCGACGCGGATGAGCTCGGAGAGAAAATCGCTCCACTGGGCTGTGCGGTCAGGCCCCTGCATTTCCGAGGCCGCGTCCGCCGCATGCTCCATCGGATCGGTGAGGAAGCACACGCACAGCACCGCCGCGGCGAAGGCCGCCGCGAGATGGATCCAGAAAGTCGGTTTTTTATAGGCCAGTACGTTCCGGATGCGGAGCTTCACATCGCTCTGCCCGAAGGCAAGCGGGCAGACGCCGGGGGTGTGACCGGGCATACTGCAGGAGAGCAGCGCCGCGGAATAGGCCTTCTTGATCTCCGGGCCCTGGGTGCGCAGGACGTGCTCGTCACAGGCGAGCTCGATGTCCCGGCAGAAGAGGACATAGGCCAGCCAGGCGAGCGGATGGAACCAGCAGAGCGCGAGGAACAGGAAACCGAAGGGCTTGACCCAGTCGTCGTTTCGGTCGATGTGTCCCTGCTCGTGGGCGAGTACCAGGGCCTGCGTCTCCTCGTCAAGGCCGAAGGGCAGATAGATCCGCGGCCGGAGCAGCCCCAGCACGAAGGGAGAGTCGATCCGGTCGGAGAGGCGGATGTTGTCCCGCAGCGGGACGGAGTCCGCCACACGGCGGCGCAGCCGCAGATAGGAAACGACGGCGTAGAGCAGCATCGCCGCCATCCCGCAGAGCCAGAGGACGGCGCCGAGATGCACCCAGACCTGCAGCGGGTTCACACTATCGCCCACTGCGGGAGCGAAGCTCTCCGCCAACACGGGATTCACTGCCTGATCTACAGCGACGAAACCTGTCTGAATCGAGGGCTCGCTGCTCAGAAGGATCTCCGGGCGGATCGTCTGCGCCGAGGGGATCAGGCTATATGCAGTCTTTCGCAGGGACGGGAGCAGCAGCCGAAGAATGACAAGGCCCCAGAGATGACAGCGCTGCTGCTTCGGCGCTCTCCACAGCAGCGCGCGCAGCGCGACGACCGCCAGTACCAGCCAGCCCGCCGCGATGCTGCGGTTCAGCAGTTCGAGAAAGACAGCGTCCATGCTCAGCCCTCCGTGTGTGCGTCGATCAGGCGGCGCAGCTCCTCCGCCTCGGCGGCGCTGAGCCCGCGGCGCGTGAAGGCGGCGACGAAGGCGGGCAGCGAGCCGTCAAAGGTCTTCTCCATCAGCTCGTCCACAGCGGCGGTCTGCGCCTGCTCCTTGCTGACAAGCGCCGTCACCACCGCGTCCTCGCTCTTCACGACGCCGCGCTCGCTGAGGCGCTTGATGACCGTGTAGGTCGTGGCCTTGCTCCAGCCGAGCTTCTCCCGACAGAGCTTCGCCAGCTCCGTGCTCTTCACGGGCTCGTGTTCCCACAGGATGCAGCAGAAGCGGTATTCACTTTCAAATATCTTCGGTGTCTCCATAGGAGTTCCTCCCCGACAAAAAATAAGTCGAACGCGTTAGACCTTACATGCAGTCTAACGCGTTCGACCATATTTGTCAAGTGCCTTTATGAGAAATTAAGATTTATCGCTCCTCACGGAAGTAGGCGAGGCCCAGGGAGGCGGGGGGCTGGTTCTCGCGCTTGTTGCGCAGAGAGGAGAGCACCAGCACGATGATCGTCACCACATAGGGCAGCATCTTGTAGAGCTCCTTGACGGCGAGGTTCATGCCCGAGGGGATGTACATGTGCAGGATGTACAGGCCGCCGAAGAGAAAGGAGGCCAGCACGCCGACGTTCGGCCGCCAGACCGTGAAGATGACCAGCGCGATGGCGAGCCAGCCGCGGTCGCCGAAGGCGTCGTTGGCCCAGACGCCGGAGGCGTAGTCCATGACGTAGTAGAGCCCGCCGAGCCCGGCGATCATGGAGCCGGTGCAGGTGGCGATGTATTTGTACTTCGAGACGTTGATGCCCGCGGCGTCGGCGGTGTTGGGATTCTCACCCACGGCGCGCAGATGCAGGCCGACGCGGGTGCGGTTGAGGACCCAGGCCACGGTCAGGGCGATGATGACGGCGACATAGGCCAGAAAGCCGTAGGAGAGCACGAGCCTGCCGAAGACGCCCGCCTTCTCGGCCGCGGGAAGCGAGGTGCGGAAAGCGTTGCTCGTGGCGGAGAGGATGATCGAGGGCAGGGAGCTGCCGGAGAGCTTGATGAGCGAGCCGCCGAAGAAGTTGCCGAAGCCCACGCCGAAGGTCGTGAGCGCGAGGCCCGTCACGTTCTGGTTGGCGCGCAGCGTCACGGTGAGGAAGCAGTACAGCAGGCCCATCAGGAGCGAACCGAGCAGGCAGCAGCCCAGCGGGATCAGGATCCCCGGGAGCGGGCGGAAATTCCCGGACTGTTCATAGAAGAAAGAGCCGATGACGCCCGAGATCGCGCCGACGTACATGATGCCGGGGATACCGAGGTTCAGGTTGCCGGACTTCTCGGTCAGGGTCTCGCCAGTGCTTCCGAGCAGCAGGGGGATGCCCTGGACGACGGCGCGGGGGATAAAGGAAATGAAATCGAACATCGTCTCAGCCCTCCTTGCCGCCGGACTTCCGGAAGTGGATCTGATAGTTGATGAAGAACTCGCTGCCGATGATGAAGAAGAGGATCAAGCCCGTGAGGATGTCGCCGAAGGAGCGGTTGAGGCCGAACTTGGTGGCGATCTCGCCCGAGCCGCGCCCCAGGAAGACGATCAGGAAGCTGGTGAGGATCATCCAGATCGGGTTGAACTTCGCCAGCCACGACACCATGACCGCGGTGAAGCCGCGCCCGTCCACGATGGTGGTGGTCAGCGTGTGGTTGGTGCTGCCGACGAGCAGCAGGCCCGCCAGACCGCAGACCGCACCGGAGAGCAGCATCGTGCGGATGATGACCCGATCGACCTTGATGCCGACGTAGCGGGCGGTGCGCTCGCTCTCGCCGACGACGGCGATCTCGTAGCCGTGCTTGGAGTAGTTGAGGTAGATGTACATCGCGACGCACACGATCGCGACGATCAGGATGTTCAGCAGATATTTGTAGCTGCCGATCTGGGGGAACCAGCCGATCTCCGTGCTGGGGTTGATGACGCCGATGGTGCCCGAGCCCTTGGGGGATTCCCAGACCACGCAGTAGTAGGCGACGAGCTGGGTGGCGACGTAGTTCATCATCAGGGTGAAGAGCGTCTCGTTGGTGTTCCACCTGGCCTTGAAGACGGCGGGGATGGCCGCCCAGAGCGCGCCGGCCGCGAGGGACGCGACGCACATGCAGGCGATCACGGCCCAGTTCGGCAGCGTCTTGCCCAGCAGGATCATGCAGGCCGCGGCGGCGAGACCGCCGATCAGCGCCTGGCCCTCGGCACCGAGGTTCCAGCAGCGCATGCGGAAGGCGGGCGTCACGGCGAGCGAGACGCACAGCAGCATCGCGATGTTCTGCAGCAGCACCCAGATCTTGCGGGGCGAGCCGAAAGAGCCGTTGATGATCGCGGCATAGACCTGGATGGGGTTCTGCCCGGTGACGAGCGAGGTGATGACGCCGCAGGCAACGAGCGCGAGCAGCAGCGCGGCGGCGCGGATGGCCCAGGCCTTGTACCAGGGCAGCAGACCGCGCTTGGAGACGTGGAAGAGCGGCGTACGGGTCTTGTTATTCATGCGCGTTTCCTCCGAGCTTCGTCATCATCATGCCGACGTCGCGCTTCTTCGCGCCGCGGCCGGGCACGATGCCCGAGACCTTGCCGCCGCAGAGCACGAGGATGCGGTCGGCGAGCTCCAGCAGCACGTCGAGATCCTCGCCCACGTAGATGACGGCGACGCCGTTCTTCTTCTGTTTGTTGATCAGGTCGTAGATCGTGTAGGACGAGTTGATGTCCAGCCCGCGCACGGCGTAGGCGGTCAGCAGCACGGTCGGCGCCGAGGCGATCTCGCGCCCGACGAGCACCTTCTGCACATTGCCGCCGGAGAGGCGGCGCACCGGCGTGGTGATGCCGGGGGTGACGACGTCCAGCTCCTCCACCACGTCCAGCGCGAGCTGGCGCGGGGTCTTGCGGTCGGTAAAGACGGAACGGCCGCTGCGGAAGGAGCGGAGCATCATGTTGTCGCCGAGGTCCATGTTCGCCACGAGGCCCATGCCCAGGCGGTCCTCCGGCACGAAGGAGAGGGAGACGCCCATGCGCTGGATAGCCAGCGGGTCCTTGCCGATCAGCTGCTCGGCCGAGCCGTCGTCCCCGATGTATTCGATGCTGCCCTTCTCCACGGGCTGCAGGCCCGCGATGGACTCGAGCAGCTCCTTCTGGCCGCAGCCGGAGATGCCCGCGATGCCGAGGATCTCGCCGGAGTTGGCGGTGAAGGACACGTCGTCGAGCTTGAGGATGCCGTCGATGCTGCGCACGGTCAGGCCCTTGACCACGATCCGCGGCTTGGGGTCCACCGGCTCGGGCCGGTCGATGTTCAGCGTCACGGCGTGGCCGACCATCATGTTGGTCATCTCCTGGGCGTTCGTGGTCTTCGTCGGCATGTCGCCGATGAACTGCCCGTGGCGCAGCACGGCCACGCGGTCGGAGAGCGCCTCCACCTCGTGCATCTTGTGGGTGATGATGACGATGGCCTTGTTGTCGTCGCGCATATTGCGCAGTACGGCGAAGAGCTTGTCGGTCTCCTGCGGGGTCAGCACGGCGGTGGGCTCGTCCAGGATCAGAATGTCCGCGCCGCGGTAGAGCACCTTCACGATCTCGACCGTCTGCTTCTGACTCACGGACATGTCGTAGATCTTCTGCTCGGGGTCCACCTCGAAGCCGTAGGCGTCGCAGATCTCGCGGATCTTCTTCGCGGCGGCCTTCAGATCGAGCTTGCCGGGCAGACCGAGCACGACGTTCTCCGCCGCCGTCAGCACGTCGACCAGCTTGAAATGCTGGTGGATCATGCCAATGCCGAGATCGAAGGCGTCCTTCGGGGAACGGATCACGACGTCCTTTCCGTCGATGCTGATCTCGCCCTCGTCCGGGAAGTAGATGCCGGAGAGCATGTTCATCAGCGTCGTCTTGCCGGAGCCGTTCTCACCCAGCAGGGCGAGGATCTCGCCGCGGTAGATGTCCAGCCAGACCTTGTCGTTGGCCACGACGGGCCCGAAGGTCTTGGTGATGTTTCGCATTTTGACGGCGGGGGTCTTGTTGTCCAAGGCGGTCGTCCTCCTTCCGGGGCAAAGTGAAAAGCGCATGAAATGCTGCAAAGGGCAGCGCGGCGGCGGGAACGTCACTGCGCTGCCCTTTACAGCAGGGGCTCCGCACTCCCGCCGGAGCGGGAGTGCGGAGAAGAGAGACAAGATCAGGCGTCGATGTTGGTGATGCCGTCGATGAACAGATCAAAGTAAGGAGCGCTGCGGTACTCGGACTCGTGGAAGTAGCCGTCGGCAATGACGTTGGTCTCGGGGACAAAGTCGCCCATGTCGTCCACGTCGGCCAGATACTCGGTCAGGGTCTCGCCGTTCGCGGTGAAGGTGGCGGTGTCAAAGACCTTCAGGGAGCCGTCCAGCAGAGCGGCCTTGACTTCCTCGAGCTTCTCCACGGTGCCGGCGGCGGCGGCCTGCTCATTGACCTCGGTCAGCAGGACGGAGTCGGTGGCGATGGTGCCGGTCCAGTCGGCGGGGATCTCCTCACCGTTGGCGACGCAGGTCATGGCAAACTCCATGTAGGGAGCCCAGTTGATGCGGGAGGCGACGATGAAGGTGTTGGGGCAGGCGTCGGCGGCGGAGCCGTTATAGAACACGAAGGGGATGCCGTTGGACTCGCACTCGGTGGGAGCGCCCATGGAGTCGGCATGCTCGGAGAGCAGCACGCAGCCGTTGGAGATGAGCTTGATGGCGCCTTCCTTCTCGAGGGTCGGGTCATACCAGGAGTTGGTGAAGGTCACCTGCATGGTGGCGGAGGGGCAGACGTAGCGGACGCCCAGGAAGAAGGAGGTGAAGCCGGAGACGACCTCGGCATAGGGGAACGCGCCGACGTAGCCGACCAGAGCCTGGTCCTCGGTGATGGCGCCGCTCTCGATCATCTCGTTGAGCTTCAGGCCCGCGGCGACGCCGCCCAGGAAGCGGCCCTCATAGATGGAGGCGAAAGCGTTGTGGTAGTTGGCCAGGCCCACGGTGTGCGCCTGGGTGCCGGTGGCGTGGCAGAATTCGACCTCGGGGAATTCCTTGGCGGCCTGGATCAGGAAGGGCTCGTGGCCGAAAGAGTCGGCAAAGATGAAGTTGCAGCCCTCGTCGACGAGCTCGGCGGCGGCGTCATAGCACTCCTGGCCCTCGGGGATGCCGGTCTTGAGCAGGTACTCGACGCCCAGATTCTCGCAGGCTTCCTTGGCGGCGTTGATGAAGTTCAGGTCATAGGTGGAGTTCTCGTCATGCAGGAAAATGAAGCCGGCCTTGACGGTGGTCTCGGCGGAGGCGGCGGGAGCGAAGGCGCCCAGGGCCACGACCATGACGACGGCGAGCATCAGCGCGATGAGCTTTTTCATGTGTTTTTCTCCTTAATAATAAAAGATTTTGTGGATGTATCAGTGCCGGGGGAGAGGCGGAGGCCTCTCCCCGGCACACCTAAACCGCTGCTGCGGAAAAGGGCGGGGCCGGGGCGGCGAAAAGCCGCAGAAAACAAAAACGGAGAGCGGACCGCAGTCCCTCCCCAAAGAAAAACAGAGACTCCGACGCTCCGAAGAGAGCCGGCTCTGGAGTTTTCTTCGATAGTCCGGTCATTTACGGTGTCCGGGTAGAGACGTCAAATCCATATCATTTGCTTATATCGAAAGACTATTCAATTACACTCTTATGGTATCAGCCGGGCCCCGAAAAGTCAAGCCAAAAATTCGGAGATTTCGCCATTTTTCGACCCGAAAAACTGTACATTCTGCACAAGAAAAGGGCGTTTTCCAAACTCTGGAAAACGCCCTTTCAAAGTCAGCAGAATGTGATCTCGCCTTCGTCGCTCATGGAGGCGATCCTCGCCAGCGACTCGATACGCATCCCTTCGGCGCGCAGCTTGTCGCCGCCGCCCTGGAAGGCCTTTTCGACCGCGATGCCCGCGCCGACCACCGTGCCGCCGGCCATCTCGACCAGGGCCTTGAGACCGACCAGCGCCGCGCCGGTGGCCAGAAAGTCGTCGATGAGGAGCACCCGGTCGCCGGGCTGCAGGTATTCTTTGGATACGACGACGGTGTTGGTGTTGCCGTGCGTGAAGGAGGGGATCTCGACGGCGTAGACCTCGTCGGAGATGTTTTTGGTCTTGCTCTTTTTTGCAAAGACCAGCGGCACGGAGAAGAGATAGGCCGTCATGGAGGCCAGAGCGATGCCGGAGGCCTCGATGGTCAGGATCTTGGTGACTTTCTCGTTCCCGAACAGCCGCAGATACTCCTTGGACATTTCAAAAAGCAGGGCCGTGTCGATCTGGTGGTTGAGAAAATTGTCGACCTTCAGGATGCCGCCCGGGCGGATCTTGCCCTCGCGGCGGATACGCTCTTCCAAAAGCTGCATGCGCGCGCCTCCCATCGAACTTTGTCATATACAGTATACCGTGCCGGACGGCGCGCTGTCAATGCTTTCGCCCGTGCCCGGCGGCGGGATCTCTTAAACTTTTATAATTTCCGCGTTTTTCGTGGACAGACCTTGACATTTGCGGTATAATGCTGATACTTACAGGCGGCGGTTTGCCCCCCGCCTCAGGAAAGGAGCTTTCTGCTATGAGAGGAAAATTCACGGCAGTTTTGTTTATCCTTGTGTTCATCCTCATCGCGGCCGCCGTTTTCGCCGTTCTCTCCGGCCTGGACAACCTCCGCGCCGCGCAGGCGACGCCCGCGCCGGTGGGCGGCGTGGTCAATGCGGATCCGCAGGCGACGCCCTATGTGATCCCGGCCGCCGCGCCGACCGCTGTGCCGACGCCGGCCCCGACCCCGCTCCCGACGCCGGTCGTGACGCCGGTCCCGACGCAGGAGCCGGTCCCGACCCCGCTCCCGACCACCGCGCCGACCACCGTGCCGGTGCAGACGACGCTGGCCAGCGGCTCCTTCAGCTCCCAGACCGGCACCTGGCTGAACATCACGGCCGACTGGAGCGCCAAATCGCTGAGCCAGGATCACGTCGAGGTCACGGTTTCGGTCGCCGCGGTGTCCTATGCGCTGCACTATGTCGCCTACCCCGGCTCGTTGAACATCAGCCTGGACGGGCAGTACGTCTCGATCGACCCGCCCTCCATCACCTATGACGGCGGCGATCAGGCCGTCCACGCCCTCGGCACGACGAGCTTCACCGTCGATCTGCCGGCCAACAATTCCAAGGCGATGCTGCTGCAGGTGGAGTGGCAGTTCAACGGCGAGATGGGCAGCCCGAGCGGCGAGCGGATCCTGCTGCCCGTGATCGAGTGCGGCGGCACGATCAACCTCGCGCGCTGACCGGCGTTCCTTTTGCCCGGATTTGAGGATTTGACGAAACAGCAGGCTCGGTGTATACTGGGCCTGCTGTTTTTTGAGGAGGGATGCCGATGCGCAGCCAGGAACAGATCCGCGAGATCGTCCGTCTCCTGCTGGCGGAGTACCCGGACGAAAGATGCTCCCTGCGGTACGCCAAGCCGCACGAGCTGCTCTTCGCCGTGCGCCTCTCCGCACAGTGCACCGACGAGCGGGTCAATATGGTGACGCCCGCGCTGTACGCGCGCTTTCCGACGCTCGAGGCCTTCGCGGAGGCCGACGTGGAAGAGGTCGAGCGCTATGTGCACTCCTGCGGCTTCTACCGCGCCAAGGCGCGGGACATCGTCGCCTGCGCGCGCGTGCTGCTGGAAAAGCACGGCGGGCAGGTGCCCGCCACGATGGAGGAGCTCACGGCGCTGCCCGGCGTGGGGCGCAAGACCGCGAACCTCATCCTGGGGGACGTGTTCCGCGTGCCCGGCTCCGTGGTCGTGGACACGCACTGCATCCGGCTGATGAACCGCATGGGCGTGGTGGACGGACTGAAGGACCCGGTCAAGATCGAGGCGGAGCTGCGGCGGCTGCTCCCGCCGGAGAGCTCCAACGACTTCTGCCACTGCCTGGTCCTGCACGGCCGCGCGGTCTGCGACGCGCGCAAACCGCTGTGCGAGCGCTGTTGCGTGCGGCATCTCTGCCGACACTTTTCCGGTTAAGGAGACAAGGGTATGACGAACGAAGAAAAACTGCGGGAGCTGTTTGAGCGGCTCGACGAGATCGAGGCCTACGACCGCTGCCTCGGCAAGGTCCGCTTCGATATGGAGTGCTGCGCGCCGGAGGAGGGCATCGAGCAGGCCGGCGAGGATATGAGCATCCTCGGCAAGCATCTCTACAAGCTCACACACGATCCGCGCTTCGAGCAGCTGGTGGTCGAGCTGCACGCCGACGGGGAGGGCCTGACGGCGGTGCAGAAAAAAACCGTCGAACATCTCTACGACGACTACGCGCGCATCAAGAACATCTCCGCCGAGCTCGACTACGAGATGGACAGCGCCGCCAACCGTGCCTACGGCGACTGGCTGAAGGCCAAGAAAGCCTCGGACTTTTCCCTGTTCCGGGATTCGCTGGCCGCGCTCGTGGACTTCACTCGCCGGGCGATCGACCTGCGCGACGAGAAGAAGGCCAGCTATTACGACACCTGCCTGGACGATCTGGAGAAGGGCGGGAGCATCGAACAGCTCGACGCCTTTTTCGCCGCGCTCCGGGAGCGGATCGTCCCGCTGCTGCGCCGGATCGGCATGGAGGGCAAACCGATCCGCGAGGACTTTCTGAGCCGCCCGGTCCCCATCCCGCAGCAGGAGGCCATGTCCCGGTATCTGCTGGAGCTGGAGGGGCTGCGCTCGAGCGCGCTGGTGCTCATGACCACCGAGCACCACTTTACCGACAACTTCGGTCCCCACGACGTGCGCGTCACCACGCACTATTACGAGGACCGCTTCGTCTCCAACATCTTTTCGACCCTGCACGAGGGCGGCCACGCGCTTTTCATGCAGAACGAGCCGGAAGAGGTGCACCGCAGCCACTGCGAGGACCGCATGTCGAACGCGATGCACGAGACGATCTCCCGCTTCTACGAGAACCTCATCGGCCGCAGCGAGGCCTTCATCGCCTGCGTCGCGCCGAAGCTGCGCGAGCTCGCGGGCGGCGTCTTTGACGACGTCAGCGAGCGGGAGCTCTACGAGGCGGTCAACATCGCGCGGCCGAGCCTCATCCGCACCGAGGCGGACGAGCTGAGCTACTGCCTGCACATCCTGGTGCGCTACGAGATCGAGAAGGCCCTCCTCAACGGAGAGCTCGGCGTGGACGAGGTCCCGGCGCTCTGGAACGCCAAATACCGGGAGTATCTGGGCGTCGAGGTACCGGACGACGCGCAGGGCTGCCTGCAGGACGTGCACTGGTGCGGCTATGCCTTCGGCTACTTCCCCTCCTACGCCCTCGGCAACGCCTACGGCGTGCAGATCCTGCGCGCCATGGAGAAGGACTTCGACGTTTTCGCCGCGGTCCGGGAGGGACGGCTCGGCGTCATCCGCGACTGGCTCGCCGAACGCGTCTTCTCCATCGCCTCGCTCACGACGCCGGACGAGTGGATCCGCGCGATCACGGGCGAGAGCCTGAACGTGAACTACTACCTCGATTATCTGGAGGAAAAGTTCACCCGAATCTATGACTTGAAGTAAAGGAATATTATGGAAAATCTGCAGAAAATCGCCATGCTGATCGACGCGGACAACACCCAGCTCGCCAAGCTCGAGGCGGTGATCCAGGAGGTCAACACCCTGGGCCGCATCGTCGTCAAGCGCGCCTACGGCAACTGGAAGAAGGACGCGCTCAAGCGCTGGGAGGGCGAGATCAAGCGCCTCGCCATCAAGCCCGAGCAGCAGTTCGACTACGTCTCCGGCAAGAACGCGACCGACATGGCCCTCGTGATCGACACGATCGAGCTGCTGCACCGCGAGCTGTACGACGCCTTCGTCATCGTCGCGAGCGACAGCGACTATACGCCGCTGGCCCTGCATCTGCGCGAGCAGGGCGTGCACGTGGTGGGCGTCGGGGAGAAAAAGACGCCCGAAGCCTTCCGCAAGAGCTGCGACGAGTTCATCTATCTGGAAAACCTCGGCACGCCCGCGGCCGTCGCCGCCGCCGCCCCTGTGAAGGCCAGGCCCGAGACTAAGACCGGCAAGGGCAAAAAGACCAGAAAGACCAAGGCCGAGGAAGAGGCTGTGGCCAAGGCGGAGGACATCAACGAGATCCACATGCTGCTGCGCACCGCCTGGGACAAGTACCAGGACGAGGACGGCTACGCCTACGTCAGCTCCGCCGGGCAGTTCCTCAAGCGCGCCAAGCCCGACTTCGACGCGCGCACCTACGGCTATTCCAAGCTCTCGGTGCTCATCAGCGCCTTCCCGAAGAAGTACCGGACCAAGAAGGAAGTCGGCAAGGCCGCCGGCGCGATCCTCTCATATCAGTGCATCGACTGACCGGCTGAGGCAAGGCCCTGAAAAAACCTGAAAATTCCCGTAAAAAAAGATTGACCTCCCCCGCAGGCTGTGCTATAATCTGCATTACCTGTCGGATGAGAGGTCTTCTTTTTGTGCGCATTTTTTCGCGCGGAGAGGGCGCTTGTCCCATACAGGGAGGCAATGCCCGCCGCACGCGCGGGTAAATAAAATAGGAGGTGCCGAAAGAATGGCTGCAGGCGCAAGAGTAAAGATCACACTCAGATGCGATGAATGCAAGCAGAGAAACTACAACACGGTCAAGAACAAAAAGAATACCTCTGACCGTTTGGAGCGGAGCAAGTATTGCCCCTTCTGCCGCAAGCACACCAAGCACGTGGAAACAAAGTAAGTACGGAAAGGACGCGTAAAAATGGCTGAAGAAAAGAAGAACAACGCAGCTCCGGCCAAAGCTGTCACTGCCGTCAAGAAGGACGACGCCAAGCCCGGCTTTTTCAAGCGCGCGGTCAAGTGGTTCCGTGAGATGAAGAGCGAGCTGAAAAAGGTCATCTGGCCCACCGGCAAGACCCTTTTCAACAACACCGCCATCTCCGTGGCCGTCATGCTGGCGTCCGCAGTCGTGCTCTGGTGCTTTGACGAGCTGGCTCAGATGCTGGTCCGTGCTCTCTTCACTCTCCTCGGGTAAGGCAGCATGGCTGAAGAAGCAAAATGGTATGTCGTTCATACCTATTCCGGGTATGAAAACGCAGTGGCGGCCGCTGTCATGAAGGCCGCGGAAAACCGCAGGATGACGGATC
>JAFXTM010000091.1 GCA_017535865.1 Oscillospiraceae bacterium
GCTCCGATCTGACCGCCGCCGACTTCGAGTACTCCTGGAAGCGCGCCGCCGCCGATGAGACCGCGGCCGACTACGCTTACATGTTCAACGGCATCGCCGGCTTCCCCAACGAGCTGGCTGTCAAGGCTGTTGACGACCGCACCTTCGAGTTCACCCTGACCGCCCCCTGCGCCTACATGGAAGACCTCATGGCTTTCCCGACCTTCTATCCCCTCAAGCAGTCCGTCGTTGAGAGCTACGCCGATTGGCAGACCAGCCCCGGCGGCTGGTGCCAGGACGCCGGCAACTGGGTCTCCAACGGTGCCTACGTGCTGACCGCCTGGGACCACGACGTCTCCATGACCTACGAGAAGAACCCGTACTGGTATGACGCCGACAACGTCACCGTCGAGAAGCTCGAGTACATGCTCTCCGCTGACGACACCGCCATCTTTGCCGCCTACAACGCCGGCGACATCGACTTTGCCGACTCCGTTCCCACCGACGAGGTCGCCTCTCTGCTCGACAACCCCGAGTTCCACATCGTCGATGAGCTCGGCACCTACTATGTCGCCTTCAACTGCAAGTCCGCCATCTTCGAGGGCAAGACCCCGGAGCAGGCCGCCTGCATGCGTGAGGCCTTCACCATCCTGATCGACCGCGACTACATCTGCGAGAACATCGGCCAGACCGGTCAGGTCGCCGCGAACGCCTTCATTCCTCTCGGCATGGCCGACGGCAACGGCGGCTTCTTCAAGACCTCCGCGACCGAGGAAGGCTACTTCGATCCCTACGGCACCAACAATGACCACGAGGGCACCGTCGCCAAGGCCATCGAGCTGCTCGAGGCCGCCGGCTACGTGTTCGAGGACGGCGTCCTGGCCGCCTCCAACCCCATCCAGCTCGAGTACCTGACCAACACCACCTCCGGCCACATCGCCATTGCCGAGTCCATTCAGCAGGATCTGGCCGAGGTCGGTATCGAGCTCTCCATCGCCCAGCAGGACTGGAACGTCTTCCTGGAGGAGCGCAAGCAGGGCAACTTCGACTTCGCCCGTGAAGGCTGGATCGCCGACTTCAACGACCCCGTCAACATGCTCGAGATGTGGACCACCGTCTCCGGCAACAACGACTGCCAGTTCGGCCGCTGAAGCGGACACTTTGATCTGAGCAAAAAACCATAAGCAAAGGAGCCGCCCCGAGGGGCGGCTCCTTTTTGTCATAAAGTATGAAGAAGCGGCGGCGGGATCTCTCCCGCCGCGGTATACCTCATGTGTCTGTTTTACTTCAGGAATTCGCGGATGGTCTCGTTCAGACGGTGCACGCCGAGGATGAGCTGCTCGTCGGTGGCGTTGGAGTAGTTCATGCGGAAGCAGTGCTTGTTCTCGCCGTTGGGGAAGAAGCCGTCGCCCGGCACGACCGCCACGCCCTTCTCGAGGCAGCGCGCGGCGAGCTCGCGGGAGTTGACGTACTCCGGCAGCTCGACCCAGGTGAAGAGGCCGCCGTCGGGATCGGTGAACTTGACGCACTCGGGGAAGCACTCCTGCATGGTCTTGATCATCAGCCCGCAGCGGTGCTTATAGACCGGCAGGATCTTGGAGACGTGCTCGTCGATGTCGAACATGTCCAGATACTTGGACACCGCCATCGCCGTCAGCGTGGAGGTCTGCAGGACGGCCGCCTGGGCGATGAGGTTCAGCTTCTCGGTGATGAGCTCGTTTGCGACGGTCCAGCCGATGCGGACGCCGGGCGAGAGGATCTTGGAGAAGGTGCCGAAGTAGACGATGTTCTCCTTCGGGTCCATGCTCTTGAGCGCGGGCAGATACTCGCCCTTGAAGCGCAGGTCGCCGTAGGGGTTGTCCTCGATGGCGACGACCCCGTACTTGTTGATGATGTCGATGAAAGCCTTGCGGCGCTCCAGCGGCCAGGTGCGGCCCGAGGGGTTCTGGAAATCGGGGATGACATAGATGAGCTTGACGCGCTCGGTCGTAGCGAGGATGCGGTCCAGCTCGGACATGATCATGCCGTGCTCATCCGTCGGGACCTCGACGAAGCTGCACTCATACTGCTTGAAGGCGTTGATGGCGCCGAGGTAGCTCGGGCTCTCCACCACGACCACGTCGCCCGGGTCGAGGAAGAGCTTGCCCATGAAGTCCAGCCCCTGCTGGCTGCCGGCCGTGAGCAGGATGTGCGCGGGATCGGTGTGGATGTTGTTCTTCTTTTCCAGACGCTCGACGATCTGTTTGCGCAGCGGGGCCCAGCCCTCCGTCGCACCGTACTGCATCGCGACGCGGCCGTTCTCCTCCATCATCGCGTCCAGCGCGGCCTTGAAGTCCTCGACCGGAAACAGCTCCGGCGCGGGCAGGCCGCCCGCGAAGGAGATGATCCCCGGCTGGCCGATGATCTTCAGCAGCTGGCGGATATCCGAGGCCTTGATGTTGTCCATTCTCTTCGCGAAGTTTGCCATTGACTGATCCTTCCTTTCATATATATTCACAGGTTTTGCTTGTACAGACTGGTCTATTGTCAATTATATACTAAAACAGCTCCGCTGTAAACTATCCTTTTCGTAGAAAGCGCCTCAGAAGACTTTTTTTCTCCGTTTTTTTCTCCTCCGGGACCAGGTCGCCGAAAGCCGTGGGCCCGAGATATTTCAGCACCGCCACCTGCGGCTCCATGCCGGGGGTCACCGTAAGTGTGTCCGTGTCGTAATAGTGGATCAGCTCCGGCGACTCGAACTGGTTGGCAAAATCCTCCACCGTTTCGAGCCGGTGCGCGCCCATGCCGTCGTGCCGGTAGTGCATCGGGATGACGACGTTGGCCATGATCTCGTCCATCGCGCGCTTGGCCTCCTGCGAGGGCAGGGCCGTGCAGGAGCCGGCGCAGACCATCGCGACGTCCGCCCCGAAGAGCTGCGTGATCTGCCCGCCGTCGAGCTGCGTGCCGAGGTCGCCCATGTGCACAAGCTTGAGCCCGTCCGCCTTGAGGATGTGGATCAGCGTGAAGCCGCGCCAGGCGCCCATCTTGAACTCATGCGGCGCTTTCAGCGCCGTGATCTCAAAGGGACAGTCGGCCTCCGGGCGGCCGGAGAGCACGACCCCCTCCCGGTAGTTGTGGCCGTAATGCTCATGGCTCACGAGCAGCTTGTCCGCCTTGACGCGGAGCTTGGGGTAGCCGTTGATGTAGTCGCTGTTGTAGGGGTCGATGACGAGGGTGTAGTCGTCCCGCCGGATGGCGAAGCAGGCGTGGCCGAGCCACTGGATCGTAAGCGCCATGGGAAAACATTTCCTTTCCAAACACGGCAGAACCGTCTATAATATGGATACAGTATACTGCGAAAACACGATCGTGTAAAGAAACAGGAGGCGCCTTATGGCCAATCATCTGCAGGGGGAGCGCTCCCCCTATCTGCTCCAGCACGCGCAGAATCCCGTGGACTGGTATCCCTGGGGCGCGGAGGCCTTTGAACGGGCAGTCCGGGAGGACAAGCCCGTCTTTCTCTCCATCGGCTACGCCACCTGCCACTGGTGCCACGTGATGGCGGAGGAGTCCTTTGAAAACGAGGCCGTCGCGGAGGTTCTGAACCGGGACTATATCGCCGTCAAGGTCGACCGCGAGGAGCGGCCGGACGTGGACGCAGTCTACATGGAGGTCTGCACCGCGCTCACCGGCAGCGGCGGCTGGCCGCTGACGGTCCTGATGACGCCCGATCAGAAGCCCTTCTTTGCCGACACCTATCTGCCCCGCGAGAACCGGGGAGAGCGCCTGGGGCTCCTGCCCCTGCTGCGAGGCGTCGCGGACAAATGGCGGCGGGACCGCGCCTCCCTGCTCACGGCCGGGGAGGAGATCGCCTCGATGCTGCGCGCCGCGCCCGCACCGGCGGCGGCCGAGCCGGACGGGGAGCTGCTGAGGAAGGCCGCCGTGCAGCTCGCGGGCAGCTATGACCGGGAGTACGGCGGCTTCGGCAGCTCGCCGAAGTTCCCCGCGCCCCACCAGCTTCTCTTCCTGCTGCGCTACGCCAGGCTCGCCGGAGAAAAAGCGCCGCGCGCCCTGGTCGAGCACACGCTGCGGCAGATGTACCGGGGCGGGATCTTCGACCACATCGGCGGCGGCTTTTCGCGTTACTCGACCGACCGCGAGTGGCTCGTCCCGCATTTTGAAAAGACGCTCTACGACAACGCCCTGCTCGCCTACTGCTACACCGAGGCCTGGCAGGAGGGTCGCCTGCCGCTCTACCGGCAGGCGGCGGAGGCGACGCTCGACTACTGTCTGCGAGAGCTGCGCGCGGAGAGCGGCGGCTTTTACAGCGGCCAGGACGCCGACAGCGAGGGCGAGGAGGGCAAGTACTACCTCTTCACGCCCGAAGAGCTGGAGACGGTCCTCGGCCCGGACGACGGCCGCCACTTTGCCGAGTGCTACGACATCACCGCCGAGGGCAACTTCCGCGGCCGGAGCATCCCGAACCTGCTGCTCAACCAGCGCTGGAACCTCCTGCCCGAGGGCTATGCCGACCTCCGGGAAAAGCTGCGGCTCTACCGCGCCGGGCGCTGCGCGCTCGGGACGGACCGCAAGCTCCTCACCGGCCGGAACGGACTGATGCTGCTCGCGCTCGCGAAGGCGGCCTGGGTCTTTGAGGACCGGCGCTACCTGCACTACGCGCAGGAGCTCGGTGCCTTTCTGCGCGGGCAGGCGGGTGCGGACACGCCGGAGGACCTGCGCGCCGTACTCTATGAGGACGGGCCCTCTCCCCTCCCCGCCCGGCTCGACGACTATGCCTTCGCGGCCCTCGGCTTTCTGGAGCTCTACCGCGCGGACTTCGATCCCAGCCACATCGCCGCGGCCTCCGCGCTCGCGGATGAGATCCGGGCGCAGTTTGCCGACCCGACGGGCGGCTTCTTCCTGAACGCCGAGCGGGCGGAGCCGCTGCTGAAGCGCCCGCAGATCTTTTTTGACGGGGCCCTGCCCTCCGGCAACAGCGCGGCGGCCGTGCTCTTCGATCAGCTCTTTCGTCTCACCGGACGGGTCGGCTGGCAGGAGGCCGCGGATCGGCAGCTCGCCTTCCTCGCCGCGCGGGCAGAGCGCTGGCCGGCAGCCGTCTCCTTCGGTCTGCTGGCGCTGCTGAGCCGCGTCTACCCGACGCGGGAGCTGGTCTGCGTGGCCGAGGAGCTGCCCGCCGCGCTGCGGAACGTGTCCGGCACCTACGCCCCGGAGCTCACGCTGCTGCTCAAGCGGTCCGGGGACAAGGCGCTCGCCGCTCTCTGTCCCTTCACGGCGGACATGATCCAGCCCGACGGCCGACCGACGCTCTATCTCTGTCAGGGCGGCGTCTGCGGCATGCCCTTTCCGGCGGAATAAACACGACGCAGTCCGGCCGGTACCTTTCGGTACCGGCCGGACTTTTTTCCCCGTCAGACCGCGGCCAGGATATGCAGATTTCGCAGCTCGGCGTCGCGGATGCCGTCGTTCACGGCGCAGGCGTGCCGCTCGAGATCGCTGCCCTCCGCCTTTGTGAGCCCCTGCTCGCGCGCCGCGGCAAGCACGGCGGCGGCGGCCGTCTCGATCTGCGCGGTCTTGACCAGCACATGCCGGGCGTCGTTGCCGCTCGTGAGCAGCGCCTCAAAGGACGGTGCGAGCGCGGCAAAGCGCGGCAGCGCGCGCAGCGCCCGAAAGCTCCACTTGTAATAGGGCAGGTAGCGTCCGCTCAGCAGGAAGCAGGCCGCCATGGCGCTGCGGACGAACTCCGCGACCGCGAGCTGCGCTGCGCCGCTCTCCCCATGTTCGAGGCAGCGCGGATAGTTATACTGCCCCGCCTGTTCCATCAGCAGCAGATGCCCGGCGAGCTTCTTGCGGCGCACGTCCTCCGGGAAACGGCGCAGGTTCTCCCGGATGCGCGTGACCTCGCCCCAGTTGTCGAAATACAGCTCCCCGTTCGTCGCCTCCGCGAGCGCCTGCTCCGGCAGGGCGAGCCATTCCTTCAGCGTGAACACGCCGTTCGGCGAGCCGATGAGCTTTTGAAAGAACTCCTCCGTGCGGAACACGCCCCGGCGCGCCCCGCCCACCGGCTGCAGCAGCGGGCGCTCCACGCCCTCAAAGCGCCGCGGGAGCCTGGCATAGGCGCGCTCCAGCAAAAAGGCGCTGCGCCGGTCCACCACCGCCTCCTCCGGCAGGAAGAGGCAGAAGCCCGGCTCAAAGTCGTGGTCGCGGGAGACGGCGTCGTCCCAGCCGAAGCAGTCCGAGCCCGGCCCAAAGACCCCGACGGCGAGAAAGGGCAGCAGCTCGGGGAACTGTTCCTCCAGCATCGGCCGCCCCCAGGTCTCGAAGAAAGCGCGCGACAGCTCAAGCCCGTTCATAGATCGCCCTCGCCTCGGTCTGCAGCTCCTCCGCCGCGGCGAACCAGCCGTAATAGGAGAAGCTCGGCGCGCACTTCTCACACACGAAGGCGTAGTAGCCGTCGTGCGGCGCGGAGGGATCGCGCAGCAGCGCATACGCGCGCTCGAGCAGTTCGTTGATGCGCGCCTCACCCTCTTCGAGGCCTCGCTCCGCGGCGACCGTGTCGGCTATGTTCAGGCAGGTGATGGCCTGCTCCAGCACGCCGCCGGGCACCTCGCCCATCACGGCCATCGCCCTGTCGAAGAGCGCGCAGGCCTCGTCATACCGTCCCAGCGCCTTGTACACCAGGGCCATGTTGTTGTAGAGCCCGCCCAGCAGATGCAGGCGCGTGTGGGGCTGCGCTTCGTAGATCGCGCGCGCCTGCTCGAAAAGCGCGAGCGCCCGCTCGTTCTCCCCGAAGGCGCTGCAGGCCGTGGCCACGTTCACGTAGGTGGTCCCGGCGCTGACCGTGCCTGCGAAGTCCAGCGCGTCCAGCAGCGCGAGCGCCTTTTCGCCCTGGGCAAGGGCCTTCTCCCGCATACCTGTCTTGCGGTAGTGCCCGACCAGCTCGTTGCGCACGACGAGCTCGCCGCGTTCGTCATGCCCCCGCTGCGCCTCCTCCAGCCAGTAGAGCAGATGCCGCTCCGCCCCGGCGTAGTCCCGGCGGCTCATGTATTCGTCGAGCTTCTGGATGATCCGCTGCTGCGGCACCGGGCGCACCCCCGGGTCGGCGCCCTCCCTGTCGCACAGGAGGCAGCGGGGCTCCTCGTAATCCTCCGGGCGCAGGGGCTTGTTCGTGTCGTTCATGGCTGTCCTTTCCGCGGCTCGCCGCATTCGCTTTTTCCCCATTATACCGGTTTTCCGCGCACGGCGCAAGCGCCTCTTTCCGCCCCGCTGCCGGGTGCGGAAGAGGCGCGAAAATTTTTTGCATTTTCCTCTTGACAAATATATCGTCACGCGATATACTCAGATCACGATATATCGTCATCCGTTATAACGGCAGTCGAAGGAGATGCGTATGAACAACGAACTGGCGCTGACCGAATCCACCTATTACGTCCTGCTGTCGCTGTACAGCCCGCAGCACGGCTACGGGATCATGCAGCAGACGGAGGCGCTCTCGCACGGCCGGGTCCGCCTGGCCCCCGGCACGCTGTACGGCGCGCTCAACAGCATGAGCGAGAAGGGCTGGATCGAACAGCTCCCGGTGGAAGACGGGAGCCGCAAGAAAGAATACCGGCTGACGGAGCGCGGCCGGACCGTGCTGATCAACGAGATCGAGCGTCTGAAGGAGCTCGTGAAAAACGGAGAGAGTATTGTGGGAGGAACGGAAAATGGCTGAGAGAAAAACCGTATGGAAATGTTTTTGGGTCTGGAATTTTGAGAAAGAGGAGCGCTGGCTCAACGAGATGGCGGAGGCCGGCTGGGCGCTGGTCGGCGTCGGCTGGTGCCGCTATGAATTTGAGCGCTGCGAGCCCGGCGCCTACGCCGTCCGGCTCGAGATGCACGGGCCGGATGAGGCGTACATCGCTTTCATGCAGGAGGCCGGGGCCGAATACGTCGGCCGCTGCTTCCAGTGGATCTTTTTCCGCAGGCGCACGGAGGACGGGGCCTTCGATCTTTTTTCGGACATCGACTCCCGCATCGCCCACCTCGAGCGCATCGACAAGTCGCTCTTTCTGATCGGCATGGCGAACCTGCTGATTGGCATCGCCAATGCGCTCAGCGGCGGGAGCCGCGTCGGCATCCTGAATCTGCTGGTCTGCACCGTGCTCATGTACGGGCTCGGGCGCATCCGCGGCAAAAAGGAGGAGCTGGAGAAGGAGCGGCAGCTGCGCGAGTAGGCCGGTCCTGTTCTGTGAAGTATGACTTGTCATTCCGCGCCGCGCGCTCTATAATGGAGCCAGACTGAAATAAAAGGAGCGATGCCCCATGCTGTACAATCCCTTTCAGGACCTGTCCCTCTCGGCCCTCGGCTTCGGCGCGATGCGCCTGCCGCTGCTGGCCGACGGCAGCATCGACCAGGCCGAGCTCGACCGGATGGTGGACGCGGCCATGGCCGCCGGCGTGAATTACTACGACACCGCCTATCCCTATCACGGCGGCATGTCCGAGGTCTGTCTCGGCAGGGCGCTCGCCCGCTACCCGCGGGAGAGCTGGTATCTGGCCGACAAGTTTCCCGGCCATCAGAACGTGAAGGGCGTGAGGCCTGTCACGCCCGCGGAGATCTTTGAAGAGCAGCTCCGGCGCTGCGGCGTGGACTACTTCGACTTCTATCTGATGCACAACGTCAACGAGAATTCCCTGAGCTGCTACTACGGCGATCCCGGGAACCGCTTCATCGAGTACTTCCTCGAGCAGAAGGCCGCGGGCCGCATCCGGCACCTCGGCTTCTCCTGCCATGCCGCCCCCGCCGGGCTCGAGCAGTTTCTCGCGCTCTACGGCGAGCACATGGAGTTCTGCCAGATCCAGCTCAACTACGTGGACTGGACGCTGCAGGACGCGAAAAAGAAGGTCGAGATCCTGCGCGCCGCGGGCATCCCAGTCTGGGTGATGGAGCCCGTGCGCGGCGGGCGGCTCGCGAGCTTCAACGAGGAGATCACGGCGAAGCTGCGCGCCTTCCGGCCCGATGAGAGCACGCCGGCCTGGGCTTTCCGCTGGCTGCGCACCGTGCCGCAGCCGACGATGATCCTCAGCGGCATGTCGAACCTCGCGCAGATGCAGGACAACCTCAAGACCTTTTCCGAGCACAAGCCTCTCAGCGGGGAGGAGCTCGCGCTGGTCGGGGAGGTCGCCGCGCAGATCGCGAAACTCATCCCCTGCACCGGCTGCCGGTACTGCTGCGCCGGCTGCCCGATGGGGCTGGACATCCCGACCATGCTGAGCATGGCCAACGACATGGCCGTCTCTCCGAGCTTCAACACCGTCGCGCGCTACTCCGCGCTCGGCGAGGGCAAGCATGCCGACGCCTGCATCGCCTGCGGCCAGTGCATGGCCGCCTGCCCGCAGAAGATCAACGTCCCCGAGGAGCTTCGGAAGCTCGACGCGCTCATGTCCAGCCAGAAGAGCTGGGAAGAGATCTGCCGCGAGCGCGCCGCAGCGGCCGAGGCCATGAAGAAGAAGGACTGAGCGATGGGACTGTTTCGGAAAGCAAAAAGCGCGCCGGAGCTGCCTTCCTACTCGCTGGAGGACTATGAGCCGGTGATCCGCTCGAGCATCTGCACGGGCGAGCGGGTGGCCTGCATGCGCGAGCGCGCGACCGGCAGACGGCATGAGATCCTGCTGCTGCGCACGGACGAGGACCTTGATCGCTTCTGCCGCGCCTACGGGCTCAAGCCCGACGAGATCAAAACCGTGTACTGATCTGCAATTATAAAAAGGACGCTCTCCGAGAACGGAGAGCGTCCTTTTTATAGTCTTCCGCGGCGCGGGGCGTATCACTCCCCGATGTCGCCGCGCACGACCTTGCCGATATTCCAGAGATGCGCCGCCTTGCGCGCCGCCTCGAAGCGCTCCTCCGGGCGGCGGTACTCAAAGTGCCCGGTCTGCGCGCCGCAGTCGAGGCACATCACGTACCAGCACCAGCCGTTTTCCTCTTCCAGAAGTCCGGCGCCTCCGCAGTACGGGCAGTCGTTGAGTTCAAGCTTTTCATGGATGTTCATCGTAAAATCCTCCGTTTGTGAATGATAGTTGATTTGTATTTTATGATACAGATCGGATCGTTTTTTTATATGGCGGGCGGTCGACGCCTGCCCATTCGGATGACGCGGGCTTCAGGCACTACGCCCGGTGCCCGCCGATCTGTTTGTTCCGCTCCATGGCGGTGGCGGATTCCCGCATGTTGAGACCCTTCACGATGGCGTTCTTGCCATACCGGTCCCGTATGCTGATGAGCGCCTTCTGGACCCGCATTTCACGGTCAAGCTCCGCATCCTCCGCCTGCTTTTCACGCTCCGCGGCTTCATAGTCCGTGAACAGGTCAAGCTGCAACAGCTCCGGCTCCTCCGCCTTTATGTCCTCGGGGTATTTCAGGCGCGTCATGGCGACGGTAAACCGCCGGACGGTAAGGTTTCTGTCCACGACC
>JAFXTM010000004.1 GCA_017535865.1 Oscillospiraceae bacterium
GCCCGCGTCAGCCACGACCTCCACCACCACGTCTTCGCCGAAGACGCCCGGCTTCGTCACCGTCACGGTCTGCGCCTCGCCGGCAGGAGCCTCCTCCGCAGGAGTTTCTTCAGCAGCGGACTCTTCAGCGGCCGGTTCTTCAGCGGCCGGTTCTTCAGCCGCAGCTTCCTCAGCAGCGGGTTCCTCCACCGCTTCCTCCTCGGCGGGAGCTTCCAGGAAGCCCGCCTGGACAAGCGCCTCGGTCACGGCGCTCTTGATCGCGTTGGAAGTCATCGTCGCGCCGGCGACACCGTCCACTTCAACACTCTGCGCCTCGACGATCTTGGCAGGCAGCTCCTCCGCCGCCACACCGCCGAGCTCCGGCGTTTCGCCATGTTCGACGACCTTGACGGAATAGATCCCGTCCGCATCCGCGATCGTCTCCACCTTTACATCACTGAAAATACCGCGCGCGACCGTCTCATAGGTCTGCGCCGTGTCGGGGATCTTGGGTCGATTGGCCTCGGCGTTGATGTTGCCCAGTACGATGTTCGCGACGAGCACGACAACCAGGAACAAACCGCTGAGGATACCGACAATATCCAGCTTTTTGTTTTTCATGTTCCGACCTCCAGACAGTGTTGGGACATACTATAATTTATATTACTTGAAAACAGCATAAAAAGCAAGAGCCCATCAATTTTTTCGGTCAAAAATCCGATGGGTCCGCTTCACTGTGCTGCGTGTTCTCAGGCGCTTCTCTTTTTCTTTTTCCGGGGGCGGATCACAAGCAGCTGCAGCAGCGCAAAAACCATCACGGCCAGGGCGGAATAACTGAGCCCGCGGCCGAGCTTCCAGAGGATCTGCACCGCGCCCGCCGCGCAGCCCAGACAGTGCAGCAGCGGCAGACTCACGAGCAGGCGGCTCCGTACCGCCTCGAAGGCGGCGGGGACTCCAAGCAGGCTGTAGAGCGCGCCGAACTGCATCAAAAGGCAGGCCACGCGCCGCCTGGCATAGGTCTCCTCCGCTTCGCGCAGCGTATCGTCCAGATAAGCCTGCGCGGCGGAGCCGAGCTCCTCTCCCGCGTCGCTGCGCTCCTTGATCCCGTCCCGGCCAAGCAGATTCATGCGCAGCGTCTGCTGCCGCTTCTCCATCTCCTCCTGTGTCTCCGCTTCGTCGGAGAGCTGCTGCAGCGCGAGCGCATCCTGATCGAGCCTGTCCTTGCGTTCCCAGAGTTCCTCTTCTTTCTCGCGCTGCAGGCCCATCTGCTGCCAGATCAGCGCCCGCGCGTCGTACATGGCCTGCTCCGCGGCGGCGATCATCTCCGCTGCCTTTCCCAGGATCGACTTGAGCCCGTCGATCTGTGTCTGGAACGTGCTGAGGGCGCTGCCGATCTGACCGACATAGCCGTCGAGCTCGCGCAGACCGGATTCGGCCGCGCTCAGGCCCTGCAAGACAGCGCCGCGAATGCTGCGCCAGGCGGTGAGGATAGCCTCACTCTCTGCCGGGTCGAGCGGCTCGTCGCCGCGCGCCGCGAGCTCGTCGCGCGCCGCCTGCGCCTGGGCGCGCAGGTCCGCCATGCTCAAGCCCGTGAGCTCCTGCAGCCCGGCCTCCGTGTTCGCCCGGGCCGTATCGTACAGCGCAAGCCCCTGCTTCACCGCGGACCAGATCTGATCATAGCTGTTTTTGTACTGCGTGATCTGCCCCATGTCGAAGTCAAAGTCCACGTTGAAGTCCGCGTAGCCGTCCAGCGGGATATCCCCGAATGAACCGAGGCTCCCCGCGATGTCCTGCATATCCGTGACCATGTCCGTGATCGCGCCGACGTCGACCCCCGCGAGCGCGTCCAGCGTCGGCTCGAGCCCACGCAGGGTGTCGGCCGTCGCGGAGGTCTCGTCCGCGATGCGGAGCAGTTCGTCGTAGGCGGCGGCCACCTGCGCATAGCTCAGCTGCTCTCCGCTGTCCAGAGAGGCGCCGATCCCGCGGACCGTATCCAGATGCGCGTGGGCGCTGTCCAGAACAGGCGCGGCCGTGTCATACAGGGTCCAGAGGCTGCTGAGCACCGTGTCGATCTCTCCCATTCCCTTTTTGACGCTGGCCATGCCTTTCTCAAACAGGCCCTTCAGCGAGGCAAACTGCGCCTCGGCCTGGTCGATCGCGTCCAGGCCCGCTTCAAGCCCGAACTGTGTCGCGGTAAAGGTGCCGAGTTCCGAGCGGTGCTGGGCCGACTCCTCCTCATGGCTCTGTGTCTGTTCGTCCAGCCGCTCGCTGAGCGTGTCGCCGCTCTCACGCCCCTCCAGCTTTGCGGCCAGCGCCTGATATTCCTCGACCCGCCCGCGGAGGCGCTCCATGTCCTCGAAGCAGAGGCGGCGATCCCGCTGCGCCTGGTTCAGGCCCAAAGCGCCGGCGGCAGCCATCGTCAGGCAGAGGACGACCAGGGCGATCGACAGCACGCGCGTCAGTGCCGGGTACTTCATCATGTGCGCCTCCTTTCTCCGGACAGACCGGTTTTGTTTAATAGGTTATTATAGCAGAAAAATATGAAGAATTCGTGTACGCGGTGAGGATTTCTTGACAGGAGCCGCCGAATGGGATAGGCTGAGCATAACATTTTTGAAAGGAGAGCGCCATGCAGCTGTCGTTCGCCCCCATGGAGGGGATTACCTCCTGTCTGTTCCGTCGGACGCACGCCGCCTGTTTTCCCGGAGCGGACCGATATTTCGCGCCCTTTCTCGCTCCCGACGGCTCCGGGCGCTGCCGGGACGGGGCGTGGCGCGACCTGCGCCCGGAAAACAACCCGAACGGTCTGCCGGTCCCGCAGATCCTCTGCAACCGGGCCGAGCCCTTTCTCACCGTCGCGCGTGAACTCGCCGCCATGGGCTATACCGAAGTCAACCTGAACGCAGGCTGTCCCTCTTCTACGGTGGTGCCCAAACACAAGGGCGCCGGGATGCTGCTGGACCTGAGCTCGCTGGACGACTTTCTGGCGGACGTTTTCTCCCGCTGCCCGCTGCGTGTCTCGGTCAAGACCCGACTGGGGCTTGAAAGCAGCGAGGAGTTTCCCGCGATCCTCGAGATCTATCGGCGCTATCCGCTTGCGGAGCTGATCGTTCACGCCCGGGACAGGGCGGGGATGTACCGGAGCCGCCCGGATATCGGTGCTTTTGCCGCCGCCTTTCCCAGCTGTCCCTTCCCCGTCTGCTACAACGGGAGCGTAGTTGACAGGAAGAGTTTCCATGCGGTCACGGACGCCGTGCCTGAGCTGGACCGCGTTATGCTCGGCCGCGGCGCGGCGGCCGATCCCGCGCTCTTTCGGGAGCTCCGGGGCGGCGAAGCGCTTGAAAAGGACGAACTGCGGGTCTTTCTGGCGCGCTATGAGGCCGTGCTGCTCGCCTCCGGCATCGGCGAGCACTACACGCTCGGCCGACTCAAGGAGCTCTGGTTTTACATCGGCGCGCTGTTTCCGGCGGACGCGCGCGGGCTCAAGCGGCTGCGCAAGGCGCAGGATCTCGCCGAATATCGCAGCGCGGCGGAGCGGCTTTTCGTCGGACAGGGCTTTCAAAGGGGCGCGCATTTTGTTGGATAACATAATCTATTTTACATAATTTTTATACTACAGTTTTTTCATGCCGCGAAACAGGTTCCCAGACCACATGATATTCTCTTGTTTGGCACCCTATATTGTCTTTTCCCCCATGACGAAGCGAGGAGGAATAGTTAACATAACTATTCCTCCTCGCTTCGTTCGGGCCGCTCGTCAGGTCTCCAGCCTGAACTCTTCGCTGTACTGCCTGTACAGTCTGTCAAAATCGTGCGAACGGCGCTCTTTCAAATCGAGGATATAACCGTGGGTGTCGAACTCATCCGACTGAAGCTCAATGAGCGCGAGGGCGATGTTCGAGCAGTGGTCGGCCACACGCTCAAAGTCGCCGAGCAGATCGTTGAACACAAAGCCCTGCGTGAGCGAGCAGTTTCCCTTCTGCAGGCGTTCAACGTGATTGAGCTTCATCGTGTCGACCAGTACGTCGATCCACTCCTCGAGCGGTTCGACGCGATAGGCAGCGTCCACGTCCTCCTCCACAAAGCAGGTGACGGCGATGTCCAGGATGCGGCGCAGCGCGGCGGTCAGTACCGCAAGTTCGCGGCCGGCCTCACCGGAAAAGGCGATCTTCTTCTCATGCCGCTCGCGGGCGGTCTCGGCGATGTTCATGGCGTGGTCGCCGATACGCTCGAAGTCGGTAAGCGTGTGCAGGTATTTGGAGACAGCCTCGTTCTGTTTGCGGTTGAGCTCGTTGGTGCCAAGCTTTACCAGATAGGTACCGAGCTTGTCCTCGTAGAGGTCGATCACGTCCTCGGTCTGTTCCACCTTGCGAGCCCCGTCTTCGGAGAACTCGTCCAGGAGCTTCAGGGAGAGCAGCAGATTGTCCCGGGTGGTCTGCGCCATGGAGTTGATGGTCAGGCGGCTCTGCTCCACAGCCAGGGGCGGGTGCTTCAGGAAGCGCTCGTCCAGCCGGTCCATAACGCTGTTGAGCTGCTTCTCGTCCTCCCCCTCCCTGACAAAGAATGAGGCCAGCCGCTTGAGCAGACCGGGGAAGGGTGCAAGCACCAGGGCCGTTGCCGTGCGGAAGAGGGTGTTCACCAGCGCCACGCCGAATGCGTCCACGACCCAGCGGTTCAGGCCGAGGCCGATCGCCGCGTCGAGCCCGTAATACAGCAGGCCGAATATCAGCGCGCCGAGGATCTCGATCACCAGATAGGAGAAGGCCGCGCGCCGTCCGTCCGCTTTCGCGCCGAGCGAGGAGAGCAGTACCGGCAGCGAAGAGCCGATCGCGATGCCGAGGATGATCGGCCAGGCCGTCGCGAAGGTGACTGCTCCGGTCATGGAGATGGCCTGCAGGATGCCGACCGCGGCCGAGGCGCTCTGCAGGATAGCTGTGAAGACCGCGCCGGCCAGGATGCCGAGCAGCGGATGGGAGAAGGTAGTGAGCAGGGCCAGGAACTCGGCGCTCTCCTTCAGGGGTGCGACGGCTCCGCTCATGCTCTGCATCCCGAACATCAGCACCGCGAAGCCCAGCAGGATATCGCCCACGTGGTGATGGACCTGCCGCTTGGAGAACATCCGCAGTACGATGCCGATCACCGCCACCAGCGCCGACAGTGTGGAGGTCGACAGGAGCGAGACCCAGCCGCTCCCCTGCAGGCTGCTCAGCGCGATGATCCAGCCTGTGACACTGGTGCCGATCAGCGCGCCGTGGATCACGCTGATGGCCTGACCAAGCTTCATCATGCCGGAGTTCACGAAGCCGACCACCATCACCGAGGTGGCGGAGGAGGACTGGATCACGGCGGTGACACCCGCGCCCAGCAGCACGCCCTTGAGCGGCGTTCCGGCAAGGCGGTAGAGTACCAGTTCCATTTTGCTGCCCGCAACGCGCTTGAGACCGTCCCCCATCAGGCTCATGCCGAAGAGGAACAGCGCCACGCCGCCCAGAAGGCTGATAACATTGGCAATACTCATGCAGGATCCCTCATTTGCCATTTGTTTTGATTGCGTGAAAGATATTGTAGCACAGTTTTGCCGGTGCGACAAGCAGACAGAGCCGACAATTGCATTCTTTCCGAGAAGCGGGTATACTGGTCAAGGTGATGAATATGATCGTCTATCAGGATGCGTATATCGTCGTCTGCCGCAAGCCGGCCGGGGTCCTGTCCGAGGAGGGCGGGATGCCGGAGCTTCTGAAAGCGTCGACCGGCGCGGAGGAGATCTTCTGCGTACACCGGCTCGACCGGGAGACCGCCGGGCTCATGGTCTACGCCCGGACGAAGCAGGCCGCCGCGGGGCTCTCAGCCGCGATCGCCGCGCGGTCTTTTCGGAAAGAATACCGCGCGGTAGTGCAGGGAGAGCCGCCGGAAAGCGGTGAGCTGGAGGATCTGCTCTACCGGGACATGCAGAAAAACAAGTCCTATGTGGTCAGGCGGATGCGGCGCGGCGTGCGCGAAGCGCGGCTGCGCTACGAGACGCTCGATCGCAGCGACGGTCTGAGCCTGCTGCGCGTGGAGCTCGAGACCGGGCGCAGTCATCAGATCCGGGTACAGTTTGCCTCCCGGGGCTTCCCGCTCGTGGGCGACGGAAAATACGGCAGCGCATATCGGGACGCGCCGCTCGCGCTCTTCGCCTCGGCGCTCGCCTTTCCCCATCCCGTCACGGGCGAGGCGCTGCGTTTCGAGGCCGCCACGCCGGAGGTCTGGCCCTGGACGCTGTTTCCCGGGAATACCGATCAAAAAACGGAGCCGTGAGGCTCCGTTTTCGTTGTTTCTCAGGCGATTTTTGTCAGCGGCGGAAGGAATCTGGTCCCCTGCAGCTCCTTGACCTTGGCGTCGAACTCCGCCTCGCTGAGTTTGACATCCCCCTGTATATGCTCAAAGGCGACCGTTCCCTCCTGGAAATAATAGCCATCGCTTTCCTCGCCCCAGAACCAGGTATAGACATTCCGAAGACCCGAGAGCTCCGTCCCGGTCTTGCGGTAGAGCGAACAGATGGAATGCCCCGCGCCGCCGGAGCCTTCGTTGTACAGCAGGTTGTCGGTGCGCAGGTACCAGCGGTTGCGGGCCTGGGACATGGCCAGCTGCACCGGCGCGCCGTTATAGAGCGTGTAGAGATCGTAGACCATGCCGTCGGAGAAATCGTCCGTGTCGATCCCCGCGATGATGAGCTCCGGGGTGCCGTCCTTGTCCAGATCCTTCAGACCGTAGCCCACGTGGGCGCTGTAGCCCATGATCTCGGAGAGATTGTGATCGTAGGCATACTGCGGATCCTGGTTTTTCCCGCTCTCATAGGCCGTCTTGTAGGCCTGGATCACACTGGCGTAGGCGCTCGCATAATCCCCGACATAGATCGTAGCCGTGTCGGAATAATCGGTATTGCCCTGGCCGTCAAAGCGGGCGCGGACCCCCCAGCCGTTCAGGGACTGCGGCACCTTGCTGACGGCGAGCGTATCCCCTTCCAGCGCCTCCAGGTAGAGACCGGGGTGCCGGCCCATCGCGTCCGCAAGGGAATAGACATTCCCCTGCGGGTCGAGGATCTCCCAGGTCAGGCTCAGCGCGTTCGCGGCATGGGCAATGAACCAGGTCTTGCCGCCGACGGCGATCGCCTCGCTGGTCGGGCTCTTCGTGACGACCACCTGCGCTCCGCTCGCGGCAGGCTCGGCCGTCGGCACGGAAACGGGCGGCGGTGTGACAGACGGCACTGCGGCGGGAACCGGCTCGGGATCCGGCGTCGGTGTCGGTCTGGGCGGCTGGATCACCGTCCAGCTGAGTCTCAGCTCCGAGCGCTCCATCCCCGCAAAGCGCCGCTCCACGGCGCTGTCATAGTCCTGCTCGGAGATCGGATTGCCCGCCGCATCCGTGCAGGTGACGTGTTCACCGGTCTCCGTCCACTGGACGTCTCTCGACGCAAGGTACTCCCAGTCCGCGGCGCCGTCCTTCAGGCAGAGGGCAGCCCACTGGCTCATGCCGTGAGCCGCGCCGTCGCGGACGTCATTCTGGCAGACGTAGTAATACCGGTCGTTTGCCCGGTCATAGTAGCAGGGCAGGGTGTCCCGGATGACCTCGGGCCAGTCGTCCGGCCCCTCGATCTCCCCGTCGGCATGGTAGAGATTCCGCACACCGGACCCGTCCGCCAACACCTCGTAAAACCGTGCGTAGGTGAAGATGCCCGTGCCCTGTGTGGAGGCCGAGATGACCTCCATCCGACCGTTATGGTCGAGGTCGGTGAAGGTGTAGTACCAGTCGGGCGCGTACTCGCCCTCGTCAAAGGCCCAGAGGGCGCGGTTTTCCTCGAGGACGCGGCGCTGCTCCATCGCAGGCAGGATCTGCTGCGTCGGGGCCGCCGGAGCGGGCGTCGGCTGAGGTTCCGCCCTGCCGCAGGCGCAGATGCCGGGCAGCAGCAAGACAGCCAGCAGCAGCGCGGCAATGCGCGTCCATCGTGTTTTCGCGTTCTCTCGTTTCATGGAATCCATCCCGCTTTCTCTCAGGTATCGGCTGACGCCATTATACCGCACCGCTTCCCGCGCTTCAAGTACGCCGTTCCGGTTTTTGGAATTCTTAAGGGGGCCGCTTTGTCTCTGGACTTTTCCCGCCGATTCCGCTACAATAAGAAAAAAAAGCTGACGGAGGCAAGCGGGATGCGCTATATCGAAGTGATCGTGGACACACCGGAGGAACAGCTGGACCAGCGCTGCGAGGAGATGGCGGCCTGGGGCGTGGGCGGCTTCGTGATCGAAAACGAGGCCGATTTCCAGCGCTTTCTGGCAAACAACCACGCCTACTGGGACTACGTGGATAAGGAGCTCGAGCAGCAGTATGCCGGGCTCAGCCGCATCAAGTGCTATCTGACCGACGACGAGGAGGGGCAGGCCCAGCTCCGGCACATCCGCTCCGCGCCTCGGCGCTCGCCTTTCACCATCCCGTCACGGGCGAGGCGCTGCGTTTCGAGGCCGCCACGCCGGAGGTCTGGCCCTGGATATTGTTTGCGCAGGAGAAACATGAAAAAACGGAGCCTTGAAGCTCCGTTTTTTCATGTTCATGTTTTATGCGATCTTTGTCAACTGCGGTAGGAAGAAGGTCCCGTGGATCTCGTCGACCTTGGCGCCGAAGGCCGTCTGGCTGAGTTTCTCATCCCCCGAACAGGGCTCGAAGGCGACCGTCCCCTCCTGGAAGTAGTACTCGGTATCTCCCGCGTCGCTGAGCCAGGTGAAAGCGCTGCGGATCCCCGAGAGCTCCGTGCCGGTCTTTCGGTACAGGGAGAAGAAGGAATAGGCCGCGCCGCCGGAGGCCTCGTTGTACAAGAGGTTGTCGGTGCGCAGGTACCAGCGGTTGCGGGCCTGAGACATGGCCAGCTGCACGGGCGCTCCGCCGTACAGCGTGTAGAGGTCGAAGAGGATCTGGCCGGATTCGCCGCCGTAGTCCGCTATGATCAGCTCGGGCGTGCCGTCCTTGTCCAGGTCCTTGAGCGCATAGCCCACATGGCTGCAGCCGACAACGTATTCCGAGATGTTGTATTCCCAGGCGGTGGCCGCGTCGATGTTCCCGAGCTCGATGGCGCGCTTGTAGGTCTGGATCACGCTGCCGTAGGCGGCGGCGTAGTCCCCGACGTAGATCGTAGCGATATTGGAATAAGCCGCGTTGCCCTGGCCGTCAAAGCGGGCGCGGGCGCCCCAGCCGTTCAGGGACTGCGGCACATTGCTGACCGCGAGGGTGTCCTTGTCCATCGCCTCCAGCTTGAGGCCCGGGTTGCGGTCCATCGCTTCCGCAAGGGAATACACGTTTCCCTGCGGATCGACCATCTCCCAGGTCAGACTCACCGCATTTTGGGCGTGGGCGATGAACCAGGTCTTGCCGCCGATCTCCAGGGCCTCGCTGGTCGGGTTCTTGGTGATGACCACCTGCGGGCCGGACGGGGCCGCGGCGACAGGCGTCGGCGCAGGCGCTGGCTCGGGCGTCGGCTCGGGCGTCGGCTCGGCGCTCAGACTCGGATTGTAGGGAAAGACCCCGTTCCAGTTGAGCTTCAGTTCACTGCGCTCCATACCCGCGAAGCGCTTCTCCACGGCGCTGTTGTAGTCCGCTTCGGAGATCGGGTTCCCCGCCGCGTCCGTATAGCTGACGCTCTCGCCTTCCTCGGTCCAAAAGTACTCCACTCCGGCGAGATACTCCCAGTCCGCAACGCCGTCCATCAGGCAAAGCGCCGCCCACTGGCTGAGGCTGTGGGCCGCACCGTCGCGCGTGTCGTCGCTGCAGACGTAGTAATAGCGGTCCGCACTGCGGTCATAATAACAGGTCAGGGAATCGCGGATGAGCTCCGGCCAGGCATCCGGGCCTTCGATCTCCACACTCTCGCGGCGGAGATTCCGAACCCCGGAGCCATCCGCCAGCACCTCATAGAAATGGGCATAGGTGAAGATGCCCGAGCCCTGCGTGGAGGCCGCAAGGACCTCCATCTGGCCGTTATGGTCGAGGTCGGTGAAGGTGTAGTACCAGTCGGGCACGTACTCGCCCTCGTCAAAGGCCCAGAGGGCGCGGTTTTCCTCGAGGACGCGGCGCTGCTCCATCGCAGGCAGGATCTGCTGCGTCGGGGCCGCCGGAGCGGGCGTCGCCTGCGGCGCCGCCTTGCCGCAGGCGGCAAGGCCGAACAGCAGGACCGGACCGAGGAATAGAGCAAGGAGCTTATACATTCTGTTTCGTTTCATGCTATCCTCCGTTTTTCAGTTGTTTACCGTATTATAATCCCATTTTCTCCCTGCTTCAAGAGCGGCGCGCGGGATTTTGGAATTCTTAATGACTCTGGACTTTTTCTCCCGTTTCCGCTACAATGAATAAACAGGAAACAAGCGGGAGGCATGCGGAGATGCGCTATATCGAAGTAATCGTGGACACGCCGGAGGAGCTGCTTGACCAGCGCTGCGAGGAGATGGCCGCCTGGGGCGTGGGGGGCTTTGTGATCGAGAACGAGGCCGATTTTCGGCGCTTTCTGGAAAACAACCACGTTTACTGGGACTATGTGGACGAGGAGCTTGAGCAGCAGTTTGCCGGGCTCAGCCGCATAAAATGCTATCTGACCGACGACGAGGAAGGACAGGCGCTGCTCCGGAAGATCCGCGCCGCCTACGGTCCCGTCACGGTCAGCTTCGTGGAGGACAGCGACTGGGAAAACAACTGGCGCGAATACTACAAGCCCATTCCCGTGGGAGAGAAGCTGGTCGTCGTGCCCGAGTGGGAGCCGATCCCCGTGGGGGACCGCCTCCCGCTGCGTCTGGACCCGGGGCTGATCTTCGGCACGGGCAGTCATGCCACGACCCGCATGTGCTTGGCGGAGCTCGAGAATTATGTAAACCCGAAGACGCGGGTGCTGGATCTCGGCTGCGGGAGCGGCATCCTCGGCATCGGCGCGCTGGTGCTCGGCGCCGAAAGCTGTCTCGGCTGCGACATTGACCCCAAAGCGCCGGACGTGGTGCGCTCCAATGCCGCGCTCAACGGTATAGGCCCGGAGAAGCTCCGCGTCTGCGCCGGGGATATTCTCTCGGATCTCTCGCTGCGCCGCGGCTTCGGAGGCGGCTATGCGCTGGTGCTCGCGAACATCGTGTCCGACGTCATCATCCCGCTCGCCGCCTTTGTACGGGACTTTCTGGCGCCGGATGGCGTCTTCATCTGCTCCGGGATCATCGAGGGCCGGCAGGGTGAGGTCCGTGCCGCGCTTGAGCGGGCGGGGCTTCGAATCCTCCGGCATCGCTGCGAGGAGGAGTGGCACTGCTTCTGCTGCGCGGCGGAGACCGGAGGCGGGGCATGAATGCGGAACGGGAGAACGCCCAGTATATCAAAATGACCGAGACCCCGGTCGCAGGGCTAGTCGTGCGTCTCGGCATCCCGACAACGATCAGCATGCTGGTCACCAGCATCTACAATATGGCGGACACCGCCTTCGTCGGGCGGCTTGGCACCTCGGCCTCCGGCGCGATCGGCGTGGTGTTCGGCTATATGGCGATCCTGCAGGCTATCGGCTTCATGTTCGGGCAGGGCTCCGGCAGCCAGATCGCCCGGCTGCTCGGGCAGCGGGACCGCGAGAGCGCGAGCCGCATCGCCTCCACCGGTTTTTTGACGGCAGTAGGCCTCGGGGTCCTTGTGGCCTTGGGGAGCAGTCTCTTTCTCGATAAGCTTCTGCGCTTTCTCGGCAGTTCCGAGACGATCCTGCCCTACGCGCGCTCCTACTGCGGCTTTATCCTGCTCGGCGCGCCCTTCATCACGGGCAGCTTTGTCCTTAACAATATCCTGCGCTATGAGGGCCTCGCCATGAAAGCCATGGTCGGGCTCGTGACAGGCGCGGTGCTGAATCTGCTTTTTGACCCGCTGCTGATTTTCGTCTTTCATATGGGCACGGCCGGCGCGGGCCTCGCCACGGCCATCTCCCAGATCGTGAGTTTCTGCATCCTGCTGAGCATGTTCCGGGGCGGTGTGACGCAGAGCCGCCTCTCTTTCCGGGATTACACGCACGATTTCCGCGACGTGCTGCGCATCGTCGCAGTCGGCTTCCCGAGCCTGCTGCGCCAGGCCATGTCGAGCATCGGCACGATCATCCTCAACCGCTGCGCCCGTACCTACGGCGACGCTGCCGTGGCAGCCATGGCCATCGTGAGCCGCATCTCGATGTTCATCTTCTCAGTCGGGCTCGGGCTTGGGCAGGGCTATCAGCCGGTGTGCAGCTTCAACTACGGCGCCCGGAAATTCGGCCGCGTGCGCGCCGCTTTTCGCGCCACGCTGCGCATCACGATGATCGTGCTCGTCTTCTTCAGCCTCACGGTCTACTTCTGCGCGCCGTGGCTGGTCCGCTTCTTCCGCGACGACCCGGAGGTCGTCGCCATCGGGGTACAGGCGCTGCGCTATGCCTGCTTTGTCATGTGCCTCCTGCCGATCTCGGTGCTCACCAACATGACGCTGCAGAGCACCGGGCGGGCCCTCCCTGCCTCCTTCCTCGCGCTGCTGCGCTCCGGGCTCTTCTTCCTGCCCGTGTTGCTCATCCTGAACCGCAGCCTCGGCGTCGTCGGTATCGAGATCGCCCAGCCCATCGCCGACGTGCTCACCGCCACGACCTCCATCCCCTTCGTGCTCTACTTCTTCCGCCATCTGCCGCAGGAGAACAGCCTGTAAACGATTACAAAATGCAGCAACGCTCCCCTTTCGGGGAGCGTTGTTTTTTGTCGCTGTGGGTTTACTTTGCGGCGGCGTGCTTCAGCTTCGGCGCGGCTGCGGCGTGCATCAGCCGCAGGAGGAGCTCCGGCTCGGTGTCGAGCTTGCGGATCTCCAGGCGGTAGAGCGCGAGCAGGATCAGGTCCGCCGCGAGCCAGGCAGCGGGGTTGGCAAAGCACACGGCCCGGAAGCCGAAGCGGCCGACAAAGCCGAAGGCCATGGCGGCGCGGGCGACGAGCTCGGAGAGCCCCGCCAGCATCGCCTGCTGCGAGAAGCCCATGCCCTGCAGGCCGTTGCGCAGCAGGAAGACGAGCGCCAGCAGCGGGTAGAAGCTGCTCATGGTCACCAGATAGCGCCGGACATTCACGAGGATCGCCGTCTCGGAGGCGTCCACAAAGAGCCACGCGATATCGCTGCCCGCGAAGGCGTTGACCAAAAAGCCGAAGCCGCAGTACAAAAAGGTCAGGACCACCATGGCCCGCAGACCCTGCCGGATCCGGTCGACGCGACCTGCGCCGAGGTTCTGGCCGCAGTAGGTCGCCATCGCTACGCCGCAGCTCTCAAGCGGGGCCGCCACGATGTTGTGGACCTTGGCCCCGGCGGAGACCGCCGCGACCGCGTCGGCCCCGAGGCCGTTCACCGCGCTCTGCAGCAGGATGGAGCCCACCGCCGTGATGGAGAACTGCAGTCCCATCGGCACGCCGATCGCGGCGATGGTGCCCATGCGGCGCAGGCTCGGGCGCAGGTCCCGCCGCGTCAGGCGCAGCAGCGGCACCTTCCGCCGGATATAGAGCAGGCAGGCGAGGCCGGAGGCCGCCTGGGAGAGGATCGTCGCATACGCGGCGCCCTCCACGCCCATGCCCCAGCCGCCCATGAAGAGCAGGTCGAGCAGGACGTTCACCGTCACCGCGCCCATCAGGAAATAAAGCGGGGTGCGGCTGTCGCCTAGCGCGCGCAGCACGCCGGAGGCGAGGTTGTAGAGGATCGTGAAACCGGTTCCCATAAAGACGATGAAAATGTAGCGGTAGGCGTCATCGTAGATCTCGTCCGGCGTGCGCATCAGGTGCAGGATCTCATCGGTCCCGAAATAGGTGACAGCGGTGATCAGGGCGCTGAAGAAGAGGCCGAGCCACACGGTCTGTCCGGTACGGCTGCGGACGGTGTCCATGTCTCCCGCGCCGAAGCTCTGGGCGATGGGGATGGCGAAGCCCGAGCAGATGCCCAGGGCAAAGCCCAGGATCAGAAAACTCAGGGCTCCGGTGGCACCCACGGCGGCAAAAGCCCGGACGCCCAGGAGACGGCCGACCAGGATGCTGTCGGCCAGGTTATAGAACTGCTGGAAGAGATTGCCCACCAGCAGAGGCGCACAAAACGCCAGAATGCGGGCCAAAGGAGAGCCCGTCGTCATATCTCTTGTCATGGAATCTTGCCTTCTTTCACGGGAATTGCAATCAGGAAAAACGTTCTTCTCTCACGTCCTTTCTTTTGATCCGGGGCACCCCCAAGAACCGGAGCCGCCCTGCCTCAGTTGAGGTTGCCATATTTTAATCCTTTTCGCTCAGAAAACAAGAGGTAAAAGCCACAAAGCTTTGTGCATAAAGCGAAAATTCCAAGCAAATTTTTGTGCGATATTTACGAAAATTCCCCCCGAACCAGTGTTCAGGGGGATTTTTAAGAATGTTTAAGGCGAGGAATTCAGAGCAGGATGCCCCGTTTTTTTGCCTCGAACCGGAGCTCATCCCGGAAGTCGGGATGGGCGATGGCAATGAGCTGGCGGGCCCGGCTCGAGAGCGGTTCGCCGCGGAGATGGGCCACGCCGTACTCGGTGACGATGTAGTCCACGTCGTTCTTGCTGGTGGTGACCACCGCGCCCGGCGTGAGGATGGACTTGATCTTGCTGATCGTCCCGCCCTTGGCCGTCGAGGTGAAGGCGATGAAGCTTTTGCCGCCCTTTGACTGGCAGGCGCCGCGGACATAGTCCACCTGGCCGCCGGTGCCGGACATGTGCTTCGTGCCCACACTCTCGGCGCAGACCTGACCCCAGAGATCGACCTCCAGCGCCGCGTTGATGGAGACCATATTGTCGTTGCGGCAGATGACGTTCGGGTCGTTCACATAGTCCACGGGCAGGAACGCGATGCCGGGATTGTCGTCGATATAGTCATACATCCGCTGGGAGCCCAGCGCAAAAGTCGTGACCGTCTGGCCGCGGTGGATCTGCTTTTTGGAGTTGTTCACCGCGCCGCAGGCGATGAGCTCAACCATGGAGTCGGTGAACATCTCGGTGTGGATGCCGAGGTCGTGCTTGGAGGCGAGCGCCGCGCCAACCGCGTCGGGGATAGCCCCGATGCCGAGCTGGATGCAGGCCCCGTCCCCGATGCGCTCCGCGATCAGGCCGCCGATCACGCTGCTGGTCTCGTCGAGCTTTGTCGGCGGGAGCGTGGGGATCGGGTGGCTGACCTCGACCAGACCCGCCACCTGGCTGATGTGGATCTGCGTGCCGCAGACGGCGCGCGGCTGGCAGTCGTTCACCTCGAGGAAAATGTTGCGCGCCTTCTCCATCATGGCCGGGCAGTAGGAACTGACCGTCGCCAGAGAGAAATAGCCGTGCTTGTCCATCGGAGAGACCGAGACGCAGAACGCGTCATAGTTGTACATCCGGCGGATGTAGCCGGGGATGTCGCGGTAATAGTTGGGGATGATGTCGCCGTAGCCGCCGTTGACGGCCTTGCGGGAACCGCCGCCGGAGAACCAGGCCTCGCTGGTAAGCTTGCCGAAGAGACTCGCGTCCGCCAGATACTCCAGCGGATACACGTCCAACAGGGTCTGCACCTTCACGCCGGAGATCTCATCCCTCCGGGCGCGCGCGGCGATCGCCGAAATGATGTCCGGCGTCTGGGAAGCGCCGGCATCCATGCCGATCAGCCAGCCGCTCTCCACTCGGGAGGCAAGCTCTTCCGCACTGGTGCGTTTTGCTGCGTACAGTTCACGAAAATCTGACATCGAATCGTACCTCTGTTTCTATTTCTTCTCTATATTCTATCGTCTCAATTGTCGATCCGCGTGCCGGGTCAGCGGCGGCGGTTCCGCGAGCGGTGCTCGAAGTACTGCTTTTTTTCGGCCATGCGGCTGTCGGATTCCTGCATGAACTTCTTAAGGCGCTCCTCAAAGGCCTGGTCGCCGCTGGGTCCGTCCGCCTGCGTGCGCTCAGACGCTGCGCCCACCGCCTCGACAGGCCGGGCAGGCGCCGGCTTCTGCGCGGGAGCGCGGGCCGGCCGTTCAGTCCGCGGCGCTTCTTCCTGCGCGCGCTTCATGGAGAGGTTGATCTTCCCCTCCGGGCTGATGCTCAGGATGCGCACCTTCACCGTCTGGCCGAGCTGTACGAACTGGCTCACATCGCTGACAAAGGAATTGGCGATCTCGGAGATGTGGACCAGGCCGCTTTTCCCTTCCGCCAGCGAGACAAAGGCGCCAAACTTGGTGATCCCCGTCACCTTTCCTTCCATAATGTTTCCGACTTCCATTGCCATGACCCAGTATCCTCTCTCTATATGCTGGTGGTCGGGATCCGCATACACGGCCGCGCGGCCGCAGTCAATCGGTCTCCCCCTCGGGCTCTGTGAAGCAGAAGACCGTCTCCCCCGGCATGACCATACGCAGCTTTTCCCAGGCAAGGCGGCGCATGACTTCCGGGTCCTCCGCCGCCGTGATCTGCGCCTCCAGCTCCCGGCGCTCCGCCAGCAGTTCCTGCCGGCGCGCCTCGAGAGCCCGGGTGTCCGCCTGCTGCCTCGCAAGCTCCCGGCCGGCCGAGACAAAACTCCCCAGCGCATAGAGCATCAGCGCGAGGACTACCAGGCGCATGATCAGGTTCCGTTCCCGCATCTTTACCTCACTAAACGGTCAAACCGTTCACCGCTTTAATATAAATCATTTTCTCATGTTTTGGAAGTATTTTTTTGCAGAAATCCGGAACTTAACGCACAGTTTTTTATATGACCCGAAAATCCTGCATAAAAAACCGAAGCACCCGGAAAACAGCGGATAAAAAAGCGGGCTCAGCATGTGCAGGTACAGCAGGAAACCAAGTGCGGAGGCGCTGAGCTCCCAGAGGCCGAGACGGCCCGAAAGCGCCCGCATCGCGTATAGAAAGGCGGCGGCCCCGGCGCACAGCGCAAAGAGCATGTCGAGCAGCGCCGCGCACAGACGCCCGAGCCGCCGTCGGGGCGGGCGCAGCAGGTCATAGATCAGACCGAGCGCCAGCCCCAGCAGCAGCGCGCCAAACAATTGCAGGAGCTGGACGCGCGGATCGCGCGCCATGCTCAGCCGAAGAGCCGGCCCCAGAGGCCGCCGGCGCGCATCGGCTCCTCATAGCTCAGCTCCTGGATATGGCCGCGCACCTCCAGCGTACCGCTCGGCAGGTCGATGCGCTCGATGTGCAGCTCCGTTCCGCGGATGCTCAGCGCACCCTGCCCGGTGCTCAGGACGATCAGGCTCTCGTCAAAGCCCGACACATCCTCTACCCCGCTCAGACTCAGCTTTTCCCGGCCCTCCATCTGAAGGCTGTGGAGCCTGGCCGGGACGCGCGTGCTCTCTTCATTCGCCATGGACTCACCTCCGGAGCCAGTCTATGCAAAGCGCGCGCAAAATAGAAAGCCAGGGCGAGGTCTCGCCCTGGCTTTGCTGTGTGGATTCAGTGCTTGTGTCCCTTGTCGCCCACGCCGAAATGGAGTTCCTTCATGCCCTCCACTTCATCGCAGATATCCTTCAGCGCGCAGACGGTGCAGTCCGTCGACAGGCCTTCCAGAATATGGGTCAAGGTATTGGTAATGTCGCTGGCCTTTTTGGCGTTGTCCTTCATCGCCTTGTAGTCGAAGCCCGGCGCGGTGACAAAGATCACCGTGGCGTTGAGGACGTTGGGATCTTTTTTGTAAGCCTGGATATAGCTGTTGCCGATCGCCCGGAAGCTGATGCCGCCGCGGATCGCCTGCTTGCTCACACGCACCTGCTCGCGGTAGTTCTCGGGCGACATGCGGACCATGTAACCCTCGGGATAGACATGGTATTTAGCGAACTCGATATCCTTGAGGACACGATAGACCTGTTCCTCATCGTCGTCCAGCACCCCGACGCGCAGCAGCACGATACGGGCGAAGTCCACATCGCCCCGGATCTCCCTCAGGTCCGGCCCGTAAAGCAGGATCTGGTCCCGATCCACGAGCGCGGGATCGGAGGTGAAGAGCACATAGTTCGCCGAGCCCCGGCCGGAGGCGCCGAGCTCAAAGGCGGCGTCCTTCTGGAGCACCAGTTCGCTCGAGCCGATGTCCTTCCAGGTCTCGCCGGGCGCGTAGTCCCAGGCCTTGGGGCTGCCCTTTTCCAGAAGGGAACGGGTCTCGCGGATCAGAGAATTGAAGAGCTCCATGCCGTCAGAATACCAGGTCCACCTTCTTGCGGTCAAACATGGCGTTGACCTGCTTATAGGCCCAGCCCATCAGCTTTTGATCGAGGTTCCAGAAGTAGACGACGAACAGGACGCCGACCACGATCAACAGGATCAGAATGAGCTTCCAGATGACTTTTGCAAGTTTTTCCATTTATGGACAGACTCCTTTCCAAATTTGGGAAAAGCGGTATCCGCCTGATCAGGCCTTGGCGAGGCCCTTCTGGCGGGCATACTCCGCGGCGCCCAGCGCGCCCATCAGTTGCGGGTCCGTCTTCAGGTTGATGACCTTCAGCTTCAGTACGTGCTCGATGGCCTCCTTCAGACCGTCGTTCTTCGCGCAGCCGCCCGTCAGCGTGATGCTGTCAGTCGCCCCCGCCTTCTTCGCCATCACAAAGCACCGC